>CAZFIR010000199.1:0-16439 GCA_964519535.1 uncultured Thermodesulfobacteriota bacterium | reverse complement strand
CGCTGCCTCGGAAGAGAAAATGGCCTCCCCCCACATCTACCTCATGGGGGCAAAGCTTTTCTCCGGCCTTACGATGGGAGATGTCGACAAGGCGCTCTCATACGTAAAAGGGGATTTGGAGCAGCTGTTTCAGAAATGGGGTCTCACTAAGGCACTGGTGATTTTGACAGTTAAGCAGGGAAAGATAAGAGATATTCAGGTAAAAAGCTACCAAGGGAAAGGGTATAAGAAGGATGCCCTCAAGAAGGTGTTGCAAAAGGTCACCTTCGCTTCCTCAGTAAATGGCACTATAGAACTGGAACTCATGTACAGGTAACAAAACAATCAACGGTCCCAAAAAGGCGCAGAGGAAAATAACCTCTGCGCCTTTTCCTTGCGTGTTCTCTGTCCTTCCAAAGTATTCTATGTTAGAATAAAAATCAGAATAGCTGGCAAGTAATTATGAGAGAGGGGGATCGAGATGAACGGGCTGAAAAAGATCGTGTCGCTGGCTGCGATTGTGGTGTTTTTCATATGTCTCTATACCTTTATGCTTACCAATGGGGCCTTTTCAGGTAGATTTGACAACGATCCTATCGGCTGGTACTTCCTGGCAAAGGGGATATTTTGCTCCCTCGCTCTCTATCTCCTGGTCCGGGTGCTGGAGGGTCTGTTAGAAAAGAAAAAACAATAACGGTAGATTCACGAAAATTGCAAGGAACTAAGTATCAAGGATAAAACGCGCCGCAGCTCAAGACTTCCGTTCATGAAGAACCACACACATTACAGAACCGCGCAAAGAAGACCGCCAGCAGGCTATCAGAGACCTCTCTTTATTGCCCTGGGGATCACCTCAGTTGTGATGATTACGGAGTTTGTAGGCGGTCTGCTGGCAAACAGCCTCGCCCTGCTGAGCGATGCCGCCCACATGCTGGCCGATTGCCTCGCCCTGCTCCTGAGCATCGTTGCATTCAGGTTTTCCTCCAGGCCCCCCACGAACAAAACCACCTTTGGATTCTATCGCCTGGAGATCTTTGCCGCTCAGATCAATGGAGGCGTTTTGCTCTTCTTGTCGCTCTTCATCTTTTATGAGGCCTACCACCGTTTATTACAGCCTGAGCCAATCAAGAGCCTGCTCATGATGATCGTTGCCGGCGTGGGCCTGCTGGCCAATGCGGCGAGCGCCCTCATACTCCAAAAGTCGAGCAGGAAGAATATCAATGTTAAGGCGGCTTTTCTACACGTCATGGGAGATCTTTTTTCATCAGCCGGAGTGATTATTGGGGGGATCGTTATCTATGTTACCGGCTGGTTTGTCGTAGACCCCATCCTCAGTATCATGATCGGCCTCATCATCCTCAAAGGGGCATACTCAGTGGTCAAAGAGACGGCCGCAGTCCTGCTCGAGGCCGTCCCCAAGCATATCAAACTCGAGACACTGATCCGGGAGGTCGAGGCCATGGAGGGAGTGGAGTCCTTTCACGACGTCCACGTATGGACCATCACCTCCGGCCTCCATGCCCTGAGCGGCCATGTCCAGATACAGGATCAACGCATCAGCGAGAGCACACAGATCATGGAAGGCGTAAAAGAATACCTCGCGCAGCGCTACCACATCGACCATACTACCCTCCAATTTGAGTGTGAGTCCTGCGAACCGGATCAAGTATGCAGCCTGGTGACAAAGGCATCATCCGAACACAAGGATTGAGGCGACACCTCCACTCCACTCATTGATTTAACAAATTAATTGCATATATTGACACCTTATAATTGCTGTGCTACGTCTTTGATGAATCTGTTCAATATGATATGCCATGCATTCAAATGATAGGGGGTTGGTATGCATATAGCAGCAATAATACTTGCGATCCTTCTCTTGTTGGCAACGATACAAAGTACGTTCTTCTTCCTTGTAATAATGAAAACAAAATTTGTCGAATGGATCGCCTTTAATGCCTGTGCCCCTGCGAATATTACCTTCTTGATCGGCTTTGCTTTGTTTCTTTTGTTCAAGGACAGGACCGTCCTGCACATGGCAATCTTGCCTATGTTCTTTTTCGGCGTGTTAGGCCTCTTCGTATTCCCGTGGAAGGGGGTGAATATTATCCCCCAGGTCGGACATATCATTATGGCATCGAATATTGGGTGGGCAGTCTTAATCACCCTGAAAACATATGACTACAAGGCGGCAACAATCGGTATGCTCTTGGGCATAGCGGTCTTCTCAGTATTCATAGGATTTCAACAGCATTATGTAGCAACCCATCCCGAAGATCTCCAAAGAATACTGCACATAAAAAAACCAAAATGAGAAATGTGATCGGGTCAGTTCTTAAAATAGTAAGTTAAACACAAACTTCCTCCAAAAAATTCCCCTTGACTTTTCCCAACAAATTCAGTACATGCTTGACTAATAAAAGACCGCTGTTGAGTCGAGTCAACAGAACAAACCAATCTATAACCTTTTGGAGGGAGACTTGAGAAGGGGATTCCAGAAGGTCCCGATACAAGGCCTCTGAGGAGAAATAATCTTCAGGGACTTGTGCATTCATTCTCGATAGAATACGGTATCCAAATGTTTCCAGTATTAGGTTGTTAATGTGATAAAGGTGAGGGTGGAGATCCCTCAATAGGTGAGGGATCTATAACATGTATTTGCAATCAACAGCAGTGAAAGGAGGATTTCAATGGATTTCATGAGCTTTCTCGTTTTGTTGATTATCAGTATTGTCGTCTCGGGGATCTTGCATTTCGGCTTTAAGTACTACATTGTGCCGGGGTTTTGGTCTTTTCTGTCCAAGGTCCTTATCGGATGGATCGGTGCCTGGATGGGTTCCCCGGTATTCGGCAAGTGGTGGGAAGGCCTGAATTATCAAGAAGTCTACATCGTCCCTGCGATCCTGGGCAGTCTCTTCGCTATAATCTTGGCGGTAGATCTCGTGAAGACAACCAAGGGTGCTAAAGCTGCCAAGGCCCCTGCCAAGCGTAAACGCAAAAGATAATCCATTCTGATTAAGGGGGCCAGGTCTTGATGACCTGGCCCCCTTTTTTTCAAGCGACGACGCCAATTAATTCAAGAGTAAACTACCTCCCGCGGCAGATTGTCATACAAGTTTTCTCCCATTCGTAACATGCTCCACCAACACTAGCGCTACAACTCCAAGAACAACTTGTTGAGCAAGTCTGAAGAGCTATTACCATCGCCCCCCCTCCATATGCTTTTCCCTGTTTTCCTGCGCACGTTTGGCAATCCTTGCCGTAACATACACACTGTTTCTTCGTTTCGTCACACTTCCATTTACAATCTAACTTGGGCTGGGCTGTTGCTTTTGACAATATATCCGATGGGATTATTACAGAAGCTGCAATGCACAGAGAACAGACGCTAACGCTAATGACTAAAATTTTTAATACCTTCATAACATACCTCCTTTGTGAAAGTTTAAGCAAGCAGATGAGACCCCCCGCATCTTCCTGCGTTAATATCTAGCAGCCTCGTCAGCCATTGTCAAGATAAAAATGTACTGAGAGGTTACATGGTATCCCCTTGGTCTTCTTCTGTGAGTTTTTGGTTAAGGAATCCATCGAGGGGGACAGACAGGGACAGGGGGTCGGGTCTTGAACAATAAATTTAACTGCAAACTTCCGGCTTGAATTTACATTCAAAGAGGTTGTCGAAAAAGTTATTTTCCGCAGGCTGTTCAAAAATGTTGAGATGTCTCTGTTGCGGGGGACATCGAAATCCCGCCATGGGCGGGATTGAAGCCTGTCAATATTTAACCTCTACCAAAAACAGCCCATGGGCCGGGGCGGTCATCCCTGCCCGGCGTCGGTCAAGGACCTGAAAGATCTCCTTAAATTCTAAAAAAACGGTTTTTCCCCTGCCCACATCCACCAGGGTACCTACGATGCTGCGGACCATCTCCCGCAGGAAGGCGTTTGCCTCGATTACTATCACAATGAGATTGCCCTTCCGGTGTTCGATCTCCAGACGGAGGACCTCTCTCGTAGAGTGGCGGCTCTCATCCCCCGAGGCCCGGAAGGAGGAAAAGTCGTGGTTCCCGATGAGTAGCTTCCCACACTTCTTCATGGAGGGGAGATCGAGTTCGTTGTGCATGAACCAGGCGTAATCCCTCAACAGGGCGGAGGGATAGGGTTGGTTTAAGATATGATATTCATATACCTTGCTGCGGGCGCTGAACCGGGCGTGGAATCCCTCCTGCACCTCTTCCGCACTTGTGATCACGATATCGGAGGGCAGGAGGCTGTTCAGTCCCCGCTGCAGGGAAGGTACATCTATCGTGCTCTCGGTTTGGAAGTTGGCCACTTGTGCCAGGGCGTGGACCCCGGCATCGGTCCTGCCCGCGCCGATGAGATTTACCTCTTGTTGGGTGATCTGGGCGATCTGCTCCCGTATCACCCCCTGGATGGTCCGGAGCCCGGGTTGGATCTGCCAGCCGTGATAGGCACTCCCGTCGTATTCAATGGTCAGCTTGACATTCCTCACGAGACAAGCCTTCTCACCCAACCCTTCTGAAGGCGCACCGCCCCCTCGGGGCACACCTCCTGACAACAGTAACAGCGGAGGCACGTATGGTAATCGATCTCAACCCTTTTATCGGTCAGGGCGATGGCCTGCGGAGGACACACCTCGGCACAGGCCCCGCACACCTTACACAGTCCTCTATCCACGATGGGTTTGGGGGTCAGGATATCCTTGAGCGGCCGCTTGAGGAAAGCCGGCAGATTCCACTGTACGTCAAATCTTGCCGGGAGGCGAAAGGGGGCAACCGCTGCATCCTCGACGCTGTGGCCGAGGACCTCTATCTGCCCGGGATCCGTCCCCTCAAATCCGCGTTGTCGAGCGGCCTGGATGGTGAGAAGCTCGTCGGGGGAAACGCCGATGATCCGGCAGATGGTGGTGTCGAGGGCAAAAGGGTTCTCCCCGGCAACGATCAGGCCAAGGGGGCGCGGCTCACCGTTGCCCGGTCCATCCCCCTCCATGCCGATAACCCCGTCCACGATGCTCAGGGCCGGCTTGACAATCTGGCAGAGCTCTGCCAGCATCCCTGCGAAATAGGAGTGATCGGTTCCCGCCTTGAGGTGCCACTGGGCCTTGCGCATCCCCGGGATACAGCCGAAGATGTTCTTCACCCCCAGGGTGAGGAGCGTCTGGGAATGGGTCTTGACCTTGGGGAGGTTGATGACCACATCGGCCTCCAGGACAGTCCGGGCCAGCTCAAACCGGCGGAAGATGTACGCTTCGTCCGTCCTTATCTCTGCCACCCCCTTAAACTCCACCAAGGGGCAACCCATCGCATCCGCCACCTCCGCGATCCCCGCCTGGGCAGCGACCCGGCGCACGCTCCCGACAGCCGGGCTGTCCCCGATAGCGGGAATCCCCCCTGTCTCCTGGACCAATTGGGCCACGGCTTTCACAATAGAAGGATGGGTCGTCACACACCTGTCCGGGTGCTTTCCCGAAAGGAGGTTCGGCTTGAGCAGGACCCTGTCCCCCCGCTTTACAAAGGACTTCATCCCACCCAGGGGCTCTAAGACTGCCCTGACCCCTGCCAGTACCTGGGGATAGTCATAGGTAGGACATCTCACGATGGCAACGTGGCTCTTCATGGACTCAGGATCCCCTCAATGAGGGAGATAAAAATGGGGATGATGGCCGGCAGTAAGGCCTTAATTGCCCAGGGCATTGTTACGGTTCAAAGGCCTTGAACAGAAGAACGCAGTTGACCCCCCCGAACCCCGCGGAGATGGACAGCGCCGTCTTCACCTCTTTCTTACGAGGGCCATCAGGGACATAATCCAGATCGCACTCAGGGTCCGGAAACTCATAGTTGATCGTGGGGTGGATTACCCCATGGTTCATCGTGAGAACGGTGGCGATGGCCTCCGCCCCACCCGCCGCTCCAAGAAGGTGCCCGACCATCGACTTGGTGGCGCTCACGGGTATCTCATAGGCGTAATCTCCAAAGACCTTCTTAACGGCCTTAGTCTCGGTGACATCGTTCAACTGGGTTGACGTCCCATGGGGGTTAATGTAGTCCACCTCCTCAGGCTTAACCCCTGCCATCTCAAGGGCCAGCGCGATGGCCTTGCTCAACGAGGTGGCCGCAGGTTCTGGCTCGGCAATGTGAAAGGCATCGGCGGTCATCCCGTAGCCGATGAGCTCGGCATAGATGGGTGCTCCCCTCTTGACGGCATGGTTCATCTCTTCCACGATGACCATTCCCGCCCCCTCCGCCATGACGAAACCGTCCCGGTGCAGGTCAAAGGGGCGGCAGGCCTTCTGCGGCTCGTCGTTGCGGGTTGACATGGCCCGCAGGGCGATAAATCCTCCAAAGGTGAGGGGGGTGATACAGGCATCAGAGCCGCCCGTGAGGACTATCTCCTCAGGACCATCTTGTATCCTGTTGTAACTGGTGACAATGGCATGGCTGGCCGAGGCACAGGCCGAGGAGATCACATACGTAGTCCCCCGTATGCCGAATCTTTCAGTGACGTTGGCGGCCACGGAACTGGTATAGACATTAGGAAGGGAGAACGGGGAAAGCCTCCGGGGCCCCCCGTGCTTCAACAAATTATCGTAAGAGCCCTCCATGATCTCCATGTTTTCGACCGCCACCCCCAGGATCGCCCCGAACTTGAAGGAATCGGAGTGGTCGAGCTCATATCTTCCCTCCACCCCCTCTCGAGGCCGGAGCTCTATCTCCGCATCCTCCAGGGCCAATTTTGCACCCGCAAGGGCGAATTGGGAGGCCCTCCCCATGTATCGGTCACCCTTATGAAAAGGGAGGTAATCGTGAAGGGTAAAATTCTTTATCTGCGCTCCAATCCTGGTTCTGAACTGCTCCATATCAAAATTGGGGAACGCAACCTGATCAATCCCAGTCTTTCCCCCCGTGAGGGCCCTCCAATAGGGTTCCTTCCCGATTCCGATGGGGGTAACCGGGCCTAACCCCGTGACGACAACCCGTTTTCTCTGCATAGAAGAAGATCCCCTTTTCGACATGAAGGATATATCAACCATAAAGATAAAGGTATCGAAAAAAATTTTCAAGGATAAACTGCGGGAAACTTGACTATTTGGGATATCTGTGCTTTTTTGTGATTAAAAACTCAGGGGGTGGCATGATTAACCGAGAACAAGCCCTTAATCTGCTGAGGGCGCATTGTGCCGAGGAGGTACTGATCAAACACTCCTTGGCCACGGAGGCGGTGATGCAGGCCCTTGCGAAGCGGCTAGGCCATGACCCCGATCGATGGGGGATTGCAGGCCTCCTCCACGATTTGGATTATGATGAGACCAAGGAAGATCCTGCCCGTCATACCCTGAGAACCGAAGAAATCCTCCGGGAACAGGGGGTTGAGGAAGAAATCATAGAGGCAATAAAGGCCCACAACGCCGAGGCCTTAGAGATCAAGCGGGACAAGCCCTTCCATTTTGCCATTACGTGCGGGGAGTCCATCACCGGCTTGATCGTGGCCACCACGCTGGTCTATCCCGATAAAAAAATAGCGAGCGTAAAGCCTTCCTCAATCGTGAAGAGGATGAAGGAAAAGGCTTTTGCTCGCGGGGTACGCAGAGATGCCATTAGAGAGTGCGAGAGGCTCGGCTTGAGCTTGGAGGAATTCGCTGAGCTGAGCCTCAAGGCCATGCAAGGAATAAGCAGTCAACTGGGCCTATAAGGTTGACTGAGACATCATTTTTATATAAGATTGAGCATTTAATTGAAAGGGGATACTGTTATGAAGACCAAATATCTTCAGCTGATCGGCGTGGTATTGATATGCTGCGTTGTGCTTCCCAGTTGTGCCGGCAAAAAGAAAATCCAATCCGCTCCTCAGGACCCGGCGGTACTCTATACCGAAGGAATGGTTCTCTTCAATAGAGGAAGATACAAAGAAGCCATAGAGATTTTCACACGATTGAAGGACTACTTCCCCTCTGATGAGCTTTATGCCCCTAAGGCGGATATCCGGATCGCGGACTGCTATTGCTTCCGGAAGGAATATCCCGAAGCCATCACCAGATATACGGAGTTTAAAAAGCAACACCCTTTTCACGCCGACATCCCCTATATGGAGTATCAGTTAGGGCTTTGCTATTATCGACAGGTATTATCGAAGGATCGTGACCAGAGGGCCACCATACGGGCCCTGACCGCCTTTCAGAATGTGGCAGCGAATTACCCTGACACCGTCTTTGCCCAGAAGGCCCAGGAGAAGATCATTTTCTGTCGCCGGAGGCTGGCAGAGAACGAGCTGTATATCGCCCGCTTCTATCTCCGCAAGGGTAAATATGCGGCTGCAGAGAAGAGAGCGTCTTCAGTATTGGCGAAGTATTCCGCCTCCGGTTTAGATGATCAGGCCCTCTATTATCTCGCCTTTGCCCTGCACAAACAGGAGAAGGATGCAGAGGCCCTGAGCCCCTTAACGCTCCTGGTTGGGGATTATCCTCAAAGTCCCTTTGCTAAACCCGGGGGGAAGCTCCTGGCCAGCCTGAAGGCTGAAGGCGTTGTTGCTGCCTCGACCGCGAGCGGGGAGATGGGCATGAGGGAAGCCAGGACCCTGGAAGACGCGGGAGAAACCTTTCCCTTCCGGCTCTCCGCCAAAAAGACTGAAAACATCCCTGAGCAAAATACCATCTTATACACAGGCGATGCGGTGGCCTTCGGTGATGAGATCACCATCCGCGCCGAATCCCTCTTGTTGACCATGGACGAAGGTAATATTCCCACGGAGATGGTGGCGAGAGATGAGGTGAGGATCTCAAAGGGGGAAGACGAGCTCTTCAGCAAAAAGGCCGTCTGGTCCTCAGCTCAAAAAACTATAGTAATGACAGAAGATGCCAAGATACGGAGAATTGGTGGAATATGGACAAGAGGGGATGAAATCACCCTCCACTTGGACACTGGCAGAATAGAAATTACAGGAGCAAAGCCGTTGGAGGGGACGGAGTAAATAGAGGCAAATAGGAGGAGCTGAATCTACGGGGGGGCCATATATATCCCCCCTTTTTATTGGTTTCAGGAATGGAAAAGGTCTCTCTGATCAGTTTAGGGTGTCCCAAAAACCAGGTAGATTCCGAGGTGATCTTAGGACTCTTAGCGCACGATGGCCTGGTACCCACATCCTCTGTTGAGGAAGCGGACATAGTCATTATCAACACCTGCGCCTTTATCCAAGAGGCCGTACAGGAATCTATCGAAGTAATCCTGGAATTGGCCCAGGCGAGGGCACGAGGGTCGATTAACAAACTAATCGTCACCGGATGTCTGCCCCAACGGTATGGGGAAGGATTGGTCAAGGAAATACCAGAGGTCGATCTCTGGACAGGGGCAGGTGAATTCCCGAAGATACCCAAGTTGTTACACGGAAGTGAACCCCGAGTATTGATCGGAAAACCCCTTTATCTCTATGATCATGACACCCCTCGGATTATCACCAACTCACCGCACTCGGCTTATGTAAAGATAGCGGAGGGGTGCTCCCACCCTTGCACATTCTGTCTCATTCCTCAGTTGAGGGGAAAATATAGGAGCAGGGTGATGGATTCAGTCATCCGGGAGGTCGAGCAGTTGGTCGCCAGAGGGATCGTGGAGATAAATCTTGTAGCCCAGGATACCACAGCCTATGGGATGGATACGGGGGCGCAGCAAGGGCTCTATCGGCTCTTGAAGGCACTGATAAAGATCGAGGGGTTGAGGTGGATCAGGGTTCTTTATTCGTATCCTCATCCAGCCAATTTTCCCCCTCAACTCTTGGATATGTTCGCCGGTGAGAAGCGAATCTGCCCTTATCTCGACATACCCATCCAGCATATCGACGACAAGATCATTCAGCGAATGGGAAGGCGGGCTTCAGGAAAGGAGATCAGGACCTTAATCAACCGCATAAAAAAAGATTACCCCGAAATCCACCTGCGCACGACCCTTATGGTCGGGTTTCCCGGTGAAGGTGAAGAGGAGTTTAGGGATCTCGTGGATTTTGTCAGAGAGGTGGAGTTCACACACCTTGGTGTATTCACGTATTCCCCTGAGGAGGGTACCAAGGCCTTTCGGATAAAAAGTAGAGTATCCTCCGAGATGGCCGAGGAGAGGGCAGCCGTCATCATGGAGTTACAGCAAGGGATCTCGTGGAAGAGAAATAAGGCAATGATCGGATCCATGGTCCCGGTATTAATTGATGGCGTAAGTACGGAACCGAAGGGCATGCTGCAGGGGAGGACTGCCTATCAGGCCCCGGAGATAGATGGGGTTGTCTCTATCAAAAAGGGAACGGCCGACATCGGGGATAGCGTCATGGTAAAGGTTACCCAGGCAGAACCCTATGATCTGGCGGGGGAAATCGTGAAGAAGCTGTGAAGGGATTATGCCATTGGCGACGACGATCCATTCTGTTTGATCCTGCAGCCGTAATCGCAATCTTTCTCATGCGTGGAATAAAGCGTGCACAGTCAACCTGTCAGGCGTTAACTTTTAACCACAATCATCACGATACGTGCCAGGATTAATACCCACCCAACAACCACCACAATCCACGTAAGCTTTTTAGCAATCTGCATAATCACCAAAAAGATCGTCAATATCGCCATGAGTCCGATCGCTTCCACCAAATCGTTGGGTATGGTCACTGAGGGCAAAATCGAGTGAATGATAGCGGCAATCAGTCCGCCGATCCAGCTGGCGATGGTGTGTATAAACTGCAGAATCTTGGCCAAGACATCGTCAAAACTACTGGGTGGTTTCAGCAACGCCTGCTGCATAAAGGTTTTTGTTCCTCCATATCTGCAAAGTCTTTACCGGGCGCACGCGTGGTGCTGATCCCCCGATATTGGCCGGAATAGTAGCCTTATATCATTCTTTTGTAAAGGGAAAAGGGTGTCAAAGAGATCCATGCCTGTGCCAAATCTTCTTAAACAATGGGGCAAAGATCTGATGAAGGGATTGAAGCGGGATACGATTATTCCATCTATGTAAACCTCGGCCTCATCGCAGCCGGAAACCAGCGTCCATAAGGCCGTTCGTCACTCAAAAATTGCGTGAGCGCATCATTCGTAAAGCCAATCACCTATAGTCATTCAATCGAGATGCTTATGGTCTCCACCTGATCACTTGATTGTCAAAATCTATGCTGTATTCGAGCCCTCGCAAAAAATTCATCCCCAATAACCCCTCATGCGGGGTAGGAGATCCCTCATGTAATATGATCAATGCATCTATATCGCGCGCTTCGTATGGTCCGACTCTCACGTAATCCAGCTGCGCCAATCTGGCCCTGACCGTCTTCCCTCCTGGCACCCGCACATCAGCCCTTTTAGTCAGCGGGAGATGCAATTGATCAGCGATCTGCCGATGGATGGTTATGAGATCAGCACCGGTATCCAGAACGAGCATGGTTTGAGCTTCCCTCCCCCCGTAGCCAAGCAGGACAGGGACCAATACGTGATTACCACTGATTGTCACCTTTGTCTCTAGGCTTTTTTCGTATTCTTCGCGAGCTTCTTCTTCTTTTTGTCTTTGCAATTCCTCCATTTGTCGCGTCAAATAATCCTCAGATTCCTCTCCTTCCCCCTCAGAGACGGCCGGTGTTTCGCCCTCAGAGACGGTCGGCGTTTCCCCCTCAGAAGCGGCCTCGGACTTGTCTTCATACACTGTTACCTGATTCCTGTATTCTTGGGGTATTTTGCCCACATCATCTACAAAGTGAATCGTACCGCTCTCGTCAACGTACTTATAAATCTCCGAGCGCAGTGGGGAGGAGGATAACAATGTTACCACTAATGTACATACAATGATAAAAAAAATTATATTCGATTTTCTCATGCTCATCCCTTTTTAACGCATGCAGCTGTTCCGCTTCTCAGCGCCCTGCAGAGATCCTCGGCCATTGCTCTCGCAGGCGTCTCGTCTCCCTGTAAAAACTATCCTAATTTTAGTTTCATTTTGGTTTTTTGTAAACAAAAAACGTCAGCTTTGACTGAGCAGAAATAACAAGAGAAAGGAAGTACCCATTGCAGTAACATGTTATACAAAGTCGTGTTCATCCCTGATGCTCCCTACCAACTCTTCGAGGATATCCTCCAGCGTAACCAAGCCTGAGACCTTGCCTTCACCGTCTAAGACAATCGCTTGATGCAGCCTTTTTGTCTGAAAGCTGCGGAGTTGAACATCTATCTTCTTGTCGGCAGGGACAAAGTAGGGGGGTCTCAGGATCTTTCGTATGGAGATGGGCTTCTGAGCGCCGATCAGCTGAAAGAAATCCTTGCTGTGTATGAAGCCCACAATTTCTGAATCTCTTCCCGCGCTGACGGGAAACCGCGAATGGCCGGTCCTCAAGATAGTCTGCACAATCTTTTCCTTCGGTGTATCGATATAAAGAAAGGTCATGTTTTTTCTGGGGACCATGACCTCCCCGACGGTCTTGTCGTTCAAGGTGAACACCCGTGAGAGCATCTTTTTCTCTTCGGCGGTAATAGTCCCTTCATCCGTCGCCATCTTAATGCAGGTCAAGACTTCAGCCTCAGTGAAGAGAGGCTTCTTTATCTTGGTTACATCAACACCAATAAGTAACAAGATTTTATTCGTTATGTACGTAATCACCACAATCATGGGATGAAACAAGCTCATAATTATATTGAGCACAGGGGCAATAAGCAACGATACACGCTCGTTGAAATATTTGGCGTAGACCTTCGGGGTAATCTCAGCAAAGATTAGAATAACGAGGGTTAATACAACAGTAACATAGATAATCCCTTTTTCTCCCCACAAAGATATCGCCAGTGCCGTCGCGATGGCAGACACTGCAACATTGGCCAGATTGTTCCCCAGCAAAATGGTCCCGATGAGTCGTTCAGGTCTCTTCAATATGCGCTCGACAAGTTTGACTCTCACAGGCATGGTTTCAGCCAAGTGCCCGAGTCGCAGTTTGCTGATGGCCATAAGCGCTGTCTCCGAACCAGAAAAAAAAGCCGAAAACCCTAAAAGCACCAGCACAATGGCTATAAATACAACGTTTATCTCCATTTCATTGGCCTCCTGTAGATGACCTCTGTATAGTCTTGATCAATAGATTGTACCATCTGTATCCGCTACTCACCAAGCGACTAATATATACCCTCCTCGTGTGCTCGATGACAATGATACATGCATGTCAATCCGCATGTGTCCATTGCCGGGTATTGCAAAAAGTGAGGGCGCAACGAGCTTCGTCTTTGCCTGACGCTTGAATCTGTTGCCCCATGAGGTCTTTGTGACACCTCGTCCAGTGAGATCAGACTTCTATCAGCCTTCCCCCGGCCGGAAGATCAGCCTCGGTGTAGCCGAACTCAGTCAGCATACGGCGCGTCATCTCCCTATTCGGCTCCCAACTCAGCTTTTTGCCGCGAAATTGAGTCGCTACCTGGTAGTCAACAACTGGAGACAGAACGCCCATGGCGAGAAAGTTGGGTTGATGACTGGGGTTGCCTCCGGGACCGCCTTTGCTGGCCCAGAGCGCATCGACGAGGCAAAGCTGCTGACGGGGGTAGAGGACCTTTCCCGTCTTCTTATCCATGGGGCCGAGGATCTCAGGTGTCTTGTTAATGGCGATAAGGTAATCCTGGCTTCCGGACTGATGCCCAGGGCTCGGCGAGAAAGTACCGAAATGATTCTTCATGGTCATGGTGAATCCGCCGAACCGAGAGCTGTGTCCCTTGCACAGGGCGATGTTGATGAGGATGTCCACCGATCCATCGACCAGGTGTCTTAGACAGCTGGCCCTGCCTCCTGAACCTTTCCATGGCGCCGGCACTGCAGTGAATGTCGTGCTGCCACCCCATGTGTCTTCAATGCGACATCCTTCAACAAGACCGGCAAAGGGTGTGTACTTACCCATGTCGTATCCATGGCACGCATCATAGATATGGAGGTTCGCAGGCCGCACACCGAGGGTATTCGTCAGGGTATGAACCATCTTAGCCATGACAGCGCTGCGGGTATGCTGCTGAGCGATATTGTTGGTCTTGATGGCTACCACCGCGTCTGACCATGACTTGCGCGGAGGTTTGATAAAGATTTGCCGCCATGCCTCTTCGGAATTCCGTGTCTCGACAAGAGCGCAGGCGAGCCTGTCGATATTCGCCCAGACCACTTCACTCATGACAAGCTCATTCTGGCGGGCCCAGGAAGAACCCGTCTCGTGGTTCTTCGTCATGCCGGTGTCGGCAAGGCCGACCACCCGGAGGTTGTCCACACTCGGATGAACAGGCGTCTTTTTGGCCCAGGCCGCAGGGGCCTTACGGACGAAAACGGTCGTCGCAGCCGTGAGCGCAGCGCCGGTGACCACCGCCTGTTGTATGAATCGTCTTCGCGATATTTTGCCCACGTCAGTTTCTTTTTTACCTGCAATATTATGCGAGAAATAACCCCAGCGTTGAAGGACCGTTCCACCGCATAGTACGATTTCTTCTAGCATACCAAAAAAGACTCTGTTTGTCTTGAAAACTTCAAAGCTCAAATTTCTATGCCGCACAATCCGCTCATGATCGACTACACTCCAAGGATTCGATCAGAGACTAAAACAGGAACCCATTTTTATCTCTTCTTGATAACATCAGCGAACCAATCCCTGGGATCGAGCTTATAGTAACTCTTCAGCACCTCGTAGAGTTCCGGATGCTTTCCCTTCATTGCGTGCGGCTTCTCGAAAAATGTCTCGGTCGCAACAGCAAAAAATTCTGCGGGATTTGTCGCCCCATATGCATCCATCACGGTCTTCAACCCGTGTCTCACCTTGCTCTGCATCTGTACATATTCTTTATGTAGAATGCGAGCCCACGTTGCATACAGGGAACTGCGCTCAAGAACTGGTGCACCATCGGCTGCACCATTCTCTTGATCTAATTGATGAGCAAACTCATGAAACACAACATTCTGGCCATCTCGTACATCCATGACCCCATGCTTCACGGAATCCCACGCAAGAACGAGAGCGCCGCTGCGCCAGGATTCACCGAGGTGCGCTGCTTGTCCCTCAATATAGACGTGATTGCCCAGATACGAAATACTTTCAGACAAAAACGTGCCGGGATAAACAAGGATAGACTCAAGTCTCGGATAATATCTAGGTTTTCGATTTAACAGGAGAATGCCGGCTTGAGCGGCTATTGTAACCTTTATTTCATCGGTCATTTCCAGTCCTCCACATCCCTCAAAATGCTTTTCTGATACCAGGACCTGAATATGACCATGGAGCTGCTGTTTAAGCGAAGCAGGAAGGCGCGCATACAAAGGGACATTCCGCGCGAGGATCTCCTCCCATTCTGGAGGAAAAGGCGTGTCCATGAAACGCCTCCTGCGGACTTCTCGAAGATACCACCTCCCGAGGATAGCGGCGCAGATCAACAACATCGCTAGCAGCACAAACCAAAGCACTCGCGGACCTTTTCTTTGGGAAAACTGCCGAGATTCTACGTCTTAGTAAGCTTTCTGGTAACGGCATTACCTCGATCCGGGCATTCCCAGATGAGCTCGTCAGCCGATGACCAGGGATATTTCCCGCCGAACTGCATGATGCTCAGGCTCGGAAAAAGGTCATGATAAAAGAAGCCGCATAATCCCCCACCGTCATAGCAGCTGATGGAGAAGCTATCCCCTGCTTGGTGCCCGGCATTGCACGTACCTTTGACAGCGATGATCTCTGCCTTGAGCGGTTTGATGGACGACGGGTTATCAGCCATGGAAAGTCTCTCCTTTCGTCTGTTTCAATACCAGATTGCTCCCATTATTTATTATACGATATTGCCAAGCTGAGCGGAATCCGGGTAACTGAAAAATGCTGATATTGAGGGGTTAGGCGGATTTCCGCTCAACTCCCACCACAGGCGGAATTTGCGCCGGAGGTGCGGCACGTCCGTCTGGGTGGTTAGCTCAGCTCGGCATTCACGCCGTCGTCGCCTATGATCTATTTTATTTTCTCTTTACGACCGGTTGCGCCATCCGGGCCTGTCTGTTGTAATGAGGCGGCGCGAACCGCCAAGGAGCCCCAAGACTTCTAACGGCTGCTTGATAAGCATCCGGGCCCCGCTTGCCCGCAGTTCTTCCCCCGGGCGAAAACCCCAGAGGGCACCCACCGGAACCATGCCCGCTGCAGTGGCCGTCTGCATGTCGACGGCGGTGTCCCCCAGGTAGAGAAAATCAGCCGTCGGAACACCAAGGATGTGCGCTACCTCCAGTGCGCTCGTCGGATCCGGTTTGAGCGGTACCCCGTCTCTCTGCCCAAGCACCACATCGAAACTCCAGTTCGGCAGGAGCTCCGTCACGCATCGCTTCGTGAACTCATGCGGCTTGTTGGATAGAATCGCTCGCTTCAAGCCGCGGCCCGTCAGTGCATCCAGCATTGCCGCTACGCCGTCATAGGGCCCGGTCTGTACGTTCCAGTGTCGTCCGTAATCCGCG
>CAZFIR010000198.1:0-7010 GCA_964519535.1 uncultured Thermodesulfobacteriota bacterium | reverse complement strand
CAAAGAGGACGTCCACCTGTTACCTCCTCTGCTCCGTGCTGATCATGTCGGCGACAAACCTCCCCGACAGGGCCGCCCCCACGATCCCATGCGAAGGACGGGTGTAGTGACCTGCCAGATAGAGCCCCTTAAGAGGGGTCTTGTTGGCCGGTCTGCCCATGCCGAATTGACGGGGCGTCGGGGCGAGACCATAGGTAGCCCCTCCCTCATTGGCGGTATACCGCTCTAAGGTCAAGGGGGTGGCTGCCTCGATTACTTTTATTCGGTCGGAAAGACCGGGGATGTACCGGGTCTCCACCTGGTGGATGAGTCGCTGTGTCATCTCTTCTTTTATTATACGATAACGTGATTGATTCTTCCACCCCCACCCATCTCGGAATCCATACGAGGCTGGCGTCATAAGGCGCACGACATGATGACCAGGTGGGGCAAGAGAAGGATCAAGGAGGGTGGGTATGGTGATGATCATCGCGGGGTCATCGGGCATTTCCCCCCGGCTCAATTGTTCATATTCCACCTGCGCATCCCCGGGGCTCACGTAGGTAAAGCATGGAAGGGCCTGTCGATCAACATCCATCTGTACCCCCAGATATACCAAAAAAGAGGAAAGGGAGTATTCGAGCCCCTGGACCACGCTGAAGAATCTACCCCTACATTCCTCGGGCAACAGCTCCATGAGGGCCCGGCGAATGTTGATGGCAGCCACCACCCGGCTCCCGGAAAAGCAATCTCCCCCACGGGCGATGACCCCTTTGACCGTACCACCCTCCACCTCGATCCGTTCCACCTCGGTCTTCAGTCTCAGTTCACCTCCTGCGTCCACGAAGGCGGCCTCCAATGCCTGGGGAATAGTTCCCATCCCCCCGCGCGGATACCACACCCCCTGGGACAGGACCTTGGTGATGAGGGTCGCGGTAAAGAGCAATGAGAGACGCGATGGCGGAAGGTGGGAGGGGAGCGTGGAAAGGACCCGTTTGATGCCATCACCCTGAAAGTACCGATCCAAGATAGTGCCCAGCGAGGCCCCCTGATACCTGATGAGGTGCCAAAAGAAGAATGGAAAGAGAATCGTCTGCCACCACGTAAGCCCCTCAAAACGATTGATCTCCCCCCCGATCCGCCTGATCAACGCAAAGTAATCCTCCAGGCCCTTCTGCTCTTCCGGAAAGAGTTCCCGGGTCCCCTTCACATATGCCTCAAACCCCCCTTTCAGGTGGAGATCGAGGCTGAAATCAGGATAGATATTCTTGGCGGTATCAATGCCGAGGAAACGAAGGTGTTGCAGTGCACCTGTCTGCACCAGGATAGTGTGAAATTCGCCCCCCTCCTCACAACCTCCGAGAAAGGCCCCTGTAGCATCAAAGGTAAAGGGGCCCCGCTTAAAAGAGGTCACATAGCCCCCGGTCCTCTCTCCCTGCTCCAGGAGAACAACGCGCAGGCCTCGTCTGGCCAAGAGGGCACCAGCGGTCAACCCCCCCATCCCCCCTCCGATGATGATCACCTCGTACTTCATGTCCCTATACCGACGGCAAAGAGGAAAAAGATCAGCAGCGCTACCCCCCACACCACTCCGACGGGCGCCAAGAGCAGTTGATAGACCTTCCGCAGTTCCGCCTTAAAATAGTCCTTGGTGAGGACCAAACAAAGATGCAGCGGTGAGAGCAATACCCCGCAATAACCACTGGCATAGGCGAGCATCAGATATACGAGGAGGTTATCCCCACCCTTGATGATAGGCACAAGGATCGGGAAGGCAACGCCGACAAAGGCGATGGTCAACCCCGTCATGAGGCCGATGGAAAAGGGGAGCACGATCAATAAGACAAGAGATGGTACGCCCAGCTGCTGCAGGCCCGTATGAAAGCCATCCACTGCCTGGGTGGCCTCCAACATCTGCTTAAAGTAAATGACCATGACCACGCTGATCAAGACCTGTGCAGACTGCCCCGTTCGCACGATGATCCCCTTGATCTCCCTCCACACCCCCCTCGAACGCAGGAGCTCTATGCCGATGGCCACGAGCAGAGAATACACCAATTGGACGTGCAGGAGGATGACCATGAACAGGACCACCAGCAGAGGGAAGAGGGAGGAAAAGACACCCGCTATGCCTGCCCACCTCCCTGTACCGTCCCTCCCCTCCTCACCCTTGCCCACGCCGCGAAACCCAAAAACGATTCCCCCCCCTATGGCCGCGATCGTGAGAGGAAACTGATGGGCAGCGACTGCACGCAGGGATACGTCCAGCAGGGCCGCGGCGAGGATCACACCAGGATACGTGGGGAGAAAATACTCCCAGATATGGCGAAACCAATAATTGAGAAAGGTCTTCCGCTCGGGGGAGAGCTTCAAGGCATCGGATGCCTCGACCACCAAGGGGGCCGAGACCAAGGCACCCCCCACAATGGGCATCAACCCTATCATCGCGGGCAACAAGGCCACGACCGCCCGGAGGTCTCCGGTGATGGCACCGAAGGAATCGATCATCCTGCGCATCCCCCCCCGTTCCTTCATGATCTCACTGAGCACGAGGATGAACAAGAGGGCGAGTACGAGGTGTATGGTCTGGGGCTCAATGAGTCCCAGGAAGAACTCTTTCCCTATCACGACCAACGGGAGCCGATATAAAAAACCGAGGGCGATCCCGCCGAGACACAGGGTGATCCACAGTTCCACCCTCCGCACCAAGAACAAGACGACCAGGGCGAAGACGAGACCTATCTTCAGCAGTTCCATCGATCATCCCGCATAATTGGATATTACTCCCAATCTCGTTGACTTCGGCACTTCGTTGCCATAATATAGGCGGGTTGTAGCGTTTTCAAGATGAATTTTGCAATGACGATGTGAAAGGAACTCCATGTCAGAAAGACAATATCTTATCGACGACATCACCGCTAAGGATTCCTGGCGGCTCTTTCGGATCCTCTCGGAGTTTGTCGAAGGCTTCGAGACCCTGGCGGAGGTGCAGCCCGCCGTCAGCATCTTTGGCTCTAAGCGCATGAGCCCTGATACTCCCACCTATGACAAGGCGCAGCACCTGGCAAAGCGCTTGGTGGAAAATGGTTTTAATGTCATCACCGGCGGCGGATCGGGTATCATGGAGGCCGCCAATAAAGGGGCCCTGGAGGGGGGTGGAAAGTCTGTGGGGCTCAATATCGATCTCCCGGCCGAAGAGCCTCCCAACGCCTATACGAATATCCGCCTGAACTTCCGCTATTTCTTCGTACGGAAGATGATGTTCATCAAATATGCTGTGGCCTACATCATCTTTCCCGGTGGATTAGGAACCCTTGATGAACTCTTTGAGGCAATTACGCTCATTCAGACAGAAAAAATCAAACCCTTTCCCCTCATCCTCGTAGAAAAAGAATACTGGCAGGGATTACTCAATTGGCTAAAAGACACCCCTCTACACGTAGGCCATATCTCTCCCGACGACCTGGAGATCATTCAGGTCATCGATGACCCCAATGAAATCATCAGATACATAAAACGGATGATCATCATGTGAGCCCGCTTTTGGACTGAGTGGGAATGAGCCCGAGGAATTGCCGCAAGATGTGAGCCGTTGCCCCCCAGATAACGTGCCCGCCGCATTGGTAAACGGACACCTTCTGAGTCCTCTCGTTATACGTCCTGTACTCCTCGCTCAAAACCCCCTCTTTTCTAAAATCGGCAACGGGGAGGATAATGATCTCATCGATCTCCTCAGGCGATGGAACAAAGGGATAGGGATAGGGAATGAGGCCCACAAAGGGCGAAACGATAAAGTCGGTCATGGTCATCATCTCATCCAAGGCCCCCAACAGGGACACGCACTGTGGCTTCAGGCCGATCTCCTCGTGTGTCTCTCTGAGGGCGGTAGCCAAGAGATTCTTATCAGTGGCGTCGTAATTTCCTCCTGGGAACGAGATCTCACCCTTATGGAATCTTACCGTATCGGTCCTCTTGGTAAAGAGGATGTGGTGTGAACCATCCTTGATGAGCAAAGGGAGTAACACCGCTGCCCTCGTAAGACCGGGAGCCGCCGCTACCCGCTCGACCTCACGTTCGGCAAGGATCGATTTGATCCCCGTTACCAGATCATCTCTGCTGGGGTCTGTGCGCGACATATGACAACCATGTACCTTCACCAATACGTAAAGAACTATCGTCTTGAGACGATAGTTTCTCTCTCATCCCCGAGGGGAACGATAACCATACCATATACTCTTATCGGACAAAAGTAAAGCTGCCGTTGACTTCCGCTACACAGTTAATGCAGAATGAAAGATTATGGAGGACCATTGAAACGGCGAGGAATAATTGTTATATTAGGGTTACATCTTAATCGGGAGGCATCACACTAAGCATGGAGGATACAAACGAAAAGGTACCTGACCAAAAACAACTGGAGCAGGAACTGAATAGATATCTCGAGAGAAAATACGGAGATAAAGTAAAATTGGTAGTCTCCACCCTCATCCCCAAGGTCTCCCCTGAACAAGAGAGCGAAAAGGGCAAACCATCGGAGAAGGCATCACCCCAGGTTAACTTCGACATGAAGCCTGAGGAGCTTATCTCTTATCTCAACTCCTTCATCGTCAAACAGGATGACGCAAAGGAGATCCTGGCAACCAAGGTCTGCACGCACTATAACAAGATAAAATTCATGGCGGAAAAAACTGGCGGCGCTGACCCCGGGGTAGGAAACATCAAAAACAATATCATCATGGCCGGCCCCACCGGCGTGGGGAAGACCTATATGATAAAGCTCATTGCCAAAAAGATCGGCGTTCCCTTTGTAAAAGGAGATGCCACCAAATTCAGCGAGACAGGATATGTGGGTGGCGATGTTGAGGATCTGCTGCGCGATCTCGTTTACGAAGTAAACGGCGATATAGAGCGCGCCCAATATGGGATTGTATACATCGATGAAATCGACAAGATCGCCAGCAGCGGCAACATCATTGGACCCGATGTCTCGAGAACCGGTGTACAGCGGGCCTTGTTGAAGCCTATGGAGGAAACGGAGGTGGACTTGCGGGTACCACATGACCCCATTTCCCAGATGGAGGCCATCGAGAAATATCGCCGGACAGGCAAACGGGAAAAAAAGACCATCAACACCAGAAATATCCTCTTTATCATGAGCGGTGCCTTTAATGGTTTGGAAGATATCATCAAAAAGCGACTGTACACAGAGGGGATCGGCTTTGGGGCGGAGATCAAATCCAAGGATGAGAAGACTGTATATCTGAAACATGTCTCAGCTGAGGACCTCATCGCATACGGATTCGAGTCGGAGTTTATCGGGCGTCTCCCCGTAGCCGCCATCTTTCATCGACTGGAGGTGCAAGATCTTTATGACATCCTGAAGAACCCCCACGGCCCTATTATTACCAGCAAAAAGAAAGACTTCCGCTCATACGGCATCGATCTCACATTCGAGGAGAAGGCCTTATGGGAAATGGCCCACATGGCTTATCAAGAACGCACCGGTGCCAGGGGGCTTATCAGCGCCATCGAAAAGGTCCTCCTCAAGTTTGAGAGGAAGCTGCCTTCCACCGATGTCACGGAGCTTGTGGTAACTGAGGAGATGGCCAAGGACCCTGAGGGAGAATTAAAAAAGCTGCTCAACGATCCCCATAACGAAAACCGGCTCAGGCGGTATCGAGAGCTGGCAGGCCGCGAGAGAGAGGCGATGAAGTCCCATATCAAGGCCCGCAAGACGGAATTCCTGAGCCGCTATGGGGCTATCTTTAGTGATCGCCGCCTTGATCTCGTCGTAGAGAGGGTGATTACACAGGAAATGGACGTAAACTCGGCCTTGGAGGAAGTCATCTCCACCTATTACCAGATCAGGGGCTTTGAAAAATCCTTCTTGGAGCGGCTTGGTATCGAGATCACCCTCGATGACGAAGCCATGGATCTCCTGCTGACCTGGATAGTGAGGGAGGGAAAAGATGTCAAGGAAATCCTTGCTCATCTGGACGGTCTATTCGAACCTGCCCTGCAATTGATCAAGGATAAGGCAGGGGTGAGCTCGTTCTCCATCTCCAAGCAGGGCGTAGAAAATCCCGAGGACTATCTGAATAGATTAATAACGGAGGCATGCGCTTAAGATCGATAACGACGCGGACGATACAGGATCATGAAAGACTACTATAAGACGTTGGGAGTAGACAAAAACTCAACCCCTGAGGATATCAAAAAGGCCTATCGCCAGCTGGCCTTGAAGTACCATCCGGATAGAAACAAGGGGGATAAAGAGGCCGAGGAAAAATTCAAGGAGATCAATGAGGCCTATGCCGTGCTCAGCGATCCGGAAAAGAAACGCCAATACGATATGTTCGGAGCCGAGGGATTCCGCCAGCGTTACTCCCAAGAGGATATCTTTCGGGGATTTGACATTGGCGACATATTCAAGGATTCCGGCTTTGGCACCTCGGATATCTTCAGCGTCCTCTTTGGCGGGGGCGGTGGAAGAAGGAGAGGGGTACGGTATACCACCTTTACCGGTCCCTTCGGCCAGTATGCCTCTGGAGGGGGTGCTGACTATGCCGATTTCGCCCGCGGAGGCGGCCGGCCCTCTCAGGGGAGGGATATGGTCTCTGATCTTACCATTACCCTGGACGAGGCGGCCGCAGGCACGGAAAAGCTCATCTCCCTCCGAAGGGATGGGAAGGTGGAAAAGATCTCCGTAAAGATTCCGCCGGGCATCGACACGGGGAAAAAACTGAGGGTAGCAGGTAAGGGAGAAGGCGGCCCGGGTGGAGGACCACCTGGCAACCTCTATGTGCGCGTACAGGTACAGAGGCATCCCCTCTTCCGCAGAGAAGGGGATGATATCTATATAGATCGTGAGATACGCTTCAGTGAGGCCGCGTTAGGGACGAGCATCGAGGTACCCACCCTCAACGGGGTCAAAAAGGTAAAGATCCCCGCCGGAACCTCGGGGAATACAAAATTGAGGTTAAAGGGAGAGGGGATCCCGCATCTGAAGGGGAAAGGGAAAGGCGACGCCT
>CAZFIR010000197.1:0-3771 GCA_964519535.1 uncultured Thermodesulfobacteriota bacterium | reverse complement strand
GCTAACTCCTTGTATCTCTTCTTATTTTCCCTTATCTCCTTCACCATCCGCTTGTGTTCGGTGGTATCCCGGATGATACCCTGGTATCCCAAAACGCTTCCATCATCCGCCCGCCGCACCGTTGCCGTGATCAGGCAGTCCAGCTCTGTCCCATCCTTCTTGCAGAGCCTCACCGCATAATCTATTGCCAGTCTCCTTTGTTCTATTGCCTGCTGAAATTTGAGCCGATCACTATGAGTAATGTACGTCTCCTGTACCTTCAGATTTCCTAGTTCTTCTCTTGTATAGCCAAACAGGTCCAAGAAAGATTGGTTGACATCAACGAACCTGCCGTCTCGATCGTTAATGTAGAGCGCGTCTCTTGAGTTCTGGAAAAAGGCGTAATATTTTTCTTTACAGTCAAACAATAACTCTATTATCTCCTTGGACTCGGCCTCTGATGCCCCCAGTTCAGCAACTCGTTTGCGCCATTCCTTTACTTCATGTGTCAGATGCTCTCTTGCCGTATCCTTATCTCGCATTCTGTGTCCCCTTGATAATGACCGTTGATTCCAACGTAACCCCCACTATCAGTCAAAACTCAAGAGTTCTTCACCCTGTAATATTTTGCGCGGTCAGTTTCCGCTACTTTAATATAAGATTTCTATAAAAAGGTATAGAGTCTTAAGTCTTTCATGCACTATTGTAAATTTTTCACATAAATCTACATAAATATTTTCTTTTTGTCAAGTTTGTAGTTTTTACAGGATATCGCCTCAGGATGTGCCATCATCTCACAGAGGTCATCTCCACGGCACCCACAAACAGATTCCTGTCCTCTCTAATCTTTTTCCCACCGACTTCTTTTTCCAAACAGCAATCGTTGGTAAAATACACCCAGAGCGTATATTCACCCGTATCCACATCTTTTGTAAAAGAATAAGCCCTAAATTTGCGTGTGGTCACATCGGCCTCTCCGATGATTTCCTCATTCAACTTGACTACCATGTGGGGCCATATACCTTGGGCGGGAGTGCCCCGGGCCTGGATCGTGAATTGCGCCGTGCCCTTGTACAATCTTATATTTGCATAGCATCCAGCATTCCAATAGAGATTCCCCCCCGCCCTTCCTCTCCAGTCAAAGGGGAGGATGTGATGGGTAACGACCTTTCTCACTATGATATCTCGATATTGTTGGGCCAGATCCATCTTGCCCTCTTCTTCATAGGTATCGATGAGAGAGGAGAGGGTGTAAAGATGTCGTGGTAACCTAGCGAGCGTCTTGTTGAAGGCCGCGACGGCCTTCTTATAATCCCTTCGGGCAAGGTATATCTTGCCCAAACCGAAGTTCACCAGGGGATCCTTAGGTCGCATCTGCAAGGCTTCCCCATATGCTTCAAAGGCCTCTTCCTGTCTGTCTTCTGCCTCTAGGGACTCTGCCACTATCACGATCTCCTGAAACTGAAGAGGGGGGAATACGTTCACTAGCTGCTCCCAAGAAAGAGAGCGATTGCACTTTATCACCATTCGAAAAGTTTCTTTTGCTTTTTCCGTCCTTCCTTCCCTGATGAGGAGTCTTGCCAGACCAATAGAGCCCGTAACATCATCTGGGTCCTCCCGTATCGCTCTCTGATAACCCTGTCGCGCTCCATCTAAATCACCCAGCGAGAGCTTCAGGTCCCCTATCCGCCCGTAGGTCGTCGAGCGTATAGATCCAATGGAGGGCGCTTTGTTCCTCTCCAGCAAGGCCTCCCATCTCTCTATCGACTCCATAGCACCTTCTTGGGATGGTGAGATCTTGAGAAGGGCCGTATATTCAGAGATCGTCCCTTGCAGGTACAAAAAGCTGATTAAAAGAACACAAAATAATACCCCTGCTAAGAAGAGGGGAACCGGGTGTTTGACGGACCCTCCAGAGGGTCTAAAAAGATACAGTCCTATACAGTACTGCAAGGGGACATTGACGATCAAGAGAGCGAAAGAAAAATCTGCCTGTGTCTTAAACTGGGGAGCAATCTTCGAAAGATTGAAAAGGAACAGTGCTACAATGATCAAGGAAAGGGCGGCAAGGTGGGGCTGCCATGCTACCTTGGAGCGGACGTTCCACAAGCCGTGACGCGTGACACCTTTGAGCCACAGCACAGATATCACCACAGCCCCCACCCAGGTGGCCGCGGTGATCCAGGCGGCTGGGTCTCTCAGCCACCACCCTATATTCCCGGGGTGGAAGTTGGCAATCAAAGGCTTGTTTAACAGATAGATAAATATTCCCAAAAGAACATACTTTCTGAATCCTCTACTCCAGGGGGTGAGTACGAGTACAAAGAGAGCTGAGAACAAGATAATCTCCTTCCAGCTGAGAAGAATAGCGGTCAATTCATTACCCCTCCGTGTTTAGTGAACCTCTTCAAAAATACGCAATGAACCTACCACAATGAGCGGTGAGTGCCAAGGACGATCCACTCTATAGATTTCCAATGAGCATAAATCACCTGGCTTATTCGTGCAATCAAAAATTCCCTTAATATTAGCGATTTTCTAGGCAATTTCCCATGGTGTTCTCGCCTCCCACGAACGATGAAAATCTGTTCTCTTTCCCTCTCCCCCAACAATTGGGGGGAGAGGGTCAGTCCCGCTCCACTTTGCATAAATCAGAGAATACGGGATGTGTCGCCCTGCGACACAGGTGAGGGGGTACCTGGCCGATATTTTACTATATCACCCCTCACCTTTATCCTTGTATGTATGTTATATCTTATGCATATATTATATCTTTCATGGTTAGGGACGTGGCAGATCGTTTAATCCTTGGGAGAGGTGAGCCCGTGGGAGAGCGTGGGTCGCCACGTCCTTCTCTGAGTAGCCTGAACAGTTGTCTCTCCCGCTGGCGGCTGCGTTGGATGAATTCCAGGAAGAAGGCGAGCATGGTGAAGAAAAAAGTGCCGAGATAAAGGCAATTGCTGAGCTATAAAATACCCAAAGAGGTCTTTAATGAAAGTGTTGCACTTGCTTATTGCACTGGGTATTCTTAATCATACAAGACTTTTTAGTATTAATAGGCCGATTTGCTGAAGAAACCCCTCCAGAGTGTCATAATCAGTATCCTCAGATCAAAACCAATTGACCAATGCTGAACGTAATAGAGATCATGTTCTATCCGCTTCTCCAGTGAGGTATTTCCCCTCCAGCCGTTGATCTGGGCCCAACCTGTCATTCCGGCCTTGATCTTATGCCGAAGCATGTACAGGGGGACTTGATTTTTAAATTCCTCAATAAAATGAGGGCGCTCCGGCCGAGGACCAACCAGACTCATGTCTCCTTTGATGACGTTGAATAGTTGGGGAAGTTCATCAAGGCTTGTTTTCCTTAAAAAGGCGCCAACCGTGGTCCTTCTTGAATCGTTTTCTTTCGCCCAGACAGGGCCGGTTTCTTTTTCCGCATCCATGTTCATCGTCCTGAATTTCAACATCTGGAATGGACGAGCATCCATCCCGATGCGCTCCTGCCGATAGAGGGTCTTCCCTTGAGATGTTGCCTTGACCAAGACGCCGATCACTACCATAAACGGTGACACAATAACCAGTATCAGACCACCCACTATGAGATCGAATGACCTCTTTAAGATCTTGTTCCAGCCGTATAACGGTGAACTCTGAAGGCTCACCAGCGGAAGATCATCCAACTCATCAACGCCCCCGCGCAACGTGATGAATTCATAGGCCCCGGGGACGACTTTAATATCCAATGGATGTCTCTGGAGGTTTTTGATGACCTTTGATAAATACTTATATT
>CAZFIR010000196.1:0-10299 GCA_964519535.1 uncultured Thermodesulfobacteriota bacterium | reverse complement strand
TGGCTGATGTCGTAGTTCTGGCAAAAGACGCACTGCAGATTGCAATGGGTCAGAAAGATGGTACCGGAGCCGCGGTTGCCCACCAGGGGGGGTTCTTCGCCGAAATGGGGAAAGGCACTGGAGATCATCACCCCCCCCCCTGCCCGACAGTATCCCTTCTCACCTTCGAGGCGGTTTACCTTACACGCCCGAGGGCAGAGGCGGCACCTGGTGAGGATCTCCCCCAGGGCCTTGACCCTCCGCTCTAATTCTTTCTTTTCATGCAACCTGATGTAGGCCGGTGGATACATCTCTTTCAAAAAGATATCGGATCGCACAATCAAAGTAAAGCCGTTTTGCATCGGATGGCGCAAGCAAAGTAAAGGCGTTTGCAAAGGATTGATTGTGCGAACGACACCTGGTGTCATTGCTCAATACCCCCCTGCTCATGCCTCCCAAGCCCGAGTTACGAGCCAGGCATGATTCTTAGTAACGGGGTCTGATTATTGAGATAAGCAAAAGAGGCGCAGCTTGATCTGACTAAAGAGGCGAGGAGGAGGAAGGGGGGCGCATCTATCTACCATCAATTTCTCAAGGGTAGGTCTCTTCCAAGGCGCTTTCAAGCGCCACAATAGCCACCTCCAACTGGGCATCATCGGGCTCCTGGGTCGTTATCTTCTGGAGCCACAGCCCGGGAGTTGATACCCACCGGACATACCGGTTATCCCGTTTCTTACCGGACAGCTTGAGCAGTTCGTATGATATCCCACCCAAGAGCGGCAACAGGGAAAAATGGGTCAGAAACCGCTGCCACAGGGTGGGCCTGTGGCCTATGTGTATTTCAACAATGCTATCGGCAACGGCAAACAACAAGATAGCGAGGATAACCACGATAAGCAAAAAGCTGGTCCCGCACCGTGGATGGTGAGTACTATGCTTGCGCACATTTTGGATGGTGAGCTCTTCACCCGATTCGAAGGCATAAATGCTCTTGTGCTCTGCACCGTGATACGCAAGAACCCGCTTAATCTCTTGCCACTGGCTGATGGTCCACAGATAGGTCAAGAAAAAGCTCGCCCGTATGATGCCGGCTACGACATTAAAGGAGAGGGCATTCTTGGACAGCCCGATGACTTCGGTAAAAAACAAGGGGAGGGCAAAAAAGATGCCAAGCGCCAAACCGAGGGCAAACACGAGAATCCCTGTGAGGATAAGACCATCTTTGATCCTCTCGCTGCGCGTCCGTTGCCAATCAGCACCCTTCTGCGCCTTTTCCGCCTCCTCGAGGGCTATATCGGCAGAAAAGTTCAGTGCCTTAAAACCAATGTAGAGCATTTCAAAGAATGACAGGGCCCCACGCAAGACGGGAATGTTCAAAAGCTTGTGCCGTTTCGACAAAGCGATATAGGGGTCATTCTTCGTGAGAATCTCCATGTCTGGTTTACGCACCGCCGTCACTATTCTGCGTGGCGAACGCATCATCACGCCTTCTATGACTGCCTGCCCGCCGACAGATTGATGATCAGGTGTCGATGCCCTTTTTCGCGACGCAATATCCCGGGTACTATTTACTTCTCCTGCATTGCTCCAGGATGGATTCCTCAGGGCAAAGGCACAGAGTCCCCCTCTCATATACTGAAGAATGAAACAGCCCATTCCAGGCAAAAAATTTCTGATGTTCTCGAACCTCACCAGCCAATTACTCCTTGATCATGCCACGCATTGAGTACCATCGTCTTCACCATACCGGACCTCCTTCGACCTCCTTCTGCCTGCTGTGACGTGCACTGCTGAGGCCATCGCGGTTGAAGCAGACTATATACTGTAAACGACCGGTGGTCAAGAGAAGCCAACTTGTTTCACCAGGGGGTATCACATGATTTCCTTGAAACGCCAACCGGCCCCTTACATTAAACCTTTTATCCAACCACGTGTCTCTAAGAATATAAAAAAACGGAGGTGAAAGATCATGCGATCAACCTTGTCTAAAACAGCAGTGCTCGGCTTTATCCTTTGCTTTCTCGTTTCTTGTACCACCGTGGTCCATAACCGCCCTCCACGTCCAAGACCGCGCCATACCGTGTGGGTCTCAGGCCACTGGGGACCTCACGGTCATTGGGTGATCAGATAATCCATCTCATGCCTGGGGGATCTGCCTGCCGGCAGATCCCCTTTTTTGTGACCTGACCGCGGCCCAACTCCCCTCCCATGCCATTTTTGTGCACCAGTTTCTGTACTATCGCTTTTTCTTATCATATCAATAGATTAAATCAATATTATTCGCATTGTGCAACGATATATAAAGGCGGAATATTCTCAGTTGAGGGGAAGGGAATACAGTACACAGTTTGATCGTTGTGATGCTATCCACCCGAGGATATACGGACGATGATGATAATTGCTTGACATCATGTACATTTTATAATATCTATAAGATATATAAATCAGCAAGAGGAGAGATTGCATCTATATAAAATAGCTTTAAAATACCTTGATTTTTTCTCTTTATTGGTCAATAATTTGCAAGTCATATCAAAAAAAGGGGCGATTCCATGATCGTTCGATGTGAAAAATGTGGGACTCAATATAATCTCGATGACACCAAGGTAAAGCCCGGGGAGACCAAGGTAAGATGTTCTCAATGTCAACATGTGTTCACGGTACCTCACCCCCTTTCATTGAATGAAGGAGACATCTTCGGTGAAACAGAAGAAAAGGCCGAAGATACTTTTATGAGGGAGTGGGCACAGGAGTTCACCCCGCAACCGCCTCCGCAGCAACCTCAGGAACCAAGACAACCGGAGCCTCCTGCGATTGATCAAACGCCACCGCCCAGGGCCTTTGTCCCCCCCACTGAAGAAGATTCCTTGTTTAGTGAAGAGGGTCCAGCTGAGGTAACTGGATTTGAGGAGACTCCGGTGAGGGTAATCTCTGTCGGGGAAACTCCGAGTCAAGCAGAAGAAATATTCCCCGTCACCCCCGTGTCTTTTGAAGAACCACCGACGAAGAAACGTAAGGCATCAACTACCTCTCTTCTCCTCTTATTCTTGCTCGTGATAATTGGCGGCTGGTGGTATTGGAATAAAATGGGACGTTCCATTCCCGCATTTGAGTACATCTATGAAAAAATTTACACCTTGATGGAAGGGGAAAAGGAACAGAAGCTCTTTCTGCTCTACCTTAAGGGCTCTGAGCACACCTTGGAAGGAGGCAAGGTCTTCGCCATCCAAGGGAAGGTGGCCAATCGTTCTCAGGAGACGCGGCAATCCGTGAAGCTGAGGGGAGCCCTCTTCGATAAAACGGGCAAGGAGGTTGCTTCTAACACGGGGTTTTGCGGCGTCACCATCACCGATGAAGAGATCAAGCGATCTACCTATGAGTCTCTCAGGTCGACCTTCGGTTTCGTAGCAGCGGGGCAAGCGCGTCCTGTCCCTTCCCAGCAGAGTTTTTCCTTTACCATTATTTTTTTCTCACCCCCGGAAGGGGCCACCCAGTATCAGGTGGAGATAGTGGAGGCCGAAGGTGGATCTGGTTAGTATGAGGGATACTGAAATTTTTAGCCTTAAGACCGCTCCACATAGTGGCCAAAGAGAAAGAAAAACGCCCTGACGGAATACAGACCGCCAGGGCGTTTCGTTATCACCCTATGAAACCACTTCATCCACGGATGCCGTAGAAGGCCTCTTTTCCCGGAAAAACCCCCTGCTCACCCAACTCCTCTTCTATCCTCAGAAGCTGATTGTATTTGGCAACACGATCAGTACGCGAGGCCGACCCCGTCTTGATCTGTCCCACATTGGTCGCCACCGCTACGTCGGCAATGGTCGTATCCTCTGTCTCACCCGATCGATGAGAGATCACCGCCGTATAACCGGCCTTCTTCGCCATCTCGATGGCCGAAAGGGTCTCGGTAAGGGTCCCTATTTGATTCAGCTTGATGAGGATGGAGTTGGCCGCACCCTCCTTGATCCCCCGCGCCAGACGTTCTCTATTGGTCACAAAGAGGTCATCTCCTACGATCTGAACTCTCCCCCCGAGCTGAGCGGTCAGTTCTCGCCATCCCTCCCAATCGTCCTCAGCCAAGCCATCCTCTATGGAGATGATGGGATATCGGCCTACTAGGTCCTCGTAAAACGCCACCATCTCCGAGGCAGTCCTCTCCTGCTTCTTCTCCGCCTGCAAAATGTATGTTCCCCCGTGGTAAAACTCGCTCGCCGCGGCATCCAGGGCAATGGCCACCTCATCCCCGGGAGTATAGCCCGCCTGTTTGATGGCGTCCATGATCACCACCAACGCCTCCTCGTTAGAGCGTAGATTCGGGGCAAACCCACCTTCATCTCCCACTGCGGTGTTGTATTCCTTGCTTTTTAAGATGGCCTTGAGGCGGTGAAAAATCTCCGTCCCCATCCTGAGGGCCTCGCGGAAAGATGGTGCCCCCACGGGCACAACCATAAATTCCTGCAGATCAACGTTGTTATCGGCATGCTTCCCACCGTTGAGGATGTTCATCATCGGGACCGGAAGCTGATGGGCGTAGACTCCTCCCAAATAACGATAGAGGGGCAGGGAAAGGTAAGCAGCAGCAGCCTTGGCACAGGCCAGCGATACCCCCAAGATGGCATTGGCCCCGAGAGCGGATTTATTGGGAGTACCATCTAAGTCAATGAGGATCTGATCGATGCCCATCTGGTCCAGAGCGTCCATGCCGATGAGTTCAGGGGCGATCCGCTCGTTCACGTTCGCTATCGCCTTCTGGACACCCTTGCCCAGGTACCTATCCTGGTCCCCATCCCTCAGCTCTACGGCCTCGTGCTCTCCGGTAGAAGCCCCGGAGGGAACGGCAGCCCTCCCCCCAAAACCACTTTCGAGGGTGACATCAACCTCCACCGTGGGGTTGCCTCGGGAATCGAGGATTTCTCGTGCCACAATGTCGAGGATCGCGGACATAATCAACCTCCCTGCTCGTTAAGATATTTAGTTCCGATGTATATATAGTAAAGTCCTGACAGAGTCGTTGAGCCGGCGGTCACCCATATGATAGCGGGAAAGATACTTTTCATAACAACGGAGAACGGTGTGAGGAGAGACCACGCTATCGCCGCGAGCTGCAAAACAGTGGACGCCTTCCCCATAAAGATAGGCTTGATCTCAACCTGATGAGAGGTGACGTGCAAGACGAGGATGCCGAGCAAGATGATGACATCCCTGGCGATAACGATCACCGTCAGCCAACGGGGAATGATACCCAAGGCGGCCAAGACGATGAAGGCGCTGATAAGCATTAACTTATCGGCGACGGGATCGAGGTATGCCCCTATGGTGGTACGCTGATGATAGACCCGCGCGATCCATCCATCAAGGCCATCAGTAATCCCTGCGCCAATAAAGATAAGCAGCGCAATAAAGAGGTGGTCGTAGAGCAAAAAAATGACAAAGACAGGGACTGACAGGATTCGCAGTATGGTGAGGGCGTTGGGTACGTTCATCTGTTCCTACACCTCTGCCTCGATCTCATCGTAGTCACCGCGGAAGAGATCCTTAAAGGTCGTAAACTCAGAGATAAAAGAAAGATCCACCTTGCCCGTCGGACCATTCCTTTGTTTGCCGATGATGACTTCTGCCGTCCCCTTGCGGTCCGAATCGGCGTTATAGACCTCATCGCGATAGATGAAGATAATGACGTCGGCATCCTGTTCAATTGCTCCCGACTCCCGGAGATCGGAAAGCTGAGGTTGTCTTCCCGGCCTATCCTCGGCCTTGCGACTCAGTTGAGATATGGCGATCACGGGAATGCCCAGTTCCTTCGCCAAGGCCTTCAGGGAGCGGGATATCTCTGAGATCTCCTGTTCCCGCCTCTCCATGCCGCTCCTCCCCCTCATCAGTTGGAGATAATCCACGATTATCAAACCCAGACCGCGGTCGGCCTTCAGCCTCCTCGCCTTGGCCCTGAGCTCCAACACGGAGATGGCCGGGGTATCATCAATGAATACCGGGGCATCGGACAGAGCTCCCGCCGCCATGGTCAGTTTGGGCCAATCACTTTCGCTCAAAAACCCGCTGCGCAGCCGCGCGCTATCCACCCTCGCCTCAGAACACAACATACGAATGGCCAACTGCTCCTTGGACATCTCCAAGGAGAATATTGCCGTGGGAATCTTGGAATTGATGGAAGCGTTCTGGGCGATGTTCAAACAAAAGGCGGTCTTCCCCATGCTCGGCCTGCCGGCCACAATGATGAGGTCGGCATTTTGAAAACCCGTTGTCTTCCTGTCCAGATCTTTAAAACCCGATGGGACACCGGTGATCAGCTCTTTCTTCTCATAGAGTCTTTCAATGACCTTGAAGCTTTCCTTGACGATCTCTTTGATGGGATAGAAGGCAGGTTTTACGCGGTTTTCCGCGATGCGAAAGATGGCCTGTTCCGCCTCATCGAGAAAATCCTCAAGGTCCTTTCCCCCCTGGTAACTTTGGGTGACGATCTCTGTGGCTGTACTGATTAGTTTCCTTAAGATAGCTTTTTCCTTAACGATCCTGGCATAGTAAGCGATATTGGCGGCCGTGGGGACGGATTCCACCAAGCTGGAAAGATAGGAGGCCCCTCCTGTCTCCTCCAACTCCTTTCTCTTCTTGAGTTCATTGGTAAGGGTTATCAGATCGAGGGGTTCGTTCTTTTCTGAAAGGGCGATCATACAGTGAAAGATCTTCTGGTGGGCCTCCCGGTAGAAATCGTCGTCCTGTATGAACTCTACGACTGTGTTGATGGCGTCATTTTCGATAAGAATGCCGCCTAGAATCGATTGTTCCGCCTCAATGTTCTGGGGGGGGAGCTTGAAAGAAGCCGTATCTAAATCGGCCTTCATTTCCTTGGCCACGTTTTACTCCTTTACCACCCAGAGTTTCAGTTGGGCCACCACTGCAGGATGCAGCTTGAGCGAGACCGTATAGACACCTAAATTCTTTATGGGTTCCTCGATCACGATCTTCTTACGATCTACCGATACCCCCTGCTCACGCAAGGCCTCCTCAATATCCGCAGAGGTGACCGCCCCGAAGAGCTTGCCCTCCTCCCCTGCCGGTTTGGCAACGGTACAGGAAATCTCCTCCATCCTCTGGGCCAATTCCTGCGCCTCCTGCTCGAGTTTGTCCTGCTTGTGCTCTAAGGAATACCGCCCTTGCTCCACGGCCTTCAGACTCGTTGCCGTCGCCTTTACCGCCTTCTTGCGGGGTAAAAGGTAATTTCTCGCATAACCATCGGACACCTTTACCAAATCCCCCGTCTTCCCTAAAGAGGGGACATCCTCAATCAAGATGATCTCCATAACCGTCCTCCCAGATTCTCAATCTTTCAACAATGGAAAGGTGTGTGCGCCTACCAGCCCGCCACACGATCGCATTCCCTTGAACTGACCCAACGCTGCCGGGCATGCCCTCTCAGTTCCTTCGCAAAGGAAAGGGCTCATCGCGTGGGGATCGGAGTACAACAATACTGCCTCACGTTTAAAACAGGGTAAGGCCGACACTACGTGCACCATGTCATGACGCCGTGAATCATCATCACGGCACACTCTACACATCAAACGAGCTATCGGGGTAACGCATTAAAAGGGAGAAGGGCTATCTGTCGAGCTCGCTTAATGGCCCTGGTAAGTTCCCGTTGATGTTTGGCGCAATTCCCCGAAATCCTCCGGGGGATGATCCTCCCTCTCTCGGTGAGGAACGATCTCAATAAGCGATAATTCTTATAATCAATCCCCAGGGTACTATCGGTACAGAACCGACAGATCTTTTTTCTTCTATACTCCCGTTTGTCCCTTCTTCGTTCGTTCGATCTCTTCGCCGGTTTACGCATCAAGCCTCCTTGTCATCTCAATTCCTTGACACCATGGGCAATAACCCCTATTTCTCTCTTCATCTTCCCTTCTGTCGTCTCCCACCGGCGCTGGACCAGACCACCCTCGACGAGGACATGTTCCCCCGCTTTCCCCTTCTGTTTTGCCCACGACTCCGATCCTTCACCGACGAGCATAACCCGAATGGAGACATTTTCTATGGGGAGAAATTCATCCTCCGGCCGTTCGGAGGGGAGACTGAGGGTGAAAAAAATCACCGGTTTCCCTTGCGGAGTGTACCTGATCTCGGGGCCTTCCTTCAGTCTACCTGCCAGGATGACGCGGTTCAGGTAAAACACTACTGCTCCTCCGCTTCTTCTTCCGACTCCTGATCCTCAGCCGGCCCCTCTTCGGGTGCTTGCTCCTGCTCGGGTGCTTTCTCTTGTTCCGGTTCTCCTCCCTGCTGAAGAGCCTCGATATCCGCTTCTTCGATCTTAACAATAATAGAGCGGAGGACCTCTTCCATCAAGCGAAGGTTTCGCTCCATTTCGGCAACCAGGGCAACGCCCCCCTTAAAATAGAGCAGGAGGTAGAACCCCTTGTTTTTTTTGTTGATCTCGTAGGCCAGGGCATTCACACCCCACTCCTTGACCTTGAGCACCTCACCTCCGCGATCACCGAGGAATTGCTTCAGTTTCTCCACCAATCCATCTACCTGCTCTTTGGACATCTCAGGGTCCAAAACGAGCATCGTCTCGTACGTAGGCATGTGTAATCCTCCTTGTGGCCTCCACGGCCCTCAAGCTTATGGTTGAGGGCAAGGAGGGGGGGTTATTCAGACTTCATGATGCTAGCGATGTAGCTCCTTCCCACCTTGACCTTCACCTTGTCAGCGATCTCCACGGTGACGACGGTATCCGACAGGCTGACAATGGTCCCTTGGATGCCGCCGGTGGTAATAACCTTGTCACCTTTTTTCAGGTGCTCCAGGAGTTGCCGGTGATCCTTCTGGCGTTTCTGTTGCGGCCTAATCAGAATGAAGTAGAAAACGGCAAAGAGCAAGGCCATAAAAATGATGAAAGACATGGGACTCTGTTGGCCTCCTCCTTGTCCTGCACCGGGGGCCATGGCATAGGCGATCTCTCCGAGCATGCTATATCACCTCCTTCGTCTCTGAATTCTCTCCTTTACCTTCTCTCTGGGATACACATTCCTGTATGAATTGGCCCATCGTGTCCTCGGAGAGGGCCTGACGGATATCCCTCATCAAAGAGTGATAGTAAAAGAGGTTATGCATAGCGTTGAGCCGGTACGCCAACAGTTCACGGGCTATAAAGAGATGTCTGAGATAGGCCCGGGAAAAAGTGCGGCAGGTATAACAGCCGCACGCGGGATCAGGTGGCTCCGTATCCCTGCTATAGCGGGCATGTTTGATGTTGAGCGTGCCGGACCTGGTAAAGAGGAGCCCCGTTCGAGCGCACCTCGTAGGCAGGACACAATCGAACAGATCCACCCCTCTTCTCACCCCCGCAAGGATATCCTCCGGGGTCCCCATTCCCATCAGGTAGCGGGGGGAGCCTGCGGGAAGCAGCGCGGTAACGGTCTCGGCTATCTCAAAGGTGACTTCCTTTTCCTCTCCGAGGCTCAAGCCGCCAATGGCATACCCATCAAACCCTATCTCCATCAGTTCATGCGTGCTCTGGCGGCGCAGTTCCGGATACCCCCCTCCCTGGACGATACCGAAGAGGGCCTGCCCGTCTTCGCTTTTCGCATCCTGAGACCGCTGTGCCCACTGGGTGGTCAATTCCACAGCGGCCTTGGCCTCATCGGAGGATGCCGGATAGGGCGGGCAGTCATCCAAGACCATCATGATATCCGCACCCAGCCCCTCCTGGATCTGAACGACATTCTCCGGAGTGAGGAAGTGCAGCGAGCCATCGAGATGGGAGCGAAACCTCACGCCATCGGGCTCAATTTCCCGTAAGGCACTCATACTCACGATCTGAAAACCTCCGCTATCCGTCAAAATAGGGCCCTCCCAACCCATAAACCGGTGCAATCCCCCCAGCTCTCTCACCACCTCCGTCCCGGGCCGGAGAGAAAGGTGGTAGGCATTGCAGAGGAGAATCTGGGTCCCAACCTCCTGCAGGTCTGTCGGGGCCAGGGCCTTTACGGTCCCCTGGCTCCCCACCGGCATAAATGCGGGGGTGGAGAATGAACCATGGAGAGTAGTGATACGCCCCAGCCTTCCCCCCTCCTCCCCCTCCTTTAGGAGTTGAAAAGAGAATCCTCCCGTCTTCACATGATTAACATCCCATCCCCATAGCTATAAAATCCGAATCCCTCCCGCATCGCATCCTGATAAGCCCGCATAATAAGCTCCTTCCCACCAAAGGCGAACACCAACAGCAGCAGGGTGGAACGGGGGAGGTGAAAGTTGGTGATCAGGGCATCGACCGCCTTGAACCGATAGCCGGGGTAAATATAGAGA
>CAZFIR010000195.1:0-8476 GCA_964519535.1 uncultured Thermodesulfobacteriota bacterium | reverse complement strand
CTGCGCTCACCATGGAGTTCACCTCGGATAGGTTTCGCGAAGGACCGCCGCACAGCCATACAATCCTGCGGTCTCAATTCGATAAATGGCTTGGGGATCGGGTAGTGGAGAAAGGTGGCTTTGTGATTCCGCAGCGGAGGGTAACCGATCTCATGAAAGAGAATGAACGGGTAGTCGGGGTGGTGTCCGAGGGTGAGGAGATCCCCGCCGATGTGGTCATTGCTGCTGACGGCGCCCTCTCCCTGATGGCTGAGCGGGCAGGTCTCCGGAAACCCTTGCCTCCGAGAAATGCCGCGGTAGCCCTGAAAGAGGTCATCAGGCTTTCCCCCGAGGTCATTGAGGAGCGCTTCGGCCTTGTCCCGGGGGAAGGTGCAGCCCACCTCTTTTTCGGGCCCATCACCCAGGGGATCTTCGGCGGGGGGTTCCTCTACACCAACCGTGAGACCATCTCCCTTGGGTTGGTGCTGGGGATAGAATCCTTTTTACAAAGCGAGAACGCCACTGAAACGCATCAGATCTTTGAGGCGTTCAAAGAACGCAAAGAGATAGCACCCCTTATCCGGGATGGAGAATTGGCCGAGTACTCCGCCCACCTCATCCCCGAGGGCGGCAATAAACCCCTCCCCACTCCTTATGGCGATGGTATCATAGTCGTAGGGGATGCTGCGGGTCTTACCCTCAACATGGGCATCACGGTGCGGGGGATGGAGTTCGCCATTGCCTCAGGGTACATGGCCGCCCAGACCGTCAAAAAGGCCAAAGAAAAGGGTGACTTCTCCGCAGCGACCCTTGCCCTTTACGGGACCTTGCTCAGGGATAGCTTTGTCCTGCAGGATATGGAAACCTTTCGACATAGCCTGGAGATCCTGGAGGCACCCCGGATGGTCGGCTTTTATCCCCAGTGGCTGTGCCGGATCATGGAGGAGATCTTCTGGATAGGGGAGGGGCCCAAGAAGCGGATCTCCTCCACCGTGTGGAAGAGGGCCAAAGAGGGTGTTTTTGACCTCGCAGCCATCAAGGATCTGTGGAGATTGAGGAGGATATGATGGACCCTGCTGATAAGCTCAGTATCGATATCTTTAAGAACGATGAGGAATCTCATATTATTATCCGACAGGAGATCTGTCGTGACTGTGATCTCAAGCCGTGTCTCTCTATTTGTCCGGCAGGGCTGTATTCCGTCAACGAGGAGACGGGAGAGATCCTGATAGAGTACACGGGCTGTTTGGAATGTGGCAGTTGCCGGGTGGCCTGCCCTTCTGAGGCCCTGGAGTGGAACTACCCCCGGGGCGGTTTTGGGGTCCAATACCGATATGGATAACGAGGGGGGTGAGTCAAGCCCAGATCGTACGCATTCGTCGCGCCCCGCGCACGGAAGCACGTACAAACGGTTCGTTGATAAGCGGGAGGAGTAAGGGACTTTTTTATTTCCTCCAACGAGGCTTACCAATTCAATTCTTACATACATTACTCCCCCTGCGTCGCTCACAAACCCCTTGACCTCAAAGCTCATTTCTGTATATGATTTTCGTATCGTTCAAGAAAAATAGGTTTGTCATATTGGAGTCATATTAGATTGGATGACTCATGAGGGGTGGGGTTGCGCGATTCCGAACGGCTCACGCAGTACAGGCATTAAAAGAAACACCGTGCTGACTTCCTAAGTTAAAAGCAAAAAAAGAGACAGGTGGCGTATTGATCTCGGTCAAAGTACGAACGATCCTGGATCTCAAGAAAATTATCGGTTCGAGAGAAGTCGAGTTATCTATCCCCGCAAAAAGCACCTTGGCAGGGCTTCTTGCGACCATGTCTGAAAGATGGGGAGAAGAGTTGTCATCACGTTTGTTTGAACCCAACAGTCACAGTCCCCGACCCCACATTCGTTTGATGGTCAACGGCCAGGATATCGCATTCCTCAATCGATTGGCAACAGAACTTCAAGACGGAGACGAGATACTGATACTGCCACCAGTTTCCAGAGGATGAAACAGGGGCTTGTATACTTCAGTGGGCGTCTTGTGATGAGTTCGAATCTGTGTGAGGTCGTGATGTGCCGGTGATGCCAGCATTCGAATGGGGTATGCGTTGATGCAACGAATGCCCAAACGAAGGTTGCGTGATGCAATGATATAACATCAAAGCGATATGGAGGTGGACCATGTACAAAGGCGGATATTGCGGAAAGATTTTAAGGATCAATCTTACGAAGCAAACCGCAAAAGAAGAGAAATTGCCCCTGGCAGTAGCCAAGGATTTTATTGGTGGCGCAGGATTCGGAATTAAATATTTATTTGATGAGGTTGATGCCGGTACGGATCCGCTCGGCCCTGACAACAAGCTTATCTTTGCTTCCGGCCCCTTTTCCGGGACAACCATTCCTTGCGCCAGCCGAATGGCCGTTACGGGAAAATCCCCGCTCACCGGTGCGGTGGGTATGGCGCTGACCGGAGGCTATTTTCCCGTTGAACTGAAATATGCGGGCTATGATGCCTTAATTATTGAGGGCAAGGCCGAAAATCCCACCTATGTATGGATCAAGGACGGTAAGACCCAGTTTCGAAGTGCGAAGAAGGTCTGGGGGATGAGGACCACGGACACCCAGCAGATCATCAAGAATGAGCTGAACGACCAGAATGTCAGGATCGCCTGTATCGGACCTGCTGGTGAAAACCTGAGCAAACTAGCGTGCATCATTAACGAATTGAGGGCCGTGGGCCGTAAAGGCCTCGGTGCAGTCATGGGCTCCAAGAACCTCAAGGCCATCGCGATCCGCGGGAGCGGAAAAGTCGCCGTTGCCGACAAAGAGAAACTGAAGGTTGCCAGGGGAGAGTTTACCAAGGTGATGAAAGAGAGCGAAGTCCTCTATCCCATGTTTTCCAAGTTGGGGACGTCCATGATAGTCGATCATATCTGTGAGATGGGGATCTTCCCGGGAAAGAACTTTTCGGCTACGGGCGAGTTCGCCCCTGTGGATAACATTGGGGTAGAGGTCCAAGAAACCCGAAATGTGGGCAGCGAGCACTGCTATGGATGCCCTGTTGGTTGCAGCCAATTGAAGTTGGCCAAGACAGGGGCCTACGCAGGGATACTGGCCGAAGGGCCTGAATTCGAGACCATGTACAGCTTCGGCGGCGTAACAGGGGTTGATAACATCGACGCCATCATTGCCGCGGACCGTCTGTCTGACGAGCTAGGGTTGGATACGATCTCTGCGGGTGCGACAATCTCCTTTGCTATGGAGTTGTTTGAGAAGGGAATTTTGACCAAAGAGCATACTGGCGGGATGGAGCTCACCTTCGGCAATCATGAAGCCATGGTCACACTGCTCAGGTTGATCGCTTATCGAGAGGGGATTGGCGACCTCCTCTCCGATGGGGTTAAGGTTGCGGCGGAAAAGATAGGCAAAGGGACAGAACAATACGCCATGCATGTCAAGGGCCTGGAGCTCCCGGGTTATGATGTCCGGGGTGCCAAGGCCCATGGGCTCAATTATGCCACATCCTATACGGGTGCTGATCACAATCGGGGGTATGCCTTCCAGGAAATCTTCGGAATTCCCATCCCCTATGAAGTCGACAGGTTTGCCGCCGAAGGGAAGGGCAAGCTTACCAAGTGGAACCAAGATGTTCGCTCAGCTACCTGTGATGCCCCTACGATGTGCGCCTTCCTGTTGGATATGGCTGTTCCCGCTATCGCTACCCAGAATACGGCTGCCTTAATGGAGGCCGTCACAGGGCTCTCCTACACGCCTGATCAGGTCCAGAAGGTGGGCGAACGCATCAATAATCTGGCCAGGGCCTTCAATGCCCGTGAAGGTTTCACCCGAGCGGACGATACCTTGCCTGAAAGACTGATGACCGAACCCCTGAAAGAAGGCGCCTCCAAGGGAAACTTCATCAGCAAAGATGATCTCAAGCAGATGCTGGATGAATACTATACTGAAAGGGGTTGGGATCTGAGTACCGGTTCGCCGACCAAAGCAAAGCTTGAGGAACTTGGTCTCGGGTATGTGGCCGATGAATTAAACGTATAGGGCACTAACGCAATAGAATCTCTGTCTGAATCAACTCTTAACTGAGGCGGAAGGAGAGGAAAACCTCCTTTTCAGATCTCTGATGATCGCCCCTGTCTCCTCCTCTTCGTGAGGGGTGAGGGGTATGTGGCCAAAACGGACTCGATAGTAGAGGGAGGTAATCCTCTCCAACCAGGGTGCAAGAGTACCTTCTTCTCGGCCCACCCTGCGTACAAATTCGGCAGGGGTCTCACTTGTTTTTTTAGAGATCTTTTTCTTGTCGAGGATCTTTAACATCCTCAGATAAAAAGAGATCTCCGGTGGGAGCTTGCCTATCCCCAGTGTGTTGATCGTCCGTCTTCTCTTTTTGAGTCCCCAGAAGATCAACAGGAAGCATGCAAAAGCGGCCAACCGCGCTAGGAGGTAAGAGGGCACGTGAGATTTGTTTTCCCGTACCCTGTGCAACGAAGGGGCATAGGGGAAGAGGCGCAGGCTCATGACCTGTCTTCGGAAGGCTAAAAGGAAGCGAACTTGATCTCTCCGTGAATACTGAATGATATAACGGTTCCACTTGAGCTTGAGAAAGTCGTAATAACGGTTGAGGGTGGACACGAGGGGTGAGAAAGCCTTCGCTTCGACAGCAGGTGTGGGGTCAAACGGGACCCAACCACTGCCCGGCAGATAGGCCTCGATCCAGGTATGGGCATCTCGTTGGCGCACCATAAAGTATCGTCCGAGATCGTTCCATTCACCCTGGGCAAAACCGCAGACCAGGCGCGTGGGTACACCTGTTGCTCGCAGCAGCAGGGCTGCTGCAGTGGCGAAGTGTTCACAATAACCCTCACGACTGTGCAGCAAAAAATCCTCCACTGGCCCAAAACGTTCATCCCGCTTTGGGTCGAGGGAGTACGTGCAAGTGTTCTGAAGATAGGTGATCACGCTGCGGACCTTTTCTGCAGGTGTGGATGCCCCTCCGACGATTTTCTGCGCTAACACCGCAACCTCCTTCTTCTCTTCAGGTAATTGGAGGTATCTCCCATCCGGTCTTTCAACCAATCTTCCATCGCGTTGCTCCCACGGTTTCGAGGCTGAGTAGACCTCATAGTAATACCTTCCGTGCGGCGATGATGGGAGGTGGAGACCTCCTCCTTCATCGACGTGCAGATGGAAGAAGTTTCCCCGAACTTCAAGGGCAGGGTGGAGGCAGAAGAGGATATCGGTCCCGAGGGGTTCGAGCATAATTATCTGATAGATTGCTTCGATCTTGTCCATCATTCCATGGAGGACGACTCCCCCTCCCTTATTCCTCGACAACTCTTTTAGGGTATCCCCCTTTCCCCAGGTCTGACCATTCCAGCGGGTAAAGCTCATCCCCCGCCAATACAGGGGGAACGGGGGTCTCTGGCTAAATTGCGGAAGCTCCACCCTCATTACCACCCGGTTGTCCAATCTGACGGGCCCACTGGTGCCCAAGTCCACAACGTCAGAAAAGCCCGATGAGGTTCCACCCCATCGCTCCCTTCCGCTGACGCTCAGCGTGATTCTCGGGAGGGTAAAAAAGATAAGGATGGTAATGATGAAAGACGAGAAGGCAACCCCCGTGATACCCAGAAAGAGGGAGGGTGAGGTCAGCTCACGGGGAGGATGGGACAGGGTACGATGTTGCTCCATATCCCGCTTCAGATGCAGCAAAAAGAGAAACCATATCCCCAAAAGGAGTAGAAGGAGGAGCATGAAGAGGTAGTAGAACTGCGAGGTCAATCCGGCAGCGGCTAGTACCGTGAGGAGGCCCAACCCGGCCAACTGGAAGTAATCTTTTGCTTTCTCCAAATGGAAGAGCTTTACCGCTTGAACCACGATGAGAAACTGGGTGAAGGCAACGAGAAAAGGGGATTGGAGGATAAAGTACAGGAATAGCGCATAACTAAGAGCGAGGATGACGATGCTATTGAAGAAATACCTCCCCTCCTTCGGCTTCATAAAGATGCTCAGAGGGTGGGCTGCGAGGGCAAGGAGCCACAGCGGAACCGGGATCTCACCGGTGAGGATGACGCAGGTAAGCCCGCACAGGATCAAGGCGTGAGCAGTGATGAGTAACAGGAGGTCAATCCTCTTCTGACCAGTGACCATCTCTACCTTCCCCCCTTCACAAATACCGTAAGGGCGTCAACGGGAGGATAGACGGGCTTTTTTCCTCCTCGCCGGGCTTCCACTAAGGCCAATGCTCTGAGCATCCGGTGTAGATGGCCATCACCTCTCTGGGGAGGGATAACCTCATCTCCTAGTGAGAGCCCCACCAGGAAGTCTTGTCTCTTCAAGAGATGATATGCCAGAGAAGCTGCCTTTGAGACACTTTCCTCAAAGAGGTTCAGTTCTTCAGGCGCGGCTTTTTGTGGCACGGATGTATCAAGGACAATATGTACTTTCTTTATACCTGGCATCTCATATTCTTTCACCATAGGCTGTGAGCGCTTGGCTGTACTGCGCCAATGGATGTCCCGTGAGGTATCGCCGGGAAGGTATTCCCGGATTGAGAAGATATCCTCTCCTCTTCCCTTGTACGGCCTGGACCGGGAGCCTTCTTCCCCGTGGGCAATCTCCGGCAGAAGCTCTTCCCAGGACACCAATGGCGGATAGACCAAGACCTCACGGGACTCCTGTAATCGTGCACCCTTTATAAAAAAACCGAAGGGGAAACGGGTGAGGAGATGCGGTTCATGGAGCTGAAAAAGTCCTCGGCGAGGAAAGGAGAAACGATAGACCTGCGTGTGGGTCTTTTGGGGGCCGACGCGAAACAGATAGGCCAACCCTTTTTGGATTTCTCCATTCACCCGTTCCTCTAATTCCAGCGAGAAGGAAGGGAGGTATCTCTTTTTGTTGGTGACTTTCAAAAGAATGCTACAGGGCGTGCGGGCAAAGATATAAGGGGGGAAGGTACGTTTGACCGTGAGTCCCTTTATCCCCCATTCGGAGAGGAAGCCGGAGGCGATGATCAGGCTCAAAAGCATTGCCAAGACGAGATACAAAAGGTTGTTTCCGGTGTTTACTGCTGCAAATCCGATGGCTATAGAGATGAAAATGAACCATTTTCCTTCCGAGGTAAACCGGAGAAAGCGGTTTATGATTGAGATTTGAAGACCCATTGTTTGACTGGTATTACAGGGGAACGGGGATGTGCTCGAGGATCTCCATGAGGAGCGTTTCGATCTCCTCACGGTAACCGTTTATCTCATACCCAGATGCAGGGATGACTCTATGGGTGAGGATGGGGAGCGCCAACGATTTAACGTCGTCTGGAATACAGTAGTACCTTCCCTCTAGTAAGGCCTTGGACTTTGCGGCCCGCAGGAGGAAGAGGCCTCCGCGGGGACTGACGCCCAGCCGCAGTTGGTCGGAATTTCTGGTGGCAGTCACGATTGCCATAACATAGTTAAGGATCTCATCCCTCACCTCTATCTCGTCTACCTTTTGCTGCAACTCAATCACTTCTTGTCCAGACATTACCGGCTGAAGTTCTTTGACCTCTTCTTCGATCCTCGTGTGGTTCAGGATTTCCTTTTCTTCGGCTAAAGGAGGGTAGCCCATGTGGGTCCTCATCATGAAGCGATCCAACTGCGACTCGGGCAGGGGATAGGTACCGTGATACTCCAATGGATTTTGGGTGGCTACTACCATAAAGGGTTGGGGCAGGGGATAGGTATGTCCGTCCACAGAGACCTGAAATTCGTTCATCGCCTCAAGGAGGGAGCTTTGAGTCTTGGGGGAGGTACGGTTTATCTCATCTATGAGGACGATGTTGGTGAAGATAGGACCGGGCTTGAATTCAAAGGTACCGTTCTGGGGGTTGTAAACAGGGACCCCTAGGATATCAGACGGGAGAAGATCGCTGGTAAACTGGATCCGCTGAAAGGAGGAATGGATGGACTTGGCCAACCCTTGTGCCAAGATCGTCTTCCCCACACCGGGGGCGTCTTCGATAAGGAGGTGGCCCCTGGCCAGGAGGGTGATGATGGCAAGAGAAATGGCCTCGGGTTTACCCTTGATTACCCTCCCGATATTTTTCTGTAGCGCTTCAATCCTTGTGCTGATTTTATCTGCTTTCTTGATTCCGGACAAAGGCCGTAAGCCTCTCTTTAACATAGTATTTTGGTTTAATTCTACCAAAAATACCATATGAGAACAAGGGAAAAACTTGACTCCGCTCAGCGACCCTCTTACTATCAATGAACGGGAAACAGATGGTTTTCTTAAGGGGAAGGTCGCACGGAGTAAAGTTACTAAGGGAGGGAAGTGATGGGTCAGGAAAAAAAGAGGGGTACAGGACTTTCCAAGACGCATTTTTGGTGGATGCTCTTATCAGCTTTCTTACTGCTCCTTGTTATCGCCTTTGCCTTCCAATGCTGCCGTTTGAACAAAACATTGCAAGTGGTGAAGAGGGAAGGGGAGTCCCTTCAGGCGAAGCTC
>CAZFIR010000194.1:0-9106 GCA_964519535.1 uncultured Thermodesulfobacteriota bacterium | reverse complement strand
TACGGGCTCTTTGGCCTGGTCAGGATAGAGAGGATTTAACCCATGGGTCTTGGCTCCGGAACCTTCCACGAAAATTATGCGCAGGATATGGCTATCTTCCCTACCAAGCTGCATTGGGGAGTTTTAGCGGCCTTCCTCATCGTTCTCTTCGCCTGCCCGCTCTTTACCAGCGATCGGATGCTGACCATACTGACCATGATGGGTATTGCCGTTATCAGCGTCCATGGGCTCAATATTCTCACCGGCTATTGCGGCCAAATCTCCATCGGCCATGCGGGCTTTATGGCAGTCGGTGGTTATACCTCGGCTGTTTTGTGCGCCAAGCTTGGCTTACCATTCTGGGCGGCCCTCCCCTGTGGTGCCCTGGCCGCGGGAATAGCAGGTTTGATCTTCGGCCTTCCATCCTTAAAGATCAAGGGCTTCTACCTTATTATGGCGACCATCGCCGCTCATTTTATCATCATCTGGACGATAATCCAACTCCGCAGCATCACCGGCGGGCCTGATGGCTTAAGTGTGCCCAAACCTGCGATAGGGAGTATCGTGCTGAGCTCCAAGACCAACTATTTTTACCTGGTGATGGTAATTACCTGTCTGGCTACGCTCCTGGCTAAAAACATCGTACGGAGCAGGGCAGGCAGGGCCTTCATCGCCATCCGGGATAACGACCTGGCGGCTGAGGTCATGGGGGTTAGTCTGTGGAGTTACAAGCTCCAGGCATTCTTTATCGGCTGTGTCTATGCCGGCGTGGCCGGGTCACTGCTCGTTCACTATATTAGTTTCGCCAGTACAGACCAGTTTCCCTTTATGGATTCAGTCTGGTATCTGGGTATGTTAATCGTGGGGGGTATGGGCAGTACGACAGGAGCTATCTTTGGCGCCGTTGCCCTCAAACTGCTGGATGAGCTGGTTACGATGGTGGGCCCCATTCTATCCGCAGCCGTTGCTCCCCAGGCAGCCGCCTCGTTGGCCCTCATGTCACACGGATTGATAATCATCATCTTCCTCATTTTTGAACCCCGGGGACTTTATCACCGGTGGGATATTATCAAGGCCTATTTCAGGCTATGGCCTTTTTCACATCGAGAATGAAGGTGAAGGGAGGTGATGAAATTCAAAAAACCGCCTCATTTAGAAAGGCGGGTAAAATAAACCAGAAGAAAGGAGGAGATAAAGAGGCTAAACTGAGGTTGGGGTTAGTTTATGGTGTAGACTTAAGCATAAACTATATTTGGGAAAAGTAACGAAGGAGGAGAAAATGACTAAGATGAGATTGTCGTTAGTAACTGTTGTAGCTATTGTGTTGATAGCAGCATCATTATTGCCTGTGAGCGCCCATGCCGAAAAAGTACTCTATGTCGGCGGCACCCAGTCGCTCACCGGGCCCTTTGCTGAGGATTCAGCGGCAGTGCTGGCTGCCATGGAGGACTATGTCAAATATGTCAATGAGACAAAGATGCTGGCCCCGTGGCGAAAAGACAAATTCCCCGACGATATCACCCTGGAGGTGATGTGGCGGGATGATGAGCTCAAACCGGCTAAGGCGATGTCAATCTATGAAGAGCTCAAGGCCAAGGGAATGTTAGTCGCCAGGATATCGGGGTCCCCTATAGCGCTGGCACTCAAGGACAGATTATGGGAGGATGGGATGGGCGCCACGAGCATGGCCACCGGATCCTACTACCTGTCGCCGCCTCAAAGCTGCTTCACCTATTATCCTATTTATACCGATTCCTTGGGCGCCATCGCCGACTGGTTCAAAAAGAGTTGGAAGGAAAAAAGGAAACCACGGGTTGCCTATCTGACCGCCGACAACGCCATGGGCAGGTCGATTGAGATCCCTGAGATGAAGGCGTATCTCGAGAAGATCGGCTATGAGTTTGTGGGCACCCAGTATGTGCCTCTGGTGTGTACCTCGCCGCCGACCACCCAGCTCACGTGGCTGAAACAAAACAATGTTGACCTTGCCCTGGGCGTTATGATCAATCCCGGGTCACAGCCGACGGTAAAGGAGATGGTCAGGCTGGGTATGGGACCCTATCAGCCCTACAAGATGACCTTTGGTGTCGGCGCACCAGGTCACGCAGCCGTGTTCGCCGCGGCCATGGGTGAGCTGGGTGACGGGTATGTCTGCGCTGGTAGCTTCCGCCCCATGGACGACCTCTCCGTCCCGGGGATAAAGTTCTGCAGCGACCTGCAGGATAAGTACCGCACCGGCAAGCGGGTCACCCACATCATGTATGAGGCAGGGGTCCTTGAGGCCATGATCCAGGTTGAGGCGTTACGGCTGGCCATGAAAAAGGTGCCTTTTGAAGAGCTCACGCCGCGTGACGTGCTGGAGAAAGGCTTCTTCAAGATCAAAAAGCTTGACACCGGTGACATAAGCAGTACACCACTGACCTATGGTGAGGGCGATATCGAGGGTGTTGATGAGATACGTATTGACCAGGTGCAGAAGGGCAAGGTGGTACCAGTGGGTCTCTACCCATTGCGCCACATCTATACAAAAAAATAAGCACAACTCATTGTTATTCCAGGGGCTCTATACTAGAGCCCCTGGACACCCTCATTGAAACTAAAAGACAGCTTTTCCTTCATACTATATTGCCTTAGCAAGATGCTCTTACAGTAAAGGATAAGCGGGAAAGGGTCCGTTTCACATGATTCTCACTCAAGAAGATGTAGCTATTTTAGACAAGTTTGCATTTGACGTACCGCCGATAGGCGTGAAATTCGTGGCCCAACAACCGGATATGGTTGAGCGGCTTGATGAAAAGTTGGCTCTCTGCGAAATGCTCAAGAAGGCGCAGGAAGGGAATGCCTTTTTTGCAGACGCAAACAACCATACCTGTGAGGCTGGTCTGTATGTATTAGGGCAGGCAGATGCCCCAGGGCCTTTTATCAGTGGAGCATTTGGGGCCGGGTTACAGATTTTCGCGGAGCCGCGTTCCGCCGGTAGATTGTACCACTATATCCCAAAAATAGGGAAAGACGTGGTTAATTATGTTGCCTTTTCCCCGCTGGATACGCTCCCCTTCGACCCGGATGTCTTGATCATCCTCGCCGAGACCAGCCAGACGGAAATCTTGCTGCGGGCAATGAGCTATAGAACGGGGAAGATGTGGGTGAGCAAGTACTCGCCTGCGATAGGATGCGCATGGATTTTAACGTATCCCTATCTCACCGGGGAACTGAATTATGCCGTTACCGGTCTTGGCCATGGGATGAAGCGGAGAAAACTCTTTCCCGAAGGTCGACAATTTGTAGCTATCCCCTTTGACGTGCTGCCTGGACTGCTACAGACCTTGCAGGATATGCCATGGGTCCTTCCTGCGTATAAGCCGGACGGACCGGAATTTGTCAAGCAGCTCCTTATTACGTTGGGCATCGGCCCGCCCCAGTAGTTCACAAGTACTATTTATTTGGTATGGTCAGCCCCTTGTGGATAGAGTACGGTGTTTTTAGGCAAATTGACATCCGTATAGCGAGTGTCCATAATTAAAGTGTGGCATTGGATGGAATGATTTTATCCATTCTCGTCAAATGCATACTATACTGTCTTGACTTTTTCATAATAATTAAAGAGGAGAGTAAAATATCTTACAAAGGCAATGAAAAAAGCAGTCAGATCTAAAATCTTGGCCTGTGAGACAGTTCTGAAGGAGATGTTACCACTGTTGCCTCAGGAGTGCGAATATCGAACCTTTGAGTCCGGGCTCCACCTCTCTCCCGACAAATTGCGAAACGCTTTGCAGGATTTAATTGATGAAACCACTGGGGATACGGATATAATCATCCTGGCGTTTGGTCTTTGCTCAAACGCAGTCATTGGACTGAGGGCGAGGGAAAGTACGTTGGTCATTCCCCGCATTGACGATTGTATCGGGATATTTCTCGGGTCACGGGAAACATACAAAGAGCACCTGCGACAGGAGCCAGGAACGTACTTCCTTTCAAAAGGATGGATTGAAGCAGGAATTACTCCACTTGACGAATTCAAGGAGATGGAAGCACGATTAGGTAGAGAACGGGCTGAGAGAGTTCAAGGGGCGATGATTAAAAACTATACAAGGCTTGCCTATATTGACATGGGGCATGATAATCAGGAGTCATATTATGACTTCGCCCGCAAGACCGCTCACCGCCTAAACCTGCGCTACGAAGAGATTAAAGGAACCACGGAACTCTTGGAAAAAATAATCCATGGCCCGCATGAAAACGGATTTGTAATTTGTCCTCCCGGCAAAACTGTCAGACATGAGGATTTTGGCATTATGTGATAGACTCAGAGGAGACGGCACCTGGCACATGATGAAAGGTCAAGTCGATATAATGGAGTGGGGAAAAAACGAGTTTTCAGGCCTTGAAACAGGATAAAAGGATTGAGAAAAAAATAGGGCTCACCTCTTGAAGCTTGATTCGGGGGCCAAGTCATGCTTTTGCTACTCTCGTGATTGAAAGACATTTTGGCAAAGCATGACCTGGCCCTAAACTATTTGAGATATATTCAACAGTGACACACCATAGCACTTAGACCTTGCCCTTCATCAAGGGGAGTTCTTGTCAAAATAACAAAAAGGACAATCCAATACCCACTAATATCGTGATTATCAGATGAAACCCCAAGAAGCGGTACCAGGCGCGGGGCTCCTTTTCGCCCATAAGCGTGAATGCGCCGGCAAATGAGTAGCTTAACAGGCAATACCATATTGTTACCAACAGCCACTTCCACCAGGTCATCTGCAGGCCCAAGTCCTGTGCCCATACCCGTGTACCGGCAATGATCAAGGCGTAGATGAGCCCCATGGCGATCCAAAATAACGGTCTTGAGATCGTTGAATAAAGAACCATAGTATCCTCCTTTCTACCAGGTCTTGCGGACATCAAACCATTTTTCGGTCTGAAGCCAATCCGGAGGCTCATGATATGTTGCGTTTTTCCCAGCAGGCGGAGGCAGAAAGTCCCGTGCTTTTGGGTAGGTGAAGAAAGCTTTTTGCATCCACAACAGTGTGCTTGATACGATTCCTGTCGGATCCCGGGGGTCTATTGTACGTGGCAATGTATGGAGCCAATTGTTTTTACGGCTATAGGGACAAACAGCCAAGCAGATCCGACACCCATGACTTGGCTTGCTGGCCGCAACCATCGCCCATGCTTTATTACAGAGATCGTCCTTTATCTTCCATCGTCTGTACCCATACTCAACTCCCGGCTCTGCACTGTGGCTGATTGCTCCGGTCGGGCATTCTTCCGCGCAAATCTTGCACTTCCGGCAGAACTCCTGGACTCCGAAGTCTATAGGTTTGTCCACGGCCATGGGGATGTTGGTAGTGACGCATGCCAGGCGCGCATTGCACCCTAACTCCGGTGTTAACAGGAGCCCCATCCGGCCCTGTTCCCCCAGACCGGCATCTACAGCAACGGGCGGCATCATGATATCGTATAGAAAGGGTGGTACATGGGATCTTGCCGGATAGCCAAGTTCATGGATAAAGGCTTCCAGTCGAGCGGCTATCACCCGCAACAGTGAATATGCATCATAGGAGCTGCCATAGGTCGGGTTGACATAGAACATGTCCCACTCATGGGGCACGGCAAATACGATGGCATACTCCCAGTGGGCGGGAACCTTATAATCTCCCGCGCCCACCCCGCGCAAAGATCCTTGGTAACACCAATCGGGGTTGAGTTTGGTGATCCCAACCAGGGTGGCGCCGAAGGTGTGGGTGATCTTCTTGAGTAGTTGGGACGCGTGTGTCGGGCTTTTAAAGGGAAGGAGTTTATCCCTATGAATGCCGCGGAAGTCCCACTTCTCGGGCGGGCCAACGGGTTCGGGCGGATATAAGTGATCGGCATTCAGCTTTCCATCCCAGGTCTCAAAAGCACCCCCCAAGGCATTGGCCCAGGCATCAATGATCGCGTAGCGGTCCGCGTACGTGGGCCATTCCGCAAGTTGCTTCTGGGCCAGGCCAAACGTCTCTAATGTCAGCTTGTACCTATCTTCGTTTTCCAAAAAAAAGGTTCGAATGGGTTCCGGCAGTGCTGCAGGCCCTTTGTCTGGTAGCCATTTGGGCTTACTGCCATCCGGCGGCATCATGAGCATCATCATCGTCATCAGGCGATTGAGAATGCTTTCTTCCCAATTAACACGTCTGGTTTTCTCGGTCACCTTATAGGTGGGCTTGTCTTTATAGAAGGGCTTCCGGTTGAAGAACATGCCAGCCCCGTGGGTGTAACGTTCCCATCCGGTATAGCTGTCATAATCCTTGCCGCCGATATAGCCGGCCACTGAAATCCCGACGATCCCCAATACGGCCCCCAACAATCCGCCTATTTTCAGGATGGATCGGTAGGTCCCATCGTCAGGGATTGCCACACCACTAAAAAAGACAATCAAAAAACCCACTAATACAAGAAAACCCACCGTTATCAAGAACTTCCTTTTCATTAGGGAACCTCCTTTTTAAAACTATACGTTTATAGATGGTGTTTGGCGGATCTCATGCCTATCCATACGTATCGTTTGATCAAAAAACTCAAGTATCCTTCGATTCCATTCTCCGGATCAACTCATTATGTATGCGCAACAGTTCTCTCACATCTTCTTCGGGGATAGTGCCGTAGAATTCTGCCATCCTTTCAACCATTTGCTCATAAAAATTCCTTAATTCCTGCTCGCCAGATAGGGTCAGGGTGAGCTTGACAATGCGTCGGTCTTTCTTGTCGCCGCTGCGGGTAATCCATGAATGTTTTTCCAATCGGTCTACGAGTTGCGCTGCAGAAGACATGGATATGTGTAATGTTCGTGCCAATTCTCCAACAGTAGAATCAGGCCGTTCCCGTAAAAACTTGAGGGCCTGTACCTGAATCATCGTGGCCTCTAAATCCTTTGTGAGAGAGCTAAAAGATTGATGCATCAGCCGCTTACACTCGGACATAGCTTCGAAAAGCTTCTTGTAGAGCTCCTTGCCCTGTTCTTTGCCGTCCATATTGGTTTATCCAGTCAATTCTTAATGTCCAAACTACTTAAAGAGATAAATTATGTAGGTCATAAATTGTTTAGATCATAAAGTTTCTGCAGTGTCTTGTCAAGCAAAAAATATCCCCTCACCTTATGGCAAACGTCTCTATTGAATCGTTGGGAACCCCCCGGTTTTGCCTCGGGGCTCCCCTAGCTTGGCATATTAAGGAAATATAAAAGGCCTCCCTGCTGCGAGCTGCTCATGGCCCACACCTAAGAAGGCTTTTTACTGAAAGATTTTTAATGAGTTGAGGGCGTATCTTTCGTTTCTCTTATCCGAGGGAAATCGCCTGGGTGAAGGTCTTATTAAAATCAGGGGCTACAGCAAGTTCGATATAGCGAATTGCATGGACACCTTTCTGAACCGCTTCACGCTTTTCTCTGGAGATGAGGGCGATTTTTGCCCCCATCCCCGCTGCATTTCCGACCTGGCGAAAGCGGCTCGCGGGAATGGCCGGGAGCATCCCGATGGCAACAGCGCTCGAGAGGTTCAGATACGTGCCGAAGGCCCCAGCGACAACGACCTCATCGAGGTCTACAGCCGAAAGCCCTTTGTCTCGTAAGAGTATCTGAATGCCGCTCTGAATGGCCGCCTTTGCCAGTTGTAGTTCACGCACATCCTCTTGGGTGATCGTGATCGCTGGCCCGCCGTCTCTCTCTGCTTCACTGACGACCACAAACTCTCTACCTTTTTGAGTCTCGCGAACGCGAGGATGATTTTTCTGTATCCTCCCGCCTTTATCGATAATGCCATTGGTAAAGAGTTGCGCAAGGGTGTCAAAGATGCCTGACCCGCAGATACCTACCGGCTCTGTGCCGTGGATCGTATGATATTGAATCTCTTGACCCGCAATCAACAGATGCTCTATGGCTCCGGGTGCAGCGCGCATGCCGCTGGAAATATGGGCGCCTTCAAAGGCAGGACCCGACGCGCATGAAACACTGCTGATCTCGCCACGAATCACCAGGGACATCTCGGTGTTGGTCCCAATGTCTATCGCCAGCATCGGTCCCTCGGCTTCCCAGGCATTAATTGCCAGCAGCATGGCCACGTGATCGCCTCCGACAAAACCGGCGATGTTGGGCAGAAGATGTACAGAGGCACCTGGAGCGACAGAGAGCCCCAGGTTGCGGGCCTTGATATCCAGGGCTCGAGCGACTGCCGGAACATGGGGCGCCCTGGCCAACTGCTCTACCGGAAGTCGGAGCAGCAGATGATGCATGGCTGTGTTGCCCACCACGACGAGATCTTTGATCTCTTCAGGTCGGGCATCAGCTGCCTCTTGGCAAAGTTCTGCGGAAAGTGCGGCAATGGCTTCCAAGACTTTTTGTTGAAGGGTTGTTGCTTCTTCCGGAGACCTCTGGGCGCGGGCCATCCTCGCAATAACATCCTCTCCATATGAGATTTGAGGGTTCATAACCCCCTTGGCGGAGAGCGTCTGTCCGGTCTCCAGATCAACGAGATAGCCGGCAATCTTGGTTGTCCCCAGGTCAACGGCCATGCCGAGGCTGTGCCCGCCCCGAGGACCCACAGAGATTATCTCGGTGTCGCGAACCGAGGCAGATGTCTCCCAGGCAAAGGATCTCAGCGAAGGAGAAAGAATTCGCAAGACCGCTTCATCTATGCTTGTGCATCGAACGCCGTGCTGTTGCTCGAGTGCCTCAAGCAGCCGTTCATCATCCCCCTTCAGGTCGGCAAGTGACGGGGCTGACAGCGATATATCATAGGTCTGAATAGTAGGGTCAGGAGTGACTGGAGTTTCTACCCCTTCTACCTGGAGTCGTTGCGGGGCGCTCACAGATTCTGCAGGCACGTTTAAAACAAGATCACTTTCTGCATATGTCTGACAGGCGAGGCGGTACCCTTTTGCAAACTCCTCAGCTGAGAGTGCTTCCTCCTCTTTCTGGCGGGGTTCAGACACCTCCCCTGCGACTATCTGTACCTTACATTTGCCGCAGGTGCCTTGACCCCCGCAGAGGCTGACCAGATCAACGCCTGATAGGCGCGCGCACTCGAGGATGGATTGTCCTGCAGGGGATCGATTTCTCAGGCCCAAAGGTTGGAACTCGATCTGGAAGGATTTT
>CAZFIR010000193.1:0-4446 GCA_964519535.1 uncultured Thermodesulfobacteriota bacterium | reverse complement strand
TTGCACATACAGAATTGTCTTTCTTTCTGCCATATCACACCTCCTACTTCATCTTTTTTATTAAAAACCGTAGCCTCCCGTCCTTGTTTTCGAATTCAACTAATTCATTGCCGGTCCGCTTGGCAAAACGCTTGAGATCTTCCTCAGCTGCAGGGTCATCGGCAAGAACCTCCAATATGTCCCCTACCTCGATGCTATCAATCTGCTCCCTAGTTTGAAACAAGGGTTCCGGACAGTACAGCCCGACACAATCCAATGTCTTTTTTGGTTTAGATGCCTCTGCCAACGCTCATCACCCCCTTGCTCCTTTTACTCCCTTGCTTTAATTATAACTCTTTTACTCACAATTACAATCGAATGCCCTTCGCTCACCGGTAATTAGTACGCTTTATTGGGAGCTATTATCTAAATATTACAGAGAGATGTAAATTGGACCTTAGTCCAATACAAACCGGCTCTTTTTTGAGTATCAGGAGGGCGCATGAGAACATGCGACAGGGGAGGTGCCGAAGGGGCATGGAAATGCACAAGTTAAATATACAATCCACTGCGTTTGTAGTATATATGGAACGTCCTTTTTTAAATCGAAATGAAGACGAAGATCAGAAATTTACGAGCTCTAAGCGATCACTGGTTCCAGCGCATCGCCTTCCCCGCTCAGCTCAGTGTAGGGAGGGAGATTGCCCTGGAGGGCGACCCCTTCTCCGCCCTCCTCGTGCGGGAACCCCTTCAGGGGGAGATTATTACAATCACGGATTCTTCAGGGAGGGAGCTCAGGGGGAGGATCACGGAGCTGGGGAATGATTGGGCGCGCTGCCATATCTTTGAGGAACTCAAGGAGCCCACAGAACCCCCCTTCGACCTTTTCCTGTTTCAGGCCCTCCCTGACAAGGAGCGCATGGAGCTCATAATCCAAAAGGCGGTCGAGCTGGGGGTCAAGACCATCGTCCCGTTCAAGTCCAAGCACTCCATTTCCCTCCAGGAACGAGAGAACATTCAGCCCAAGGTCCACCGCTGGCAGCCTATCGCCCTCAAGGCGACAAAGCAGTGCCGCAGGGCAATAGTGCCGTGGGTGGCACCGTTTTGCTCCTTTGAGCAGGCCCTGATGCAGGCCCGCCCCTTGGAGCTGAAAATAATCCTCCGGGAAAAAGAAGAAGAAAGGCTCGCACCCCTGATCAGAAACATGCCCCCACCGAAAAGCATCGCCCTGATGGTCGGACCTGAGGGGGGATGGGCTGGGGAGGAAGTAGAACAGGCCCGGGAAGAGGGCTTTTTCACCGTCGGCCTCGGCGGCAGGATCCTGCGTACGGAGACGGCCGCCATTGCCGCCTGCGCTATCCTCCAGTACGAGTGGGGAGGGCTTTGATGAGTTCGAGAAAGAGTTTCTTTGCCTCTTGTATCCTCGTTCTCACCTCCCCTTCGTCAGGACCGGCAGCCGTTATAACCACCTCCAGATCGACTGCTTTATCGAACCGGGTGGGCTTGGACTTGAGGTAGACCCCCGGGACTCGCTTCATGACCCGATCGATAAGCTCACCGAGCACGGACTCATCCCCCACACCGGTGTTCACCCCCTCTTCCAGATAGGCCTCCGCACCCAGGATCTCCTTGAGGCGGGGGAGAACTTCCTGCTCAAAGATCGCCTGCATCTCCTTGGGCACGCCGGGCAGGGCAAAGATCCAGCCGTGAGGGGCCTTTAGAAAGACAGCCGGGGCCGCCCCGACCGGATTGTCCATGAGCTCCGCACCCTGGGGTACATGCGCCATCTTCTCGCGGGGAGGGGTGATCTCGGGGCTCTCAACAAATCCCTGTTTATAGAACTCCCCATACCTGCGGGTCACGAACGCCAGGGCCTCGGGATGCAATGAAAGAGGGCTTCCCGTCGCCTCGGCGATCCCGGACAGGGTCTTGTCGTCGAAAGTAGGGCCGAGCCCGCCCGTGGTGATGATCACATGGGCGTTGTTGCCAAATGAGGCCTTGATCTCCCTGGCAATGGCCCCCACATCGTCGTCAGGAATCACCATCCTCCCTACCCTCCCCCCCATGGCCGTGACCCGCTTGGCCAGCCAGTTGGAGTTGGTATCCAGGGTCTGCCCTCGCAGGATCTCCTTGCCGACAGCGATAATCTCCACCCGCTTCATCTGGACCCTCCCTGAATCCCCTGGTAATCCTCCGGCGCATCGATATCCATCAGCACACCCTTGGAGGCAACCGCGACCTCCAGGACATCCTCCGGGTGCTTTTGCACGATCTCCCTGCCACCCACATCCCCGTGCAGGTCAAGGAGCTCGGGCTCATACTTTTTTCGATCCAGGATCACCGGGTGTCCCCGCTTCCCCTGATACACCGGCAGGACAATCCCCTTTGCGCCTGCGGCAAAACCTTCGATGAGTTTAATGATTACCTCCGGGGGAATAAAGGGCTGGTCAGCCAGGGCAATAAGGATCCCCTGAGCACGGGGATTCATGGCCTGCAGTCCTTCGTGGATGGAGGTGCTCATCCCCTCCGCGAATTGGGGGTTGATGACTACCTTGACCCGCTCCTTCCCCTCCACCACGGGGCGGATCTCCTCGGCGGCAAAACCAAGCACCACGATGATCTCATCACAGCGGGAACCTTGCAGGTTCTCGAGCGCGGCCTCTATCATGCGCTGCCCCCCCAGGGAGAGGAGCTGCTTCACCCCCCCCATGCGCTCACCCATACCTGCGGCGAGCAGAAGGGCCGATATGAATGTGGAGAAATCCATGGTCGTTATCTCGTATCTTATACCCTAAAAGCGGTGAAGGGTCAAAAGGGTTGGAAAAGGGGACACGAAAAGAACAATTTTTGAGAGACTGGAATGCACAAGCCCCAGTAATTATGTGCGAAAGAAATATGCCATGATGAGGGACCTATAAGAATTTTTAGTTCAGTTAGCATTAACGAACTCACCGATTGATTTTACTTAACAAATATTTGCATATATTGACACTTTATATTATAGTTGCTGTGGTACTTTTTTAATCTATGCAACAATTAAGTTGTGTGATAGTGCTTAATAGCCTTCCTTGACTCAGGAACCAGTCAATGCATGATCAAGCCGCACTGCATTCGAAGCACCTTAGTGAGGGACCAAACCGGATATCCAAAATTCGCCACGGGCATGAATATGAAGGATAGCATGAAAATACTGCTCGTTTATCCAAATTACCCCGAGACCTTCTGGAGTTTCAAGTACGCCTTAAAATTTATTGCTAAAAAGGCAACGCACCCTCCGTTGGGGTTGCTGACGGTAGCGGCACTGCTTCCCAAGGAGTGGGAGAAAAAACTGGTAGATATGAATGTAACCACACTCAGGGATACAGACCTCGAATGGGCTGATTATGTCTTTATCAGTGCTATGTCTATTCAAACGGGATCTGTAAAAAGAGTGATCGAGAGATGCAAAAGGCTGGGGGTTAAGATTGTCGCTGGTGGCCCCCTCTTTACCACTGGATACGAAGAGTTCGAGAATGTGGATCATTTTGTGCTTAATGAGGCTGAAATCACGCTTCCCCCTTTCTTGGAAGACTTACACAATGGATGCGCCCGGCATCTGTATACCTCTCAAGAATTATCAGATATAGACAAGACGCCTATACCACTCTGGGAACTTATCAATATGAAGAAATATGCGATTATGAGTATTCAGTATTCTCGGGGTTGCCCTTATCATTGCGAATTCTGTGACATCCCGCACCTGTATGGGAATAAGGTGCGCATAAAGAGTAAAGATCACATAATAGCCGAATTAGATAGCTTACTCTCTCATGGCTGGAGAGGTGATCTGTTTTTTGTTGATGATAACTTCATCGGAAATAAGGGAAAGTTAAAAAAGGAGTTTTTGCCGGCTCTGATCGAATGGATGGAAAGAAAAAGATATCCCTTTGTTTTTAACACAGAGGCATCCATAGATCTTGCCGATGATGAGGAACTGATGCAATTGATGGTTCAGGCGGGGTTTACGGCAGTATTTGTCGGCATTGAGACACCGAACGAGGCAAGCCTGGCAGAATGTAATAAGGTTCAGAACAAAAATCGTGACTTGATAGCCTCTGTAAAAAAGATCCAGGGGTGTGGTTTGTTTGTAACGGGGGGATTCATCATCGGGTTTGATAATGATCCTCCTTCAATTTTCGAAAAACTGAGCACCTTTATTCAGGAGAGCGGCATTGTCTCTGCCATGGTAGGATTATTAAATGCCCCTCGTGGCTCCAAACTCTACGAGCGACTGCTAAAAGAAGGCAGGATATTGCAGGATGTGACGGGTGACAATACAGACTTTACGATCAACTTTATCCCTCGGATGGATTACGAAATACTCATAAAGGGTTATGGAAGGGTCATCAAAGGCATTTATTCCTCTGAACCGTACTACCAACGGATGAAGATGTTTTTAAAAGACTTTAAGTATATGCAAAAAAAGAC
>CAZFIR010000192.1:0-30286 GCA_964519535.1 uncultured Thermodesulfobacteriota bacterium | reverse complement strand
CCATCCTGCAACGGACCCTGGAAGGGCTGACACGGGGTGAGGAGTTCAATAGAGTAAAGGTTGCGTATCGGCTGGACCCGCAGATCAAAGAGGTCCCCTGCGATTCCGAGCAGCTCGAGCAGGTCTTTTGGAACATCGCTCGCAATGGGGCCCAGGCCATGGGGGGGAAGGGGGAGCTGCACGTCTCCTCCCGCCGCAACGGGCCATGGGCGGAGGTATCCTTTCGGGACACGGGCCCGGGGATCCCCGAAGAGAAGTGGGGTCAGATCTTCGAACCCTTCTACACGGAGAAACGAAAGGGGACCGGATTAGGGCTTTCCATCGCCAGCAGGATCGTGGAGGCCCATGGAGGATTTATCCAGGTGGCAAGCGACGCCCGTTCCTGGACCCTCTTCACCATCTCCCTCCCCCTGCAGGATGCAAAAGGATGACGGCGGAACAAAACAAAGGTCATATCTTGGTGGTGGACGATGAACCGTCCATGAGGACGACCCTCTCCATCCTCCTGAAGAGAGAGGGATATCAGGTCTCTCAGGCCGGTGACGGGATCGAGGCGCTGAAGATGTTAAAACCGGGACAGTACGACATGATTCTTACCGACCTGAAGATGGAGGGGGTGGATGGGATGGAGCTGCTGCGCCGGGTGAAGGCGGCCGACCCCCAAACCGAGGTCCTGATCTTCACCGCCTACGGGACGGTGACCTCCGCCGTCGAGGCGATGAAGCTGGGCGCCTACGACTACATCGGCAAACCCTTTGATGAAGAGGAACTCCTCCTGAAGGTGGCGAGGGCCTTGGAGCACAAGGCCTTGATGAGGGAGGTACAGGACTTGCGGGCAGAGCTCAGGGGTCAGCAGGGGATGGACGAGATTATTGCCGTGAGTAAAGAGATGAAAGAGGTCTTGGCGACGGTGGAACAAGTCGCACCCGCTGAGGCCACCGTCCTCATCGAGGGGGAGAGCGGCACGGGAAAAGAACTCGTCGCCCGGGCCATCCACCGAGGGAGCCCCCGCCGCGACCGTCCCTTTATCCCCATCAACTGCAGTACCTTCCCCGAGACCCTTCTGGAAAGCGAGCTCTTTGGGTATGAAAAAGGTGCCTTCACCGGGGCGGAGAAGATACGTAAAGGACTCTTTGAGGCGGCCCACCAGGGAACCCTCTTTCTGGATGAGATCGGCGATATGCCCCGTTCCCTTCAGGGAAAACTCCTGCGGGCCCTCCAGGAAGGGGAGGTCAGAAGGTTGGGGAGCACCGCCCCTATCAAAGTCCGAGTCCGTATTGTGACCGCCACCAATAAAAAGATCGAGAACCTGGTAGCCCAGGGTGTCTTCCGTGATGACCTCTTCTATCGCCTCAATGTGGTCAGGATCCCCATCCCCCCTCTGCGGGAGAGACGCGATGACATCGTCCCGCTCGCCCACCACTTCCTTGAGATCTATCGCAAGCGGGCTCAAAAGGAGATCACGGGGTTTGCCCCTGATGCAATCCAGATCATGCTCGACCACCCTTGGCCAGGGAATGTGCGGGAACTAAAAAACGCGGTGGAGCGGGGGGTGATCCTCGCCCGATCCCCCGCCATAACCTCGCGGGACCTCTCTCTTGACATACCACTCGGTGAGGTGGGGTCCGAAGAGGGGAGAGGCACCCTCAAAGAGCTTCAGCGACGCCACATACTCTCCGCCCTGGAACGGCACGGCGGCAACCAGGCCGAGGCGGCCCGGGAGTTGGGGATCGGGCGAAACACCCTCTGGAGACGTTTGAAGGAATACGGACTCCTCCCCTAGTTCCATTCTCTAACAACTGTTCCAATGCGGAACAGATCGTTTTCGCCTACTAACCTATCTTCTCTTTAAAATCAGTTAGTTAGCAATCCGCTCTCATTGGCATAGTGTTTGCTTGATAATCTTCTCTCAAAGGGTTTGTAGCGAGGTGCCCTGGGGGGGGGTCTAGTGGGAGTTTTGTGCCCTAACAGGTAAACCCCACAAAAATGGTACGAGCCATCCGTGCCCTGGTCCCCGTGGGAAGAACGGACCAAGAGGCCCAGGAGTTTTTACAATGAAGGAATTCATTGATCTCCTCTTCATCCACGTGCCCAAGTTCTCCAGCCATTACAGACCGTATGGCGACTATATGACGGCCAACCTCCTCCCCATGGGTACCTGGGCCCTGGCCGATTTAGCAACCCGGCACGGATATACGACCGAGATATTACACCTGGGTCTGGAGTGGATCGAGAGAGGGAATTTCTCACCCATGAACTATCTGGAGGGAAAGGAGGTTTCAGCCGTGGCCATTCCCCTCCATTGGCACCAGCAGTCGTATGACGTATTAAAGACCGCTGATGAGATCAGAAGGAGAAGGCCGAATGTCTTCATTTTTTTGGGCGGGTACACGGCCAGTTTCTTCCACAGAGAGATCTTGGATGCCTTCCCACAGATAGATGCGGTCATCCGAGGTGATGCAGAAGTCCCCCTGGTGGCGCTCATGAAAACGGTGATAGGAGAGCGGCCATTGAGAGACATCCCCAACCTCACCTGGAGGGATGGGGAGAAGATCACGGAGAATCCCATCTCGTACGTTGCCTCTGAAAAGGACCTTGAGAACGCATCGTATGCCAACCTGGGCCTGTTGCGGGATAAAGAGACCTACATTCGCTCTATGGGGATCCCCTTTGTCTGGGCCAAGGGACTCTCTAAGGATGAGAACAGGAGGCGCTTTCATCTCGGTCCTCCGCTCTTTCCCCTCACTATCGGACGGGGGTGCCTGGGGAACTGTACCTGGTGTGGGGGGGGTGCTGAGGCGCAGCTGCTAATCAATGGCAGGAAAGGAGTGGTATTCCGTACTCCCGAAAAGGTCGCCGATACAGTGGCTGAGGCGCTGGAATGGGGATATGAGATGATCCACATCGCCTTTGATCCGGGAAAAGAGGGGAAGCGGTATTATCAAGAGCTCTTTCCGCTTTTGCGGCAGCGGGGATTGCGGGTTAAATGTTACTTCGAATCGTTCTCCCTCCCTTCAGAAGACTTACTCAAAGAATTCCATGCAACCTTTGATATCGATGGTTCCATTCTAGCCCTTTCACCTGAGTCTGGAGATGAAGGGATACGCAATCGCAACAAGTCCTTCGCCTATTCCAACGAGGAGCTGCTGGCGACCATCGCTCAAGCTGAGAGGATGGGCATACGGGTGGACATCTTCTTCGCTATGGGGATCCCCGGGGAGAAGTACTCTGATCTGACTCAGACCGCGGCCCTGCGCAGGGAGATACAAAAACGGTTTAAAAACATCGGGCGAATCTGGGTGTCCCCCATCTCCTTGGAACCAGCCTCCCCATGGCACCTACACCCTGAGGCATTTGGGATCATCTCGGCGAGGCGCACCTTTGCTGATTTTTATCGGGCGAGTTCACCAGGGGGTACGGGATTGGGCTATCACATACCGCATTACCTGGGGAATGGGAGATCACTGAACGCACAGGGGTTCGAAATGACCCTGAAGAACGCCAAGTGTCGAGCGCATTGTACCCTGCACCCCAATCCCTCAAAGACCGGCAGTCCTTTTTGGGGGAGGCTCTACTGTCATTACATGAATTGGCGCGTGAGAGGCAGCCATGGATGAAGTCTATATCGTGGACGGGACCCTGCGGGAGGGGGAACAATCCCCGGGGGTCCACTTCACCACGGATGAGAAGCTGCAGATCGCTCAGGAACTGGATCGCTTAGGGGTCCCGCTGCTCGATGTGGGCATGCCCTCGGTATCGGCCGACGAGCGAGAGGCCATCCGTGCCATCACCCAGGCGGGACTGCGGGCATCCATTGGGGTCTCGGCCAGGCTGAGCAGGGATGAGGTTGATCAGGCCGTTGCGTGTGGAGCTGATGAGATATTCCTCATCTGCTCGGTCAGCCCCCTGCACCTGCGCTACAAGCTCGAGATGGATGAGTCAGAGGTGAAGGTGTTGGCCAAGGATGTGATCCGGTACAGCATGCAAAAAGGGCTTGCCGTCAACTTCGTCGCCGAGGATGCCTGCCGGGCCGAGGTCCCGTTCCTCTGCGATATCATCAATGGGGCCCACACCTGGGGAGCGCGCCGGGCCTTTATCTGCGATACCGTGGGGATTGCCGAGCCTTTCCAGATGAAGTCGCTCATAGAAGGAATAAAAGACAAGCTGCCCCCTCAGATAGAGCTGGGTTGCCACTGCCACAATGACCTCGGCCTTGCCACTGCCAACACCTTGGCCGCTGTAGAGGCCGGAGTCACCTATCCTTCGGTTACCGTCAATGGCATCGGTGAGCGCGCAGGCAATGCCCCCCTGCACGAAGTCGTGGTAGCCATTGCAAAGAGTCTAAATATAAAACACGGGATAGCAATGCAAGGCCTCTATGAAGTCTCCAAACTCGTCGAGCGATGCTCCGGGATCCTCATCCCGCCCCATGCCCCGGTGGTGGGTCTCAACGCCTTCCGGCACGAATCAGGGATCCACGTGGACGGTATCCTGAAAAACAGCCAAACCTATACGGGCGTGGACCCCCACGACCTCGGCAGAGAGCCGGCCTTTATCTTGGGAAAACACACAGGAACCCAACTCATCCGACACCTCTTGCAACAGAGGGGTTACCAGGCCAACGAAAGGGAATTACACGAGATCCGTGAGAAGGTCAAGGAGTGGAAGACAAGAGATGGCAAGGCGGAGATAAAGCGGATGGTGAGAGAGATAGAGGGGTTTTACGAACGGTGTCTCGGCTTTCCACAAGACGCCTTCTGGCAGATCGTTGAGGGGGTGATGCATCCAGGTGGGTAAAGGCCTTTCAGGGGAGATCATTGAGAGACACGCCGATGGCAAGCAAGAGGGGGGGTTCCTCCGGGTAACGGTTGACTTCGTCCTCCTGCATGACCCCACCTGTGCCCTGCTATTGGGGGATCTGAAGGAGCTGGAAGCGACCGTGTGGGATAGGGACAAGGTACTGGTCACCGTTGACCACTTCGCCCCACCCTCCACCGTGGAGCGGGCCAATATTGTAAAGGATGTTCTCTCGTTTGTTGAGCGTGAGGAGATAGCGAACTGTAAGACCTATGAAGGGATATGCCACCAGCTTCTGGTTGAGGGGCCTTGGGTGGGGCCCGGGATGGTGGTTCTGGGGGCCGACTCTCACACCACCACTGCCGGGGCCCTCGGATGCCTGGCCACCGGCATGGGATCCACCGATATCCTCTACACCCTCGTGACCGGCAGGACGTGGCTCAGACCTTCAGAAGCGATCCGCGTGGACCTCACGGGGGACTTACCTCCTTATGTGACGGGAAAGGATATCGCCCTGGAACTCCTCGGAGGGGCTGGAGAGGGGGGATTCCTCTATAAGGCCCTGGAGTTTTATGATAGGCATGAAACCATCATCATGGACGATAGGCTCACCATATGCAACATGGTGGTGGAAGGTGGAGCCAAAAACGGCCTCTTTCACCCAGATGCGATCACCTGGAGCTATTTAAAGGAGCGAGACGGTAATGGAAGACAATTCCCCTGGTCCTTTCATGGAGAAGCCCGATACGGGGAAGCAATCGAAATAGACCTTTCCTATCTGAGACCGAAGTTGGCCTTACCCCACAGCCCTGCCCGTGTCGTGGATGTGAAGGAGCAGAGGGGAATAAAGATTCATCAGGTCTTCATCGGTTCCTGTACCGGTGGCAGGCTGAGGGATCTGGAGGCAACGGCCCATATCCTCAGAGGGGAAAAGGTGGCACCTGGTGTGAGGCTCCTGGTGGCCCCTGCCTCTCAGCGGATCTACCAGGAGGCCATAGAGCGGGGATACATCCAGACCATCCTGAAGGCCGGTGGGGTGGTCCTTAACTCAAGCTGCGGGCCATGCGGCGGGATAGATAAAGGGATTTTGGGGGCAGGGGAGCAGTGTCTCAGCACTTCCAACAGGAACTTCCAGGGAAGAATGGGAGATCCATCCTCTTTGGTTTACCTCGCCTCTCCCCTGACGGCAGCGGCAACGGCCGTGCGGGGAGAGATCATCGATCCCAGGGAGGTGTTATGACGCTCCTGCCCGCGACCATTGCCGGCACGGCCTGGAAATTAGGAGACCATGTGAATACCGATATCCTCCACCCATCATCCTATTTCAGTCTGGATGAGGGGAGGGTAAAGGAAGGCCTGCGGGAGGGGATGCAGCGGTTGGGAAAAAACCTGAGCAACAATCTTTCAGGTAATGGGTTGGTGATTGTGGCCGGAGAAAACTTCGGCTGCGGTTCCAGCCGGGAGACCTCGGTGCGGTCCCTGCGCCTCTGCGGCGTTCGGGCTATAGTAGCTCAATCCTTTGCCAGGATCTTCTACCGCAGCCTGGCCAACCTCGGCATCCCCCCCTTGGAATGCACGGGAATCCAGGATTGGGTCAAGAATGGAGATCCCGTTCTCATCTCCCTCGCGGATGGGTTTATAGAACTCGGCGACAAAAGGCGATGTGCCTTTTCCCCCCTTGACCCCCATATAGAGAGGATCCTGGAATGCGGTGGTCTTATTCCGTACCTGCGGAGGGAACAAGATGGGGTATGACTACGATGTGATCGTCGTGGGGGGAGGTCCCGCCGGCATCAGCGCAGCCATCAGGGCCCGCTGGATCAAGCAATACAAGGCCGTCCCGTGCAGCACCCTCCTGATCGAGAATTCCCACCTGGGCGGGCTGGCGGGGTGGCACGGTTGTTTCTTCACCGGCCCTTCATGGAACATAGAGGGGCACGATATCGTCACCCACCTCAAAAAGGACGTGGAAGATCTTCACATACCGGTCCATCACGGGAGAGTGACGGCAGTTAATGATAGGGGGACATACAAAGAAATTACTACCGCAGACGGAAAGCAATACCGTTCCTTGGCGGTGATCATCGCCACAGGGATCAAGGTATTGGCCAATGAGCGGGATTATCTGGGCCGGGGCCTGGAGGTGACGAGTATGGGCTACGAGTTTATCGTCTCCCACCTCAAGAGTCTCCTCAGGAGAAGGTGGGAGCCCCGATTGTTGGTCGTGGGGAGCCCCAAGCTGAAGAATTTGATCCCCGTGATCAGGGAACTCAATGCTGCCAAATCTCCCGTCACCTTTGTCATAGAGGAAGAGGGAGAGGAGGAAGAAGATACCATCAGGGGATGGGTCGATTCCTATTGGGGCGATGATCGCCTCGAGGGAGTAAAGGTCCGAACCGTCAATGGAATGCGGGACATGCCGTGCGGGGGAGCGCTGTTGGAATTCAACTCCTATGAACTCGCCCCCGTTACCAGGATCGAGTTCTGTGACGGACTCGGCCCCCCGTTTCTCCAGGTCGACCAGGATATGCAGACCTCTCAACCGGGGATACTGGCCGCTGGTGATGTAACGGCGGGAGGGTACAATGCATTCGCGCGGGCAATCGCCCAGGGGATCACCGCAGGACTCAGTGCGTACCGCTATGTCTACCACCGAAAGTTTGGCATCTATCCACCCCTCTTCGCCTACCGTCCAACGGATTTCGCCCTCCGGCGCAACTTTCAGGAGCTGCCCACCTTACGAGAATATTTGCGGCCCAAGGCCCTGGTCAGCAAAGAGGAGATCAAGACCCTCCTAAAAGGGGGGTGGTCCTGGTTGCCTGATCACCTCAATGGCGACCATTCCATTGGAGAGATCGCCGAGAAACGAGGCGTCCCTGTGGAATATGTGAAAGAGATATTGAAACAGTTGGTGGAACAGAAGGTGATCACCTTCCACATAGGGGTGGAATCATGAGGGAATTACCGCAAGAGGTACGGGAACTTGACGACGATATCCTCGCCTTTATCCGCAAGGGTGTGGACCATCAGGACGCCCATACATTCAACCGTTTGGCCCTCAGGGCCTTTGAACTCCAGTATCATCACATCCCCCTCTATCGACGCTACTGCGAGCGCCGGGGGGCCACCCCAGCGGAGGTCTCCTCCTGGAAAGAAATTCCCCCGCTGCCCACCGATGTCTTTAAGGCAACAGACCTCTCCCTCCTCCCCGAACACACAGTGAGCACTTTCATGACCAGTGGTACGACCCAACCGGATGAAAAGGGAAAGGTCACCTACGATGCAGCGGGGCTCAGACTCATGGATGCCACCATATATGAGGCCGCCTCCGCCTTCCTCTTCCCCGATGGTTTAAAGAGTATCATCCTGATTATCGCACCGCCCCCTGACATGGCGCCCCATATGGTCATGGCCTACGGCATGAATCAACTGATGGATCATTTCGGCCTCCCGGAAAGCCGCTTCCTCGTGGGCCCAGACGGTTTTGAGGTTCAGGATTTGGAGGATGGACTGCGCAGGTCCGAGGCCACAGCGGTCCCGGCTGCCATCTTCGGTGGATCCTTCGGCTTTGTCAACTTCTTTGACTACTGCCGCAAAGAAGGGGTACGGTTCCACCTCCCCACCGGGTCCCGCTGCCTGGATGCCGGCGGGTTTAAGGGGCGGAGTAGAGAGGTGGGTCGGGATGAGTTTCTGAACGAGTGCGAGGAATTCCTGGGGGTTCCCCGGGATCACTGCATCAACCTCTTGGGAATGACGGAGATCGCTTCTCAGTTTTATGACAACACTCTGTATAATCTCAGCAAAGGATTGGATGGCCCGCGATGCAAAATCAATCCACCATGGACCAAAACAATGGTTGTTGACCCGGACACCCTGCAGCCCCTCCCTGCTGGCGAGCAGGGGCTTTTACGTCACTTTGACCTGGCCAATAGGGGACACATCTGCGCCATACAGACCGATGACGTGGGCATCCTCCGTGAGGGGGGATTCGAGGTCTACGGCAGAGCCCTGGAGGGAGAAACCAGGGGTTGTTCACTGACCATCGATGAGATGACAAGGGTCTTGGAGCAAGGATAATGGAAGTCATTGAGGCAAACGGATACTACCTGCCTCCTCGTTTGAGGGAAGTGATAAAGAACTTTCGGACCGAAGTCTATCAAAATGAGTGCATAACGGTTCACCTCAAGATCCCGGTCATTACCGGGGCCATCGTGGAGGAATTGGCCGATCAACTTAAAAAGAACAGGGAGAAATACTTAGCCGAGCTTCCCATTGAGCGGATCGTGGCGGTCCTCAATGAGGCCTCTCGCAGGTGGCTTGACAGGGATTATCCCTACCGCAAGCTGGCCCTGCGGACCATCCCCGTGGTAACCGGCTTCTCACATGAAGTGGTGGAGGCGAGTATCGACGTAGAGATGGAAAGTTCCCTTGAAAAAGATATGTGGCGGGCCCTGCGCTCCGAGATCGCAAACCCCCTATACCTGGACGCTTTTCAATTCTCCCAGGAGTTGAATGGTTACCGCCGGGCCTTCGGACCGGAACTCATCGTCTCCTTCTTCTCCGAGAACATACCTGCCCTGCCCCACCTCCTCTTCATGCGTTCTGCCCTGGTCAAGGCGGCCTGTCTTGGAAAGGTCGCCGCAGGTGAGCCCACCTTTGCCCCCCTCTACCTGAAGACCATCGAAGACATAGACCCTGAGATGGTGAACTCCATGGCGGTCATCTACTGGCCCGGAGGGGAAGAAAAAACAGAGAATGCGGTCTTTAAAAAGACCGATGCGGTAATCGTCTTCGGGGGAGTGGATACATGTAATGCCCTCATGGAGAGGGTCCCTCGCCGGATCAGGTTCCTGACACACAGCCATAAGATGGGGTTTGGGGTTATCGGAAGAGAGGTGCTGAGGGCAGAAAAAATCAAGGAGCTGGCCGCTGCCGTGGCCTATGATCACGGTATGTTCGACCAGCATGCCTGCCTCTCACCCCATTGTTATTATCTCGAGGAAGGTGGAGAGATACCACCACAGGCATTCGCCCGATCCCTGGCCGGAGCCATGGAGGAGATGCAGGAGCAGATGCCCAGGGGAAAGATCTCCCCGCGGGATGCGGTTCTCATCCATCAGCTCAGGGGCAAGTATGAGTTCAAGGAGCTCAAAGGTGAGGATTGCCTGCTTCTTGCCTCCCCCAATAGTACGGACTGGACGGTTGTCTATGAGAGAGACCCGGGAGTCTTTTGCCCTTCGCCCTTAAACAGAGTCATCAGAATAGTGGGTGTGCAAGATATCTTTCAGGTCCTGCCCATCGTAAAGCCTTTGCGTCCTTTCTTGCAGAACGCCGCTGTCGCTGTCGGGGACGAACGGGAACAGGAGTTTATAGAAAAGCTGGCAGCAACAGGGGTGTCCCGCATCACTGCTCCGGGAAAGATGCCGGTCCCCTCTATGATGTGGCGCCACGATGGCATTGCGCCCCTTGCCTCCCTGCTGCGCTGGTGCGATGTGGAGAAGAAGGATGAGATAGGGGGAATGGTAAACAAAAAGAACGGAGAAACGCCATGAACAGTGATGTTTTGAGGAGAATTGAGGGATGATATGAACTACTCCTTAGCAACCAATTGGGATCTCAAACTATTGGACCTGCTCGAAGGTACTTCAGCGACCAGTTTGTACGGTCAGATATGGGGGGACCCTTTGGGTGGTGGAAGGATGGCCCTCTTTATCCCCCAGGTGGGCAAAGAAGAGGCGGCCGCCTTTGTCGCCGCGGCACGCACGAAGGGCCTCGGGTTTAACTACCTCATGAATGCTACCTGTTTTGACAATGCGGAATTTACCAGAGAGGGATATCAAAAGATCGTAGAGCACCTGGAGTGGATCACTTCGACCGGTGCTGATATGATAACCGTAACACTACCCTTTCTCCTCCAGATGGCCAAGAAGCATTTCCCCCATCTCAAGGTCTGCGTCTCGTCCTTCGCACGAGTTCAGAACGTGCATCTGGCCCGCTCATGGGAAGAGTTAGGCGCTGACAAGATCATCCTCCCCGAAAGTATTGCCCGCGACTTTCAAACATTACAGCTCATCCGGGAGGCGGTGGGTTGCGAATTGGAGCTCATCGCCAATCACTGCTGCCTCTTCTACTGCCCCTTTGACCTGCATCACCGCAATATGGTCTCCCACGGCTCACAGCACGGGCATCCCTGCGGTGGCTTTGCCCCTGATTACTGCAAGCTCGCCTGCCAGCAGATGAAACTGTTACGCCCCGAAGAGCTGATCAAGTCCCGCTGGATCAGACCGGAGGATGTGGGCACATATGAAGCGATGGGGCTCGATTGCCTCAAGCTCGTGGAACGCTTTCGGGGGACCGAGAGCCTGGTCCGCATCCTGGATGCATATGAGCGCCGGAGCTACCAGGGCAACCTGGCCGAACTCTTGACGCTCCCCCAGGAAGGGGTTTACATGGCACCAAACCTTGATATAATACAGCGCCCTGACCTCATCGATACGGAAAAGATGCAGGAGATCATGGCGGTCTTACGAGAGCCCTTTACCGGGGAACTCTCGATTGACAACACGAAGCTCAATGGATTTATCGACCATTTTAAAAAGATCGATTGTCTTCGTACCGATTGCACCCGGTGCGGCTACTGCGGTCAAGTGGCCTCCCAGGCCATTTCCATCGATGAGGGGTGGAGACAGAAAATGATCTCCCGTTTTGAAAGGGCCATCGATTACTTGATCAATGGGCAGATAGCAGCTGCCCCTTTTTCAGCTGGTAACGTTTCCATGAAACATCAGTTATAAAGTATAACATTAAAAAAGGAGGTATCACTATGAAGACAGGTAAACAGTTTGTAACATTGGTAATTTGTTTGTCTCTTTGTTTGCTCCTTGCATGGCCGTTGTTCGCCCACGCAGCGGAAAAGGCGCCCTATAAAATCGGGGTCAACCTCGAGCTGACCGGTCCGTGGGCGGAAGTGACCAAGACCGTGAAGATGGCAATAGTTATGGAGGTGGAGCGGATCAATGAAATGGGGGGGGTTGATGGGCATCCCCTGGAACTCGTCATCAAGGACAACGGCTTCGATTTGGGCAGGGCCGCAGCCAACATGACCAAGTTCGCCCGGGACAAGGAAATCCCGGTAGTGTTGGGCCCCTGGGAAGATCCCCTCCAGGCCACCACCAGGGCTATTGCCGAGCGGGAGGGGATCACCAATATCATCTTCTGTCCCTCCAACCCCATGGTGCGGGCCTTAAAGCAACGCTGGTCCTTCAACATCGCCCAGAGCGACATCATCGTCTCTCAAAAGTTGGTGGACCTGTGTCTGGCCCGCGGGTACAAGACGGTCCTGGTCTTCCCGGGTAATTGGCCCCTGGCCCTGAGCCTGGCCGACTATTTTAAGCAATTCGGTGAGGAAAAAGGGATGAAGGTCATCATATCCAAGGAGACTCATTCGCCGAGCGACATTGACATGACCCCGCAACTCATCAAGCTCAAGCCGATCATCGAAAAGGAAAAGGTGGATGTCTTCTATGCCTGTACTGCCGGTCCTCCAGGGCCAATTACCTGCAAAAACATGCGGACCTTAGGGATAAATATCCCGATAATCGGGACCCACGGTTTTGGATTCGGTTTTATCATCGCCCTGGGTGGAGCGGCGATGGAGGGTGTGGAGTTCGGGGCCGGGAAGCCGGTGGTCCCCTACCAGCTCGATGAGGACGACCCGGTCCGACCCATCGTCATCGATTTCGACAAGCGGATGAGGACTCGCTACGACCAAGGCATTGATCAGATAGCCGGCCATGCCCATGATGCCATCGGGCTGGTCTATGATGCCCTGAAGCGATGCAACGGGAAGGTCACGAGGGCTGCATTCCGGGATGCCTTGGAAAATACCAAGGGGTATACTGCGTGTCATGGTATTTATAATTACAGCCCCACGGACCACAATGGCCTGAGTAAAAAGGACATGGTCTTCATCAGGATCGAAGGAGGCAAATTCAAGCGGATCACGTTCTGAGGGTTTGACTAAAGGTTGCAAATAAGATACAAAATTGTCACGATTGAGGGGTGGGGGGATATGGGAATCCGCTCACCCCTTTTTAACCATATTAAAGGGAGAGTTTCATGACCCCGTGGGTACATATCCCACAACTTCTTGCCGCCGGCATCACCATGGGGGCCATCTACGCCCTGGTTGCCCTGGGATTTGTCACCATTGTGCGGGCTTCCCAGATCATCAACTTTGCCCAGGGGGAATTCGTCATGTTAGGGGGGGTAATCACCTTCTTCTTAATCAAAGGAGCCGGGCTCCCCTACCCTTTGGCGGCCCTGATGGCTGTGATGGCAGTCATCATCATCGGTTTCCTCCTCCATCTGCTCGTTATTTATCCCTTGAGGAAGGCCTCCGTCCTTATCCTCATCATGGCCACCTTGGGGGCATCCATTGTCCTCAGCAACACCAGTGCCCTCCTTTTCGGGACATTACCCAAGGCCCTCCCCGCCTTCTCCGGCGAGCACCCCCTGGTGATAGGGGGTGGGATCCGCATCGCCCCCCAGAGCCTCTGGGTCCTCGGCGCAACCTTTGTTCTGTTTCTCTCCCTCTATCTCCTTTCAAACCGGACATTGCTGGGAAAGGCCATGGAGGCGAGTTCCACCGATCCCTTGGGGGCCGATCTCACGGGGATTGCCAGAAACCTTATGATCTTCTTCGCCTTCGGGGTGAGCGCAGGGATGGGGGCCATTGCCGGGGTTCTTGTCACCCCTCTATTTTATACAAGCTACAATGCCGGGACATTATTGGGATTAAAGGGTTTTATCGCTGCGGTCTTGGGCGGTTGGGGAAAGAACAGCGGCGCAATCCTCGGCGGATTTGCCTTGGGGATTGTGGAATCCGTCAGTATCGCCTTCATCCCCTCGGGATATAAGGATGGGGTGGCCTTTGTGATCTTGTTGCTCATCCTCTATTTCAGGCCCAAAGGAATCCTGGGTTCACCCTATATCGATAGTCGCCGATGGTAGCAGAGAACAAAAACGAGTTTAGAAAGAGAGACCTCTTGTATACGGGGGGCCTGTGGCTCATTTCTCTGATCTTGCCTGATCCGCACCTTCCCTATAGAAGGGAATTCATTAAAAAGAGGGACTTCTTTTATCTCGGAGCCCTGGTGCTGCTCCCTTTGATCTTAGCTGATCCTCTCATCTATCTGATGGCCCTGGCGGGGATCTACGCCATTTTGGCCCTGGGGTTAAGCCTATTCTTAGGGTACGCCGGGCAGATCTCGCTGGGTCATGCCGCCTTTTTCGGAATCGGAGCCTATACAACGGCCATCCTCACGACACGTTATGCCGTTCCCACCGTTGGGGCCTTTTGGGCCTCTGCCTTTGTGGCTGCCGCCTTTGCCTATCTCATCGGCAAACCCATCCTCAAACTCAAGGGGTACTTCTTGGCCTTGGCCACCTTAGGGTTCGGGGAGATCTTTTTGGTCATCGTCAAGGAATCGAGGGGCCTCACCGGCGGGGTAAGCGGGATCTTTGGCATTCCCTGGTTCTCCGTGGCCGGGTTCGCCTTCGACACCTATCTAAAACAATATTATCTGATTTGGGGGGTGCTCATCGGCCTGGTCCTCTTTGCAAAAAACCTGGTTCGCTCCAAGACGGGCAGGTCTCTGTTGGCTGTTGCAGCGAGTGAGGACGCCGCCGCCAGCGTCGGTATCAATGTGGCTCAGGTCAAGGTCAGGGTCTTTGTGGTCAGCGCTGCCTTCGCCGGCTTGGCGGGGAGTCTGTTCGCCTGCGTCATGTCCACGGCCAACCCCGGGGGCTTTAGCTTGGGATTATCCGTTCTCATCGTCATGATGGTTATCATGGGGGGTATGGGGAACCTGTATGGACCCATTTTCGCGGCCATCTTTCTCACCTGGCTCACGGATGTGCTCGGGGGATACCAGGAATATAGCCTCCCCATCTTTGGGGTGATCCTGATCCTGCTGCTCATCTTTTTCCCCGATGGTGTCGGGACCCGCCTGAATGCCAGGCTGATATATCTCATCAGCTATTGGGGGAGAAAGAGGAGAAGGGAAAGGGTGGATATTTGATGCCGCTGCTGTCCATCGATAAGATAAGTAAGAGCTACGACGGCATCCGTGCCCTGCACCGGGTTTCGCTGCACGTTCGCAAAGGGACCATTAAGGGGCTCATTGGTCCTAATGGGGCGGGCAAAACCACCCTCTTTCACCTGATAACGGGGCTCGAAAGACCTACCTCGGGAACGATCTCCTTCCAAGGGATAGATATCACCTCCATGGCTCCCCATGAGATCGCCCTGTTAGGGGTGGGAAGGACCTTTCAAACCCTGCAGGTCTTGGGGAACATGACCGTGGTGGAGAATATCTTGACTGGGATGCATACCCGGTTGAAGGGAGGCTTTCTCGCTTCTGGATTATGGCTCCCCCGGATACATAAAGGGGAAAAAGGTGCTCTGCAGGAGGCCAAGGAGATATTAGAATTCCTCGGCCTCTTGGGCAGGTGGAAATGGCCCGCCTTTCAACTCTCTTTTGGTCAGCAAAAAATGCTTGAGCTGGGAAGGGCCCTGGCCATGAAGCCAAAGCTGCTGCTTCTGGACGAACCAGCTGCCGGGCTTACACCTGTCGAGGTGAAAAAACTCTCAGCAAAGATAGGCCACCTCAGAACACAAGACATCACGATCCTTATAGTGGAACATCACCTGGGTATGGTCATGGAGATAGCGGATGAGGTGGGGGTGCTCCATAATGGCGAGCTCATCGCCGAAGGCACCCCTGAGGCGGTGCGAAAGGACCCCCACGTCATTGAGGCATATCTGCAAGGTAAGAGGGATTGATGCTGAGGGTAAAAAAACTGATTGTCCATTATGGACCATTCAAGGCACTCCATGAGATCTCCTTGGAGGTAAAAGAAGGAGAGGTGGTTGCCCTCATCGGCCCCAACAAGGCAGGTAAGACTACCCTTCTGCTCACCCTCTCCGGCATCGTGGAGACGACCGAAGGGAGGGTCTTTTTCCAAGAGGAAGATATCACCAACCTCGATCCCCATAAGATCGTATCCAGAGGGCTCGGACATGTCCCCCAGGGACGCCATATCTTCCCTACGCTTTCCGTCTTCGATAACCTCATGGTGGGGGCATATATCAGGAGGAATGCCAGAGAAGAGGTCAAGGAAGGCTTGGCGTGGATCTATGATCTCTTTCCGGTCCTGAAGAAGAGGGGCAACCAGAGGGCGGGCACCCTGAGCGGGGGTGAACAGCAGATGTTGGCCATAGGCAGGGCATTGATGGGCAGTCCCAAACTCCTGATGCTGGATGAACCCTCATCGGGACTTGCCCCTCGTTATATCGATGAGATCTTTGCGGCATTTCAGGAGATGAACAGGCGGGGGCTGACCCTCTTTATCGTTGAACAGGAGATCCAACTGTCCTTGGCCATCTCGCATCGGGGATATATCCTCCGCAATGGCCGTCTGACCAAAAAGGGTGCCTCATCGACCCTCTTAGAAAGCCGGGAGGTACAGGAACTCTGTTTGGGGTAGGAGGTGAAGAAAGAGCACGGTAACAACTATCCTGTGGAACGGGGAGAGGCCTGTGCCGACGAAGGGATGGCCTGGCCCAGAAAATCAAACCATTGTTGCTGGAGGGCGATCCTCCGTCTGGGAATAATGGTGATGGGAGCAAACCTGAGGGTGAAAGATTTTTTCTGCTGATCACGGAAGGTAAGATTGAAGAGGACGGTGTCCGATCCATAATAATTGTCCCGGGTGAGGAAGATCTTCTCCATGCGGGAAAAGGGGATTTTCAAATCGATTCTTTCACCGCCTTTCCCTTCGGGTACCTGAAAGAACAAGACATCTCCCTCGACCCAGAAGCGGCCCTTGCGCCTGGATCCTTTGACCGGGAGACCTCCGTAGTAATACATTTTGCACGGCTGAGGAGATATCATATATAAAATCTCACGTGACCTTTTTATTACTTACGAATCCCACCAATGGCGGGGAAAACAACATCTACCCCCTCTCCCGCTGTCGAAGATCCCGCAGTCTTAGTGGCGGGGGCGGGAGAGGGCTGGGGTGAGGGTGGATATAATCTTAAAAGGTTTCCCCCTCACTGCCGCTATGCGGCATCTCCCGCTCGCGGGACCCCGCATTCATTATTCTTTGCTGTGGAGCGGGGCCGTCTTCCCCGATTTATACAAAGCGGCGCGGGACTCTATCCTCTCCCCTGTCGCTATGCGACATCCCCACCGCCATATTTGTGATAAAGTGGAGGGGGACGGGGGGAGAGGAAGGTTTTATTTTCAAAATACCATAGCACTGACGTTCTTCCGCGTCAATGGGGAGGGATTATGCGACATGGTCTGCTTTACCACCTTGATTTTTAAAGATTTTTTCTTCTTGTGATGTTTAAAATTTGTTATAATGTATCCATACTAGAAACAAACAGGAATGTCGTATATTAATTGTTATATGCCCTCCAAAGGAGATAATAATGCCTTTATTTAAGTTTGAGAATGGAACCGCAAAACGTATAGGACAAAAGGAATTTTCTAATGAAAAGGAATTACATGAGCTTATAGATGGTAATTTGGAAGAGATATTCAATCTGCGCTATATCAAAGATGAATATATTACTGAAAAACACGGGCGTATCGAGACTCTGGCGATAGACGAAGCGAATCGCCCTGTTGTAATCGAGTATAAAAAGATTAAGGAAATTGGACAGTTAACCCAAGCAAACCGGTACATCACGTGGGTTCGACAAAACCCAGCTTCATTTGAATTGTTGGTTAGGAAGAATGTTGCGAATTTCGAAGGAGAAATAGATTTTTCCAACCCGAGAATAATTTGTTTTGCTCAAGAATTCTCAATAGATGACAAATGCCTTGCGCTTTCTTTGAATGCAGAGCTTTGGAAGTACAGGTACTACGAAAATGAAATTATGACCATTATTAGGGAAGAAGAACCCGAACAATTGATAAGAAATAAAACGACCGGAAAAACAAGCATAGTAAAAATTGTAAAGGAACCAAAAAAAGCTAAATCAATTGATGAGCATCTTTCTGGTGTTTCAAAAGAACTAAAATCATTATTCGCTGAAATTAATGAAAGAATACTCCAAATCAGTGACGAAATTGAGCGGTACACGACAAACGCCGAGATTATTTATAAGACTTCACTGAACTTCGCATATGTCGCTGTGCAAAAAAGGAACAATGCTCTGCGGATTCTATTACGTTCTGCAACCGGGAAAATAAAAGACCCTTCGCACTTGACGGAAGCAATACCGAAAACTCATGGGTATGGAAAGATAACCCATCAAATGCACATTTCTCCGAAGAAGAATAGCGACGAAAAATACTTAGATGATATCATGGATATTATCTTTCAAGCATATACTGCAACTCAATAGGAGTATAAGCGCAAATCTGCATATAACAAGCCCTTTAACTCGGATTAGGTTTCGCTAACGCTCAACCCACCCGGTTAAGGGCGCGTTGGAACCGGAGAGACGATAGATGGGTAGCCACCGTACACAGAAGACCGATCCCCGCCTCAAGGGATACCGTGTTCCCAAAGAGTGGCCACCTCTTCCGAACAACATCGGCAAAACGCGGATGATTCCGTCCATCGACGGAACCAAGCGTCACTTCAGGATAGAAGACGAGATCATTCATCCTCAAAGCAACAGCACCCGGAAGATCATCGTCTTCCAGAAGATGCACTATGTGGAAGAAGACAGAGTCGAGTTCCGCCTCGGGTACTACATGATAGGAGTGAAGCCGAGATCCAAGGGACGGTGGGTCTGGGGGCAGTTCTGTCTTCTCCTCCCCGAAGAAGACTTGACGGCAATCATAACCGAAGCAAGAAGACGAAGATGGTTCCAACAACGACCTTCACAGCGACATGGGTGAGGCCAAACGTTGACACAAGGAGAGTAGACGATGCCGGGAAGCAAGTATGACAAATCGACGAAGGAACTGTTCAAAGAGTTCGTCGCCTCCTTCGTTCCACCTCCTCCAAAAGGATTCGGCCTGATCGAGCGAAAGCCACTGGATCAAGGCGGTTACTTCAAAAGACAAGAAATCCTTGCCTGGTTCCAAGAGCATTACCCTAAACTCAAAAGCGCGACCGTCAACGCTCACCTTATCGTGATGTCCACTAACGCGCCCAGTCGTGTACACCACAACCTTCGACCCAACGGTGCTGATGATTTGCTCTTCCAAATCGATGGGTCGAACTTTCGGCTATACGTGAAAGAGACTGATCCTCTCCCAATATACAAAGCCGACACCGAGCCAGACTCTACCGAAGACGAGGACAACGGCGTAGATACCTGCGCGGAGGTTCACGAGTTCGCTTACGAGAATGATCTTAAAAACTTCTTAGCCAACAATCTCAACGTCATTCGTTCGACTCTAAGCGTATATCAGGACGGGGATATTACGGGTATCGAGTTCCCTGTTGGAAACCGTCGCATTGACATTCTGGCCGTGGAAAACGAGAGTGATTTCGTCGTGATCGAACTCAAAGTGTCCAAGGGATACGATCGCGCCATAGGTCAGCTATTGCGGTACATGGGGTGGATTGAACAGAACCTAGCAGAACCGGGGCAAAAGGTAAAGGGCATGATCATTGCGCGGAGCATCTCTGAGGATTTGCGTCTCGCGACATCTCGAATCAGCGACGTTGAACTGTACGAATACGAACTGTCAATTTCGCTGAACAAGATCGAGTTATGATCAATGCCAACATCGCGCTTCACTCGGACTGGTGCTCCGCTGGCGCTACGCACCAACCGGTAAGCTCAGCGTTAGAGCTTATGATGGAAAGGTCACTGGAAGTAATAACGAAATCTGATCTAAAGAAACTCTTGAAGTTAGCGAAGAGTGATGTGCATTACTTTTACATAAGGAATCCTTCGTATAATGAATATAACGGAAAAGAGGTACTGGTTGCGCTATGTCAAGGTAGTGCTCTCCATTATCTGGATAGAAAAAACGGCGTAAAGGACTTTGATATTTGGTTTTTCTATCCAATGAAGTCTCGCACATTGCCGTATAGGAGGCGTGGTATAGTAGATTTTGGTAAATCTAAGTTTGGAGTTCATCCTAAGGCAAAGTCTCAGGGGTACGAGGGCAGAACCGTTGATGTTTTAATGAGGTCAGATGCCTTTTTCAAAGGCAAATCTCCGGAAACAGAAATCGTAGAGTATCTTTTATATAAGAACTCTGTAACATCGAGGCTCTTGGTGAAAAAAGCGGTAATTGGCCTATACCCTGAGAGGTTATTTGGTAAAAGGCTATGGCCCCAACTGCTTTAACGTTATTATGAATATTGAATATCATTAGGCAAGAGGCAATTATGTTCACAAAACCAAATCTTCTTGTAAAGGATAATTTGGTACGTCATTTATCATCTAAGATTGAAAAGCTTAAAGGAATAAGTAACATCATATCAACAATTGATGATCCTCTATTTTTTGAGAGTCTATTGGCGATAGCTGTCAGTTATTTCGAAGCCGCTATTGTAGATACCGTGCGAGAGTATGTTTATGCTAAACCTGACGAAATATATGAATTTATGCTTCAAAAGTTCGATCAGAAAATTCTAAAAAAGGGCAGAGAAGCGATTAGATCAAAAGGGTTTGATGAATATATAATAGAGTCGTATTTAGATAAAGTGGCATCTGGAGACAACAAAACAAAAATTAGAAAGCTTGCCAAACTTACGGGTATTGAAGTTGATCGTGGGAATGAGCGCTGGGAAAGAATACTTGAAATGTTTGCACGTAGAAATTGCTTAATTCATAATGATTTGATTGTAAATAATACCTACTTCAAGCAAGCGGGTCAGAAGGCTGAAGACATATCACAAGGCAAAAAGATTACAATAACAGTGCAATATTTATCTGATCGGATTGAAGATTTGAACTCATTGCTGGAGGAAATTAAGAATAGCTTAGATATAGCATATCAAGATAGAACCCCTGTCGCTGCGGTCAAGGAATTATGGGATTATTTGTTTGAAAACCATTATCCATTTATTTTTGAAGATTGTTGGAATACAGATGGGAGCTTAATAACATATAAAGGACCATCTCCTGAAGAAATAAAGGAGTCTTCGTCACCAAGAATGGTGTGTTTATTTTCTGCTTGGATGTCTTTTTTTGGGTATGCATATAATGGAGATCTGAAATATTTTTCAACAATTTTCTACCTCAATGCTAAAGATCGAAAAATGTATACAAAAAAGCTAAAATACCTAATGGACTCCTTTGAAAAAGTTGATTTTCAAAGGTTTTTTGTACAGGTTTATAATAAATCTCCATAACATTCTGATACACCGGAGCGCAAAAAGCCGCGCGGTTGAGTAGCGGCGTTGTGGCTGCCGAGAAACCTACTTCGCCATCTCGTGTTAATTTTCAAATGAGGACTTTACCGGCGCGCGGGATTGCTTGCAAAATGACATGCCGATTGTTACAGTAACGATACCATGAAACTGCGGGTGGGAGCTAACTGGGATATTGCATTTCTTGACGCAGTAAAGGGGACATCGGTGGACGCCCTCTTTGGCAAGCTTCCCTTCGATATCGTGGGAGGGGCGCGCCCCGGCTTTGTCTTGCCGCAAGTGGATCGCGATGATGTGCAACAATACATACAGGCCTGTCATGCAAGGGGGTTGGGGTTTAGTTACCTGCTGAACGCCCCCTGTCTTGGAAACCTCCAATACTCCAAAAAGGGATACGGGCAGCTGATCGAGCTTCTGGAATGGATCGATCAATCCGGCTCCGACTCAGTCACCGTCGGCATGCCATACCTCATCGATCTTGTCAGGGAACGCTTCCCCAGGCTCAAGGTCAAGGTCTCCACCACGGCCCGGGTCAATACCGTTCGCAAGGCCCAGCAATACGAAGCGATGGGTGTTGAGGAGATCATCATCGATGAGCACATCAATCGGGAATTCAAGACCTTAGAGGCGATCAAGAAGGCGGTGGGGTGCAACTTAGAGCTGATCCTGAACAACATCTGTCTCTGGCAGTGTCCGTATAATTACGAACACGTCAATCACGACGGCCACGCCTCCAGGGAAGGGGAGCAAGACGATTACTGCTATCTCCAGTATCCAGGGTATCTTTGCCTCTATAGAAAATTGACGGATCCGGTAGAACTCCTGAAATCCCCCTGGATCAGGCCCGAGGATGTCTCCGCCTATGAGGATGTGGGCTACGATAGTTTCAAAATCACAGAACGGTTTAAACGGACTCCCCTTCTGATCGAACATGTTCAGGCCTATGAAAATCGGCGTTACGATGGAAACCTCTTGGATCTCTTTACCCTCCCACGGAAGGGGGCGTTCACCCCTGTCCATCTGGAGTATTTTATCAAACCCGAACATGTCAACATCATGAAGGTCTCTGAATTAGGGGATGTATTCGACCTAGAGGTCCGAGAACTCATTCAGATTGACAACAATAAGCTCAACGGCTTTCTTGAACATTTTAAGGTAAAAGACTGTAATCAGACCACTTGTGCCCAGTGTCAGTACTGTGACGGGGTTTTAAAAAAGGTGGCGGTAATGAACGAGGAGGAACTCAAAAAGGCCGCCCAAAAGGTAAAAAACTTCGCTGATATGCTCATTTCAGGAGAGATCTTTGACATCCCCACATCCCATGTTATTTTTCGTATCCCCGTTATCAAGTCCCTTCTTAAAAAACTGCTCATATGGCGCTTAAAGAAAGAACAACAGATTCACCCATAAGGAGATTATAAGGATGAGGTTTTTGTTAGTCGATCCACCCCATAAGATCTGGACCATTCTGAGGGCCTGGACACCCTCCCCGGGATGTCTTCAAATATTGGCCTACGTAGAACGGGAAGGATTCGATATCGATTACATGGACTGCACGCTCAATGATAACCCATGGGGCGATCTGGAGGAAAAGGTCCGGAAGGAAAAGCCGGAGGTGATCGGCATCTCCGTGAACTGCACGGCCTTCATCTATGACGGCATGAACGCAGCCAATCTCATCAAGGCCGCCAGCCCGCAATCGATCATCATCATGGGGGGGGAACATCCTTCCTTTACGGCAGAGGAAACGCTTAGGGATTGCCCTGCCGTTGATTACATCTGCGTCGGCGAGGGAGAGGTGACGCTGACGGAATTCCTGAGGGCTATTGAGAAAAAGAAAGACCTCTCCACGGTCTTGGGTCTCGCCTATCTCAATAAAAAAGGGGATTTTTTCTATACCGGAGATCGTCCCTTTATCGAGGACCTCGATACCCTGCCGATGCCTGCTTATCACCTGGCCAAGATGGAGCATCCCTTTGTAGAGCTCCCATCCGAAGGACAGAGGAGCCTGGTGGTCAATTTTTCCAGGGGATGTACGTGGGATTGTACCTTCTGCTCAGAATCGGCCTTTTATAAACGGACCTGGAGGAATCGGAGTCCCAAACTGATCGCTGATGAACTCGAACTCCTGAAAGAGAAATACAATCGGCATATTTTCTATGTGGGCGACAACACCTTTAACGTCAAGAAGGAACAGGGAATCGGCTTCATTGAGGAGATGCTCAAGCGAAAGACGAATCAGCACTTCTGGCTGCAATCCCGAGCTGATCTCGTTATCAGGGATGAAGACCTCTTGGATGGTTATCGAGAGGCGGGTGTCTATCAATTTATGATGGGACTCGAATATCATTCGGACTCTGTGCTTAAAGACATCCAAAAACGCCAGTCAACAGAACAGTCCCGAAAGGCCATGGAGCTTCTTAAGAAACATGGGCTGATGGTCATGGCGACCCTGCTCATCGGTCACTGGGAAGAAAAAGAAGAAGATCGTGAGGCCTTTTTAAAATTTTTCGGGAAATACGTGGATCATTTCGGCCTCAACCTGATCACTCCCCTCCCCGGAACTCCGTTTTTTTATCAAATGAAGGAATTGGGAAGGATTGAGGACTGGAATTACCGTAATTTCGACTATATCCACGCTGTTATGGCGACCAAAGAGGCGGATCACCTGGAGCAGGTGAACCTTATTTATAAAGATATCATGAGACGCTACTATTGGCGGCCGCGGGAGTTATGGAAGCTATTCTCTCCCAATCCGATTTTGAGGCGTCACCATCGATATTACATTACCAAAGTAGCCTTTAATATCATGACGCATGAGATCTTTGGCACGCCGATGTGGGTGCAGCCCAACTACCAAGAGTATAAAGACTATCTGGTAGAGAGGGGAGAGACATTGCCCGAAGCGTTGATGACCGCGGCCAAGTAGGAGAACTCTGTCCTCTCCGGGACGATCCTCCTGCCGGAGATGCGGACAATACGGAAAAATCCAAACAAAAGCATTTCAGTAGGCCTACCCCATCCTCACTTGCAAAGGGCTTGACTCCTTCCTATCCTGAACGTTATGGTAGTCTTTCACAAAATCAGCAGAAGGGATTCGTATGCCGATAAAACGGGAAAGGCTTGTCCCTGAGGGGTTGCTCCTGCTCAGGAACAATATCCTCACCAAAGGGAACATCTTCGGCGCCTCCTCCAAGGCCAAGTGGGCCTCAGGCTTGGGACTCCCTTCCCAGAAGGAAACGCTATTGTTCGCCGGCTGCGGATATCAGTTCCTGGGCGGGGCCGAGGCCACCCTCTCAGCGGTGAGGGCCCTGGACAAGCGGGGCCTGCCCTGGGAACAGACCCTGGGTATGACCTCGTTTCTGAATAAACTGGGGATCAACCTGGGAGAGCTCTACGGCAAGCTCACCCACCGCGCCCGCCTCTCCGGCAACCCCCTGCGCAATGCCGTCGAGGTGCTGCAAGGAATGGATATAGCGTTCGGCTATCTCGCTGAAGAGGAACCCTGTTGTGCCGCCCCCCTCTACTATGCCGGTTTCCAGGAGGAATTCGGTGCCCGGGCTTTCGAAACACAGAGGCAATTGCAAGAAAGGGGAATTCTGAGACTCATCGGGATGGTCCCTTCCTGCACCTATGCCTTGCGGGAGCTCTTTCCCCGCTTCCTGAAGGGATGGGAGGTAGAGGTACGCCACTTCATGGAGATAGTCTGGGAGAAGATAAAAGGAGGGATGCAGTTCCGTCTTCCCCAGGAGGTCACCGTCACCTACCACGACCCCTGCGTCCTGTCCAGAAACCTCGGCCTGACTGAGGCGCCCCGGGAGATCCTGCGCTCTATCGAAGGGGTGGAGTTTGCCGAGGTCGAACGCAACAAAGAGGAGTGGTCCACCTGCTGCGGGGGTGGAGGGGGATTCGAGGTGATCTTCCCTGAGATAAGCCATATCCTGGCCGTCAACAGGGTAAAGGAACTCCTGGCGACCGGGGCCTCGGTCATCTGTACCTCCTGTCCCGGGTGTCTCATCCAGCTCAGGGAGGGGGTCAAAGAACTGAAGGCCGAAGGGGTGCAGGTCATGGATATGGCCCAGCTACTCCGCGACGCCCTGCCGGAGGGATAGGATGTCCAAGCTCAAGGCATACAAAAAGAGGTTACAAGAAGCCGCCCATGATCCGCAGATCAGCATAGCCCTGGAACGGGCTATTGCGAGCTACCGCAAAAATGTCGATGAGGCCCTCAAGCGATTCCCCCATACCCTGAAGTTGGCCGAGGAGGTCAGGGAGATCAAGAAGCAATCCATCTCCCAGATGGAGGAACTGGTAGAGGGGGCATGCGAGGCCATCCGCGAGAACAAAGGCCAGGCCTTTGTGGCCCGCACCCCTGCTGAGGCCCTGGAGATCATCGACGGGATCGTGGGCTCGGGCAAACTCATCGTCAAGGGGAAAAGCCTGACCGGGGAAGAGATTGATCTGCGGGAACATCTCGAAGAGCGGGGCAACGAGGTCTACGAGACCGACCTGGGAGAATATATCATCCAGCTGCTGGGTATCAAGCCCATGCACCTCCTTGCCCCGGCGATCCATGTCCCCAAGGAGGAGGTCGCCCGACTGCTGAGCCAGGTTACCGGCAAGAACATCCCCCCCGATATCCAGGCCGAGGTAGCAACGGTGAGGGGGATCCTGCGTGATAAATTCTTTCGCGCCCAGATAGGAATGAGCGGGGCCAACGTGGTGGCAGCGGACACCGGCACACTCTTTCAGATAGAGAACGAGGGCAATATCCGCCTGTCCAGCACCGCCCCCCCTGTCTACATCGCCCTCGTGGGGATGGAAAAGGTGGTCCCGACCATCGAGGATGCCTTTAAGGTGGCGGAGGTGACCTGGAGGTTCGCCGGCTATACGCTCCCTACCTATGTGAACCTCGTCTCCGGCCCCAGCAAGACCGGCGATATCGAGAAGGTCACCACCTACGGTGCCCACGGCCCCAAGGAGATGTATGTGATCTTTCTGGATGCCGGTCGCAGCCGGCTCGCCCAAGACCCCGTCTTTCGGGAGGCCCTCTACTGCCTGCGATGCGGCGGCTGTCTCTACGAATGCCCCCTCTTCGCCGTGACCGCCGGTCGCTTCGGCGACAAGTACTTCGGCGGCATCGGTGCCATCTGGACTGCCTTTGTCACCGGTGATCTCGCCAAGGCCGCCCCCTTGACCTACTCCTGCCTCAGTTGCGGGCGCTGCAAGGTGCGTTGCCCCGTGGAGATCGACGCCCCCCAGATGTGCCTGGAGCTGCGAAAGAGGATCGCCGAGGGACCGTAACCCCCCTAATGGAAAAAAGGGAGTACGTCCGCCGCAGCTTCGCTTCCATTGCACAAAGTTATGACCTGCTGAACACCCTGCTCAGCTTCGGCCTGGATGCGTGGTGGCGGCACGAGGCAGTCAAGGCCCTGGGGTTTTCAGGCCCGGGGCTTGTGCTGGATGCCTGTGCTGGGACCATGCGGCTGGGCAGGGGTGTCCTGCGCCGCTGGCCCGGGGCGAAGGTAGTGGCCCTCGACTTCTCCCCCGTGATGTTGGAGAGGGGGAGAAAGGGGGCAAAGGAAGGTACGATCACGCCGCTATGCGGTGATGCCGAGGGACTCCCCTTTCGGAATGGGACCTTCGATTGTGCAATTGTCGGCTTTGGGATCAGGAATTTGGCAGACCCCCGCACAGGGATCGAGGAGCTGTTCCGGGTTCTAAAGGGGGGAGGAAAATTGGTGATCCTGGAGTTCGGCAGACCTATCCTTCCCGTGTTCAAGGATATATATCAGTGGTATCTCTCACACTTCATACCCTGGGCAGGGGGGCTTATGTCCGGGCACAAGGAAGTCTACCGCTACCTGCACGCATCCATCATGGCCTTTTCTGAAGAAAATGATGTGATGGCCGCGATGAAGCAAGCAGGCTTCTCTGCCGTTCGTTATCAAAAGCTCACCGGAGGCATCGCTAACCTGTACATCGGGGGAAAACTATAATCCGCCTTAAAAACACGGTTGTAGTATTCACCAATTTCGGCATCACAACTATTCTTGACAAACCCATTGAATTCATTTCATAATTCCAATGTAAATCCCGTTTTGCAGCACAATAAAGCTGCTTATAAGCAGTATAATCTTATAATCTAGGGTTAGCGGTGGAGGTAAAGCATGCCAGAATGGATCAACATCCTAAATGAAATCGCGCTTTTCGCTGGGGGTATCATCGCGCTCGTAACCGTGATTATCAGCGTCAATGAATACAGACGCCAAGGACAGCAGAAGCGAGTAGAGTTGTATCTGGCGTTGGAGAAACGCATTGTTGACAATCCTTCCTTTCAGCAAGTCCGCCGCATGTTAGTCGACGAAAACCCGAAAGTAGCCAAACTCGACCACAAGCTCAGAACGGACTATGCTGGTTTTTTCGAGACGATCGCTATCCTCACATACTCGGGGTTCATGAGAAGGGAAGTTGCTTGTCATATGTTCTCATGGGATGCCATCCAGTGTTGGGATAGCAAAAAATTCTGGGAGGATCTCGACAAAAGCGATGAGTACTGGGGTGTTCTCAGGCACTTCATCGAGGAAATGCGACGTCTGCGCCCTACGTTAAAGGGCGACCCCAAGAAATGCAAGATATAAGATCGCTAACCAAGGGAGACAGTTGAGCGTCTGCAGCCGGCCGCTCTGCGGCCTGCTTCCGCCGCCAACCGATCTTTAGCGTTAGGTCATACCGTCACAGGGAAAGGAAATACTATGACAAAAAAGCTCATCTTTGGTCTCATGTGGTTTGTAATTATATTTCTTGTGAGCTACATTGTAATGGGTGTTATCTTTGTGTTTCTTACCGCTGGCACTGAAGCAAATCAGGTAAAATATGAGGCTGCCATGTCGTTTCGCAATACCTATATAGTATTCTTTTTTATCGGCTCCTTAATCCTCGCAATTCTTGGGACGTTGACCGGCATATTGCCCGGCACGAAGAAGCCTCGCGCAAAAAAGAAAGCCAGTACAAAAAAGAAGAGCCGCAAGAAAAAATAACAATTAATATGAAAAATGCGTATAATATAAAGAGAAAGTTATCCGATTAATCGATCTATGAGAGCTGTGATGAAGGATCTGGAAACTTCCGTGCATACCGAAACAGAAAAGATTCGTATTCTGGGCATAACATACACCCATTTTAGCCTGGGGGACGAGGGAGATCTCTACATCACCGAACCAGGCCTCCCCTTTACGGACTGCCTCTTCCCTGAGAACCACTGGTCGGACAAGGAGTGGTTCGCGCAGCATTCTGAACGGCTTTCGGGCACAAGCAGCCTGTACAGGGCAACGACGAAAAAGATCAACGGCAGGCAAAAGGACATCGTCATCAAATGGAACCGTATGGGGCAGGAGATACCGGGCGAGGCAGAGTTTATGGATGCGCAATTCAACAGCCCATTCGAGGAATTTTCCCTTGTTATGGATCTCAGGGATACCCTGAAGACGGCAGAGCGCACGGTATTCACGCAGAGGCCATTGGCGATATTCGTCCCCGCAACGCGGGTGGAGCTCTGGCGCACCGGTAGAAAAGAGTACATGATGCAGGCCAAGATCGATAAGCACGTAGAAATCGAGCTTGACATGCATCGGCTGTACGCCGTGATATACGAATGGATCAAGGGAATTGATGCTGCCCAGGCGTGTGAACAGGGAATTATTGATGAAGATCAGATAGGATCGCTCACCCTATCAGCGTACGAAAGAATAGAGAGGCACGGATTTGAAGTACTCGATAGAAAACCGCACCACGTCATCGTAAAACCCCAAAAGAACGGAGAACTCAGGAAAGACAGGGAAGGGGACACCCTATACTCCCTGGTAGATTACGAACTCCTCACCCGTACCCCGGCACACGAAAAGGCGGTTAGACAGGAGAAGCGAAGCGATTATCTTAGGAAACAGCGGGATAGATTCGCCATCGAAACGCCCACGGTCCTCCCCCCGCACCTCCATTACATGAACATATTCGGGGTGGGGTATATCTATGGTCGCACCCAGAGCACCGATGGAGAGCTCTGGGTCGTAGGGAAAGACCCCGAACTCTTCGACTACTTCCTGCCCGAACGCTGGGAAAAGGCCTTACGGACGCGTCTTTCGGCGTTCCATGAAATATTCCATACCGTGACGAAAGACAATATCAACCTGGTATGGAAGGTGTCTCGCGTAGGGATCATACCTGCTATGGATCCCTTCAAGGAACATGAACGGGAGATCATTGAGTTCGGCTACAACAGCCCCTTTGAGGAAGTGGCCCTGGCGGTAAAACTGGACAAGGGGGATGTCCCCAGCATCTACCCGCGGGCAATATACATGACCGGGTCGCAGACCGAGATATCGGGGTTTCTCTTTGATAACAGCCGATATGAAACGCATCAACACCTGGCAACCGCCGGGGGAAGGCCCATTTTGAGGAATGACCACAATTATATCATCATCTGGGGATACTGGAACGGCCCGGACGACATGCTGGCTGCGCAAGACGGTGACTATTTCGAGGGGGTGAATGCCTTGCGCGCATGGAGGGAAGGGATCATAACGGAGGAAGAATACGTGGGTCTCATGAAACGTATCCGGGAAAAACTGAGAACCCTAGCAGTAGAAGATCTTAACCTCCGAGGGTCTCATATCCTGCTTTCGCGACGATTCAGCACAGGAGAGCTCATACGGGATAGCAACGACTCCCTTGAAACCCGGATATGCAACTTCGAACTGCTCCGCATGTCTGATGGGTGGGATGCATAAGCAGCGTCCTTCCACCCATAACGTTAGAAATAAGAAACGAGAAGATGAAAATGGATCCAATATATAAAGACATCATTGCCTTTCACGGGCATAGCTGCCCTGGGCTGGCAATTGGATATAGGATGACAAAGGCTGCACTGGCTTTTTTGTCGGAATCGAGATCAACTGATGAGGAGTTGGTAGCGATCATTGAGAACAATGCCTGCGGGGTGGATGCCTTGCAGTATCTTTCCGGCTGCACATTCGGAAAAGGGAACCTCATCTTTAAAGACTACGGGAAGCATGTCTATACCCTGTATGATCGAAAGACAAAAAAAGGCGTACGTGTTGTCTTCAATGAC
>CAZFIR010000191.1:0-22611 GCA_964519535.1 uncultured Thermodesulfobacteriota bacterium | reverse complement strand
TCGGCCTCTCTCAACCCATCTGTTTTCTATTATACCCCTGTGCGAGAGACCTTGACTAGGGTGAAGCGTTCGCATATCTCCGGGGAGAAGATGACCAATGAATAAACTGCCTCTTTCTAATAGATAACAAATTTTGATCCTCGATGCCTCTGTCACCCATAATTTGCAAGCACAAAGAACCCCTTGACAATCAAAGAAGAAGTTGATACATAAAGCCTACTTTCAGCCAATGAGAACCCGCTTTAGGTGGTTCTGAGGCGGGTTTTTTTATTCTATTTCAGAAGGGAGGTGGTAACCATGGTTTGTCAAACAATTAAGGCAGGAACGGAGTGCATCTTCATGGGGAAAAACGGATGTAGCTACAATGGCGGAAAGTGTCATCCTATCGTTGAGGAATGCCACGGATGTGACCGTGTGGTTGAATATTCTACAGGTTCCTATTGCAACAGCTACAGCGAGCCCAAGCTGAAGTGGCTTTCAGGCTCCTGCAATCTGGCTACTCATATCAAGAAAACTCAAACTATCAACGGATCGAAGAAACTTAACCCCTTGAAGGCCTCCAAAAGAAATAGCGCACGCAGTTAAATAAGGAGGCGGTTATGCAAAGCACAAAAGCGGGGATCATGTAACAATGATCCCCGCGCTTTTTTGGGTATTGACAAGAAAGCGGGGAGTAATCTATCCTTATCTCTGAGCGGGCATAGCTCAGTTGGTAGAGCACAAGCTTCCCAAGCTTGGGGTCGCGGGTTCGAATCCCGTTGCCCGCTCCAAGAGCCACAAATAAAATAAATTCTATATTTACAAGGTGTTATGATATAAAACATAAGATATATTCTCTTTTTTATCCAGTGGCGACACTGTGAAATTTAAATCACACGACCCTACGGTTCCCGTTCATCTTACTCTCCGCACCTCCTGCATCAAGATGGCTCCCTCGGGGCACGAACGAGCAAAGGGAGGATTCGTTGATTTCCGACAGTCAAAAATATCAAGAATAGAAAAAGGCACGTTTAAAATTTTCCCAAAATTTGCTATCCTTAATCATCTTACGAATCACAGGGGGGACCATGTTAAATCAACGCAAATCCAAAAGGTTGGAGATTACTGTTCCATGCCGTCTCAAACTAATTGGTACCGCTAAACATTCCCAGCATATCAAAGCATTCACAAGGAATATATCCCCTGTCGGGTTATCAACGGAATTACGTGTAAGTGTAACTAATGGGGCCTTTCATATTCAAGAGGGAGAGGAGCGGATATTTTTGATTCCTTACCTTGTTTTGGGAAAAAAAGAGGTAGCACTGGAAATCACAATACCTCCTAACGACGAAAAGATTAAGGCAAAAGGAAGGGTTGTTTGGTATGATTTGAGCTCACGGGAGGCCTCATATTTTTTGAAAGCAGGTATCTTTCTCAAGGAGATGGAGGACGAAGATAGAAAAAGATGGGAAGCGTTTGTAAAGAACAAGGCGTTGGAGACAGGGAAAATATGGCAGTATATACAGATCGTTAGTAGTTTTACCTTTATTGCAGGAATTATCATTTTTATAGCTGGTTTTTCGGGTAAATTGGTAACAATTTCAAAAATTGGTGTATTTTTTTCCATTATAGGTTTAATCGGTTTTTTGCTGGCATGGTGGCAGCACCGTAGGTTTATGCTCTTTAAGAAGTTTAAATTGTTCTGATCAATGCTCAGCGCAAAACCCTGAGGGTTTTTGTAGGTTCTCACGTGTAATGAACACTAAAATACGCAATATGATTAGCGATAAAATTTAATTGACAATACCTCATAATTATATTAGCTTTAGCTTTATGTTGGGGGGGATTTAACCAATGGGGAGGGGTTTTCAGGAGTATCGGTATTTCTAGCCTCTTAGGGTGTTCGCAAGCACCTCGAGAGGCTTTTTTCTTTTTATCAAATCTCTAAAAATATGCTGAATAAAGCTTTAAATCAGTACCAGTTTGAGGCCTTTTTTAAGTCCTCTCTATACATGAGGGACGCGTTTTATGAATATCTTACAGGCTATAGGTAAAAGACTTACGATAGTGCTTGTAGATGCTGATACTGAGACATACTTCCAGAGCCTTGTTGCGACAGTGCAAAACTGTGATGTAATAGTTGAGAAAAACAAACACAAGGCATGTGAGTTTTTCTTTCGCAACAACGTTGATCTTGTGCTCCTCGACCATACCCCTGATGACCCCTGTATAAACCTGCTGCAGGTATTGCGGTTTGTTGCACCTTCGGTACCCATCATCATTATGACCGCTTCCGGTTCTGAAGAGCTCGCGGTCACCGTATTCAGAAACGGTGCGAGTGATTATCTCAAAAAGCCTATTCATGAAACTGAACTGAGAAACAGCATTCATAGCGTCCTCGGGATAAAAGAAAGAAGCTTTAGTCGTTCTCAGGCTGGCATCCACAAAGCCGTTCAGTATATTAATACGAATTACTGTTTACCCCTCAAGCTCGCCCATGTCGCCCGTGAGGCTGGCATGAGCGTTTCTTGTCTTGAGCGGGCGTTTAAAAAGACGCTGAGCGTAACATATTCCATGTATTTGAATAAGGTGCGTATTGCCCGCGCGATACAGATGCTAGAGGAAGGAATCGAGTTTTCAATAAGCGAAATAGCCTTCGCCTGCGGTTTCAGCAACCAATATCACTTTGCCAGGATGTTCAGGAAGATGACACAAGCCTGTCCGAGAGAGTTTAAAAAGGCTGTAATCGAAAACAGGCCCTACCTTTAACCCTCACCCATTCTTTCCACCGTTAATCTCCCCTAAACAAAAAAAGCCGAAAAAGATCAAAAAAAGGCAAGATAGGTCAAGTCTTTAAAAACAAAATATGATAAAAATACCCTCAAATCTCAAATCTCTAAAATATTGTAGCCTTCTCCTACATAATCCCGGTCTGCTGGAGTTGTTGATGAAGTTGAACTTTCGGAAGGTGCCTTATGTGAAGCCTTCGAGGGTGATTTGCAACCTTTGAAAAAGCTTTTTTTTAATCCTATATACATCATGAAATGGTTTGCATATAATGCTCAATAGATCTCATTAAAAACCAGTCCGGGCAGGAACACCTCATGCACAATTCACTCGTTCTACAACATAAAGGGCTTAGATAGAACTATGTACGAGTCAGGTGTATGCAGGCCAAACCGGGTAGTTTATCCTACGAACGGCAGCTATAACGAGGTGTGCAGATGAGCAATAAATCAGGTACTTCGAGTCAAATTATTTCGCTTCCTAAAGGCGGCGGCGCTCTTCAGGGGATTGGAGAAAAGTTTTCGCCAGACCTCTTTACAGGCACCGGAAACTTTACCGTCCCCATGGCACTCCCCCCAGGCCGCAACGGCTTCCAACCTGAATTAAACCTGGTGTACAGCACGGGAAACGGCAATGGGTCTTTTGGGCTTGGCTGGGGCTTGAGCATCCCAGGAGTAAGCCGCAAGACCTCCAAGGGCATTCCTCGCTATGACGATGAAAACGATGTCTTCATCCTCTCAGGGGCTGAAAACCTTGTGCCTGTCGAAAAATCTGTCGAAGAGAGCCAGAACAAAACAGAGCACCGCACCCGTTACCGACCCCGTACCGAAGGCCTCTTTGCCCGCATCAGGCATTATAAGAGAGCTGACGAAGACTACTGGAAGGTCGAAAGCAAGGACGGGCTGGTTAGCGAGTACGGGACAGTACCCTTTGCTAGTGGGAATGATGATGTAGTGACGACGGCTATCATCGCCGATCCAACAAATCGGTCGAAGATCTTCGCCTGGAAACTCACCCGTACCCTCGATCCCTTCGGCAACCGCATCGAATACGAATATGAGCGGGACCAAAGTGCTGAGGGCCCTCACCACTGGGATCAGCTCTATCTCAAGCGCATCCGTTATGTGGATTACAACCGTGGCGAGGAAACGAAGTTTCTCGTCTCCGTCACCTTTCATTATGAGGACCGGCCAGACCCCTTCTCCGAATACCGGCCTGGCTTCGAGATCCGCACGCGCAAACGGTGCAATCTGATAGAGATCCGCACCCATCCGGATCAGCACTGCGAGGATCCCGAGACTGGAATGTTGGTTCGTACCTATCACATGATTTATCTCGACATGCGAGATGATCTGAAAGATCAGTTACCACTCAATGGCGTTTCCCTGCTCAATCAGATAGAGGTGGTAGGGTACGATGAGAGTCAGCCGAATGAGGAAGACCGTACTGAAGAACTTCCGCCGCTGGAATTCGGCTACACGCGGTTTGCGCCTGAAGAGAGGGATTTCTTTCCTTTGGAGGGCCACCTGCCAAGTCGTTCCCTTGCCAGTCCCGATCTGGAGCTTGCGGACCTCTTTGGCAACGGCCTGCCGGATATCCTGGAAATGAATGGCACGGTGCGTTACTGGCGCAACTTGGGCAACGGCCAGTTTGATCTTCCCCGTGAGATGCCGGATGCCCCTGCTGGCCTTACCCTCGCGGATCCGGGTGTGCAGTTGATTGATGCCAACGGGGATGGACGAATTGACCTCCTGGTCACTATCCAAGGCCTTGCGGGTTACTATCCCCTATGCTTCGCGGGTATGTGGGATCGTCGCTCCTTCCAACGCTACGACCTCGCGCCCAGCTTCAACCTGGAGGACCCGGAAGTCAGGTTGGTGGACCTCGACGGTGACGGCGTCACGGATGCCATTCGTTCTGGTACCCATCTTGAGTGCTTCTTCAGCGATCCCGAGGAAGGATGGAATGATACCCGGTGGGTCGAGCGTCGGGCCCTGGAGGATTTCCCCAACATCAACTTTTCAGACCCCCGTGTCAAATGGGCTGATATGTCCGGCGACGGCCTGCAAGACATCGTCCTGGTAAACGACGGCAATGTGGAGTACTGGCCAAACCTCGGATACGGAGAATGGAACCGACGTGTTTCTATGCGCAATTGCCCGCGCTTTCCCTATGGCTATGACCCCAAACGCATTCTGGTGGGGGATGTGGATGGCGATGGATTGGCCGATATCGTCTATGTGGACGATACTAAGATCACCCTCTGGATCAATCAGAGCGGGAACCGCTGGAGTGATCCCATTGAAATCCGGGGAACGCCCCCGGTGTCTGACATGGATGCGGTCAGGCTCGTAGACCTCCTCGGCACCGGCATCAGCGGTGTTCTCTGGAGTAAAGACGCCGGGGCTCTCTCCCGAGACAATTACTATTTTCTCGACCTTACCGGCGGGCTCAAGCCTTACCTGCAGAACGAGATGGACAACCACACCGGGGCGCTGACCCGTGTGGCATATGCACCCTCCACACGGTTTTTTCTCGAAGATCAGAAACGACCCGAGACTCGCTGGAAAACACCCCTGCCCTTTCCGGTTCAGGTAGTTTCACGCGTTGAAGTTATCGATGTTATTTCAAAAGGCAAACTTACCACCGAATATAGCTACCACCACGGCTACTGGGACGGCGCTGAACGAGAGTTCCGTGGCTTTGGCCGTGTGGACCAGCGGGATACCGAGAGCTTTGAAACCTATCACGACACCGGTCTGCACCCAGAAAATGGTTTTAGTGCCATCGATCGAAAAATGTTTTCGCTGCCTTTGGAAACACGTACCTGGTTTCATCAGGGACCTGTCGGGGATGAGTTTGGTGATTGGCAGGAGCCCGACTACAGCAATGAGTTCTGGGCTGGAGATCCGAATCTATTAGAGCGCCCATCTGAAATGGTTCATTGGCTGAGAAGTCTTCCTCGGCGAGTTAAACGAGACGCCCTACGTGCTTTGCGCGGACGCATCCTGCGCATCGAGCTCTACGCCCTGGACGGCAGCGAGCGGCAGGATCGTCCTTACACGGTGACTGAATACCTGCATGGAGTAACCTCCCTGCCGGTGGGCGATCTCTGGTCCGACGAACCCGAGGAGTGGCAGGGAAAGGTCTTCTTCCCCCATCCCCTGAGCCAACGCGTCTCCCAGTGGGAGCGGGGAGAAGATCCCATGACGCAGTTCAGCTTCACCGAGGACTACAACCCGTTCGGTCAGCCGCAAAGGCAGGTGCAGATCGCCTGTCCGCGCGGATGGCGGACGTTGGAAGATCGCACCGGCGAGCCTTACCTGGCCACCTGCAGCGAGACCGTTTACGCCGTGCCCACTGATTCGAATGGCTATATCCATGATCGCGTGGCCAGAACCACGACCTGGGAGATCGAGAACTCCGGCCAGGAGAGGCTCCGAGACATCAAGGACAAAGCGATCGAAACATTCTCACTGAAGATCATCGGCCAGGTGCTCAACTTCTATGACGGCGAGGCCCTCACCGGGCTCGACTTCTGTCAGGTGGGAAAGAACGGCTCCCTGGTGTGCACAGAGACCTTGGTTTTGACCGATGAGATCCTCCGCCAAGCCTACAAAAGCGGTAACGTGATTTCAGATCCACCAGAGATTCCGCCCTACCTCGTGCCCGATGGACCTGTGCAATGGACTGACGAGTATCCGATTGAGATCCGGAGCCTGCCCGAACTGGCGGGTTATGTCTATTACAACGGAGAGGCCGGCTCACACCACGCTGAAGGATACTTTGCCATTACCGAGAGCCGCCGCTACAACTTCCATGACGGCAGAGGCTCCCCCCGCGGTCTTCTCCTGGCAACCCTTGACCCGCTGGGCAATGAGACAACAATCGAGTATCGCAAAGACGATCAAGACCTTTACGACCTCCTGCCCACGAAGGTCATTGATCCTGCAGGGCTGACAACACAGGCGGAATATGACTATCGCGTGCTCCAGCCCAAGCTGGTGACCGATCCCAACGGCAATCGGACCGCCTACGGGTTCACGCCGCTGGGTCTGCTCAAACACATCGCGGTCATGGGCGAAGAGGATGAACTTGTAGGTGACTGGTTGGCTGAAACTGAGCAGGGTCCGGAATATGAGCCCAGCACCATCCTGGAATACGACTTCCTTGCTTTTGCCGAGGGCGGACAGCCCATCTCCGTGCGTACCATCCGGCGGGAGCACCATATAAACGAACCGCTCGATGACGAATCAAAGCGGAACAACACCATCGAAACCGTGGAGTACTCCGACGGCTTTGAAAGGCTGCTGCAGACCCGCACCCAGGCAGAGGATGTCATCTTTGGCGATCCGGTCTTCGGCAACCAAGTGCTTCCTGCCGACCAGGAGGATCAGGAGGGAACACTGAGGCCAGTGGTCGGCAGACAACGCGAACCAGAGGACCCCCTCAATGTGGTGGTCAGCGGCTGGCAGCGCTACGACAACAAGGGTCAGGTAGTAGAAAAGTACGAGCCCTTTTACGACTCCGGCTGGGACTATGATCCACCCACCGAGGAGCATCTCGGCCAGAAGGTGACCATGTTTTACGACCGGCGCGGTCAGGTCATCCGAACGATCAACCCGGATGGCTCGGAGCAGCGCGTGATTTATGGGGTTCCTACTGCGCTGGGCGACCCGGAGAACTTCACGCCTACTCCTTGGGAAGTCTACACCTATGACCCCAACGACAATGCCGGCAGGACTCACCCCGGCGAATCCGACGTCTACTCCCATTGCTACTACACACCAAGCAGCGCAACTGTGGATGCTCTCGGAAGGACGATCGAAGCCGTCGAGCGCAATCGCAGGCAGCAACTAGATGGCTCTTGGTCGTCAACTGAAGAGTATCGCACCTGCTCCACCTACGACATCCGTGGCAACTTGCTCACGGTGAAGGAGGCCTTGGGACGGCTGGCTTTTCAGCATATTTACGACCTGGTAGACAACCCGCTGCACATCGACAGCATCGATGCGGGCATCCGGCGAACCATTCTGGATGCAGCCGGCAACGAAATCGAGCGGCGGGACAGCAAGGGCGCTCTGATCCTGCAATTTTACGATGTGCTGAATCGCCCGATGCGGCTATGGGCGCGGGACCGAATGGACGATAACGAACCCGTCACCCTGCGGGAAAAGATCATCTACGGTGATGGCAGCAGCCCGGACCAGCCCCACCGGGAGCGCGAGGCCAACAGGCAGCAAAACCGGCTGGGTGAGCCTTACCTCCATTATGACGAAGCAGGGTTGCTGACGTTTGACGAATACGACTTTAAAGGCAACCTGGAAGAGAAGATCCGCAAGGTCATCAGCGATGAGGTCATTGCAAATGGAGGGGTGGCCGATTGGGAGTCGCCGAACGCTGAGGCGGATCTGGATAGTACTGTTTACCAAACGACGACTTATTACGATGCCCTCAACCGACCTACAGAGATCTACTATCCCGAGGACGCCACCGAGGAGCATCACCGCGCCGGGCTCAAGCCACGATACAACCGTGCGGGCGCTCTCGAAAGTGTCAAAGTGGACGATGACATATATATCTCGCAAATAGCATATAACGCCAAGGGGCAGCGGGTGCTTATCGCCTATGGCAACGGGGTAATGACCCGCTATGCCTATGACGAGCGCACCTTTCGCCTCGAGCACCTACGCTCTGAGCGGTTCGCAAACTCTGACGACCTCAGCTACCAGCCGCATGGGTCGGTGCTGCAGGATTTCCATTATGGGTACGACCTGACTGGCAATATCCTTACCATCAACGATCGGGCGCCCAATTGCGGCCTGCCGGGTGAACCTAATAAACTCGACAGCACCTTTATCTACGATCCTATTTATCGCCTTGTATCGGCAGATGGACGCGAGTACGACCGTCCTCCAGCTATTCCGCCGTGGACTGATACGCCCACGCCACAAGACCCAACCAAGACACGCATCTACACGAGGGAATATCAATACGATCCGGCAGGCAATATGCGTGAAATGAAACATAGTACAAACTCTGATGGCAACGGGAACACCTTCAGGCGCGTACTGAACACTTTACCTGACAATAACCGCCTGGATACGATCTCGATCGGGCAGACGACTTACGCCTATGAGTATGACGACAACGGAAATATGATTCAGGAGAACATCGAACGTCATTTTGAGTGGGATCATGCTGATCGCCTGAAAACATTTAGGAACCAGCCCGAAGGATCAGATCACGCCTCGGTAGAAGCGCGCTACCTTTATGGCGCTGACGGCATGCGGGTCAAGAAATGGGTGCGCAAGAACGGCACCAAGTCGGAGAGCACTGTCTATATCGATAGCATCTTTGAGCACCATTGTTGGACAGAAAACGGTGAACAAAAACAAAACAACCACCTGCACATAATGGACGACCAGCAGCGCATTGCGATCCTGCGACGCGGGGATGTCTATTCTGGGGATGCGGGGCCGGCTATTCAATATCATCTAGGTGACCATTTGGGCAGTAGCAATATAGTCGTAAATGCTCATGGACAATGGATTAATCGTGAGGAGTATTTTCCTTATGGTGAGACTAGTTTTGGTGGTTTTGCCAGGAAGCGGTACCGGTTCATAGGAAAAGAACGAGATGATGAGAGCGGGCTGTACTATCACGATGCACGTTATTACGCGCCGTGTCTAGGGAGGTGGATGAGTTGTGATCCTGCTGGACGTAAGGATGGATTAAATCTATACATTTATACTAAATCAAATCCCATTCGATTTAGGGATCCCTCTGGCATGCAAGCAGAAAATGAAGAACCATCTGATCTAGAAAAACAACTCGAGATTTGTCATCCAGATATTCATAATATTCAAATGAGTTATTCAAATGAGAACTTTTTTTTTGATGAAGAAACACCAAGTAGAAATATACAAATAGCTATAGGGGGTAATTTAGAAACAGCAAGCGGCGGTAATAAAGGTAAAACAGTACAAGATATGAATGATATTGTCGAGAAGAAACTTTACAATGAGCTTGAAGAGAATCTAATAGCCGCGAGTGTCGCAGTCGGATATGTTAAGGAAAAGATGCTATATGGATCACAACTCAAGTTTGAAGACGTATGGAATAGCGCAGGTTTATCCGTTTTCTGTGTAAATTCTTTGAGAGAACTAGCGGAGTCAGATAAAATTGTATGGTTCAATGACCCAAATCAAAAATTTTCTGAACTTGCGAAAACTAGGACTGTGGCTGAACAATTCAGTTGTGGTAACTGTGGAGAACAATCCGCGATAGCTTTTATGTTCTTATATGAAGCGGGGTTTCATCCCCTCGACCGTATGAGGCGAACCTTTGCTGATCATGCTTTTGTTGTAATCGGCCGCGTAAAAGGAAGTAATCCTGAAGATTATAGGACATGGGGTGAATCTGCAGTAGTTGTTGATCCGTGGGATAAATCCTTTTATCGTGCCAGCGATATTCCATCCAAAATGTATGGAAATCCTTTGGGCATTTGGCACCCCAAATTATTTAAACCAATAGTTATACATCGCGTGGATTAGCTTGCGATTATTATAATTAATTGACTGAGTTTTTCATGATCAAAGACAAATACACGGCGAAATCTTTCTCGAAGACGAACTTATCAAAAGCACCGATGACTTGTCGTTGTCGAATAAAAAGGAGGTTTGCCCATGGCAAAGCAATTCAGCGTCATAATCAAAAAGATTGGAGCAAAAAAGAAAACCAGCGTTGCTAAGATCGTGTGCGAGATCACTAGCCTGGGACCTCAAAAGGCCAAAGCACTTTTGGACTCCAAAGGTGTTGTTGCCGAGGGTATCAGCAAAAAGAAGGCAGAAGAAATAAAGGCCAAACTGGAGGTTGCTGGTGCGAATGTTGAAATTGTGTCTGTCGATAAACCAAAAGACGAAATCAAGGTACCGGTAAAGGATTTAGAGATCAAGGATTTGAGTGCCCTCATTAAGCGTAAGCTCATTTCGGAAGAAATGATCGGGCATCTGAAAACAAAAAAGATAAAAACCCTCAGTGATATACGGCGAAATGGGGGAATCCCTCCCTTAAAGGACTCATCACCGAAAGACGAGAAAGCACTACAGAAGCTTGAGGCACACGCCTATCTCAGCCTTCTTTCTGATGACGTAAAGGTGAATCAAAAACTGATAGACAATGGCTTCTCCGGGATCACAAAAATTTCCGAAACGGGAAGAGGAGTTTTCATAAAAGAGGCAGAGAAGGCAGGGATAGCAAAGGAGACTGCTACTCTTGTCCATTCAAAGGCTGTTGCTGCAAGCGCAGTGCTCAACAACGCCTTGACCCAGGCAAGAGTTGAACAGGCAAATGGTTTTGCTGTTGAACCCGCCTTCAACATAGAAGGGTTATTTCCTCGCCAGTGTGCCTGCCCAGACAGCGAGTCCGCGGTGAGTCCGCTCGCCTATCTCGCGGATCTGCTTGACTATACCATGAAGCATGTGCAGATCAAGAGTGCAGGTGAGGCGGACTTTAGGAGCGTCACTCTCAGCGATCTTGAACAGAGATTTCACCAATTGTTCGGGCAGTTCCTTGGATCGTCGGCGGAAGTGGAACGGAAGGTGCGGCAGGTCAGGATCTGCATCGAAGTACTAAGACGCTATTTGATCGCGAATCCACCTTCGCTATCCAATCAATCGAGTCTGGCCGACAACGTGAAGGAGTATCTGTTCGAAGCGTACCAAGTCCTGCTCAATCAAATCGGAACCTCTTACGAGGAATTACGCCTGACCACAACAGCCGATCAAGATAAACGCGAGTCGCTCGCAGACCGTTTGGGCATAGACCTGGATGCAGAAGATTCTGAAAAACTTGATAAGCTACTTTTTACCCGCGAAGACCTCAGTGAGCGACGTCTGGAACAGGTGTTTGGGCTTATCGACACAACCCGAAACCCACTTTGTGATGGGATCCAATCGGAAGATACAGATGAGCAGATCAAACGTTGGAATTTTTTCGGCGTGGAATGGAATCGAAACACCGATGAAGACGGTAATGTTTATGGTGAAATGCAGGTGACCAATCTACCTCCAGACAACGGACTTGTTTATATGGTCAATCTTTATAAGGACAGAGAAAGGACGCAAAGAGTGGCCTCAGGAGAGGGGACATTGGGCACCTTCATATTGTCAGAACGGAATAACAGTGGTCTTTCAGCTCGAATCCAGATCGATCAGGAGCCTCAAAACAATCGATTTGAGATTTCCGTCATTCCGAGCTTTTTGGCTTGGCGTCTCAAGCACCTGCGCACGCTCTGGAAGCAACAAGACTGGCCAGCTGATCCATACACCGAGGGTCTCCTACCGATAATTGATCCAGACATAATTGGCCCGGATGACTTTCGTTTACCAATTCCCAAAACTAATCCAGCAGACGACGATAAAGCCTTCGACATCTGGTTAACGCGCCGTCAAGAAATTGATACCGGTCTGAGAGAACTCAATGAACAGAGAACGAATGAGGGACTTGACGTAGTGCTCAAACGGGTACTTGGCGATCCTCTGCCTGATCTTGATGGATTTTTGGAAAACCTTAAAACAGGCAAAGACCTTGAAGCAACAAAAGATCACATCAAAAATATGAATCTCACGGTAGAGAGCTTTACCCGGCTAATGGAGATTTATAATAAAAATAGACGAGTTGAAGAAAATTCCGAAGGTGAGCCTGTCAGCGATGAGGAATGGGATGCAGTCCATTCCATTTTAATGCAAGCCTTGAAAGAGAGAAGTTATCCTGATTGGATCAGTGAAGAAAATGAAAAAGGATTAAAGCTAGGTCCGCAGGAGTTCTGGATTGCCCTGGCTGAACCAGGAGAAGGGTTATGGTCACCAGCATTGCACAACCAGCGTCCACTTATTGATCCAGAATTGGTAACTCTCGATGATCTCGTTGTTTCTCCAACAGGCCTCCAGGCACGCAGCACATGGAGATCGCGCACAATAGCAGTTGAAGCAATCAAGAACAACATGCAATCAGCGTATGCAACTGGTCGGCTCTCACAGGCGTTAAGAGCTGCTTTGGGGATGGTATCTCCTCGTCCTGACCCGAATCAACCTACCTGGATTGAAATTATGATGCAGATTGATGAGGATCTCAGGAGCTTGGATGCCACGACCCGTGAAAATGCACAAGAACAAGTCGAAAGACAGTTTTATATGTCAATCGAAGACTTCTCGCATTTAATAATGATTAAGCAAAAAGAAGATGATTCCGAGAAAGAGCCTTCTGAAGAAGAGTTGAACAAACTTTATTCAATACTTACTACCGCTTGCAAAAGAAGAACCCTTATTACAGATTGGAAACAGGAGGAAGAGGAGGAAAATCTTCTTTACTGGCGCGTATTAAGCGCCAGACTTCCTCTCTGGCGGGCAAGCCGAGAAACACGACAACAATGGCAGTACACACTGCGAACGAGAAACAAGTCGCCCATAATTGACCCGGATCTGATTGGGGAAAAAGACCTGAAAAATTCTCTTGAGGGTCCGGCCTATGATATCTGGCAAGCCAGAAAGGGGTGGATAGAGGCGCACGTTAACGAGATCAAGCAGTTGCGCGAAGAAGAAAAAGCATGTCTTATATGGGGCGCTCAAGGAACAAATGATGGCCAGTTCCGCTCACCTCGAGATGTAGCTGTGGACCGTGAAGGAGATATCTATGTCGCCGATAGAGAGAATAATCGAATTCAAAAGTTTGATTCCAACGGAAGCTTTCTTAAGAAATGGGGATCCAGAGGAAAGGGAAACGGTCAATTTCTTTTCCCGCAAAGCATAGCTGTAGATAACAGCGGTAATATTTACGTATCAGATTCCTCAAATCACAGGGTTCAGAAATTTAATAGCAATGGAGATTTTCTTAAAATGTGGGGTGGGAAGCCCTCTTCTGAAGAGGGATTGTTTAATAACCCCACGGGTATAGGAATAGATGATAATGGAGATATTTATGTGGCAGACAGTGGCAATCATCGGATTCAAAAATTTGATTCGAATGAAGTATTCCTTCATGCATGGGGCACCCAAGGAAGCGGAGACGGTCAATTCAACGGACCAGTTGATGTAGTACCAGATAAAACTGGAAATATTTACGTGTCAGATTCCTCAAATCATCGGATTCAAAAATTTGGCTCAAACGGAGTATTCCTTAAAAAATGGGGCACCCAAGGAAGCGGAAACGGTCAGTTCAATTCCCCGAGTGGCATAGGAGTAGATGTAAATGGATATATTTATGTATCAGATCTCACAAACCGTATTCAGAAATTCGATGCCGAAGGAACATTCCTTGAAAAATGGGGCAGCCTGGGAACCGGCGATATGCAATTCAATTTTCCCCAAGGTATTGCGGTTGATGGTGACGGGAATGTTTACGTGGCCGAGGCTTTAAACCACCGCATTCAGCTTTTAATATTTGATCCAAATTTTGGCTTCAAGAGAGTCCTTAAAAACATCCTCGGAGTAGATATCAAAGAATTTCTTGATCTGGCGGTGCAGCGTAAACAGGGAAACGATATCACGGCGCGGTTTGACCAGCTCAGCCTTGATATGGATGCTTTTTTGTATTTAATGCGGGTTTATGCTCTATTGGAAAGTGGTGCAGAGGTGATGGACTCCGAGTGGGATGGCGTCTATTCGATCCTTGTTCAGGTAAAGAAGCGCCGTATGTCCGCGGACTGGAGAGATGTTGAGCAAGAAAGTGGCATAACATTATCACCTGATTTCTTCCAAACCTCCGAGGAAGAATTTGAATTACTCCCTTGGCGAGCAAGCCGGGAGGCGAGGTGGGACTGGGAGGATAAGCTCAGCGCACGCATCGACCAGGAGAGGACCGTGATGACTGCCATGGCTGAGGTTGTGGATGGCTGCGAGGAGGCCACGTTGGCTTTGCTCCGTGACGCCCTTGTCGAGGCTTCTACTACAGAGGGAAATGATATTACAGAAAAGGCGAAATGGCTTACAGACCAACTGCTTATCGACTTTCAGATCGCCCCCTGCCAAAAAACAACCCGCATCTCCCAGGCACTTACCACCCTACAGAATCTCATCTTTTCCCTGAGAACAGGACAGTTCCAACAGCCGGAGCATGAAATGCTTCAGCTTGATCCTGAATACGAGCACTTCGATGAAGAATGGATGTGGATCGGCTCCTATGAGACATGGAAAGCTGCTGTTGGCGTTTTCCTTTATCCTGAAAATATCCTCCTTCCCTCCCTAAGGCGACAGGCTTCTCCTGCGTTCCGTTCTCTAATAGGTGTCCTAAGGTCTAACCAGCGCATAACGCCTGTTTTGGCGCGGCAGCTTGCACTCGAATATTCGGATTACTTGAACGATGTGGCCACCATGGCAGCGCAAGCTACTTGTACTGCTGAAACTGCCACAAAGGGGAACGAAACTGAACTGCTTTTTTACGTGTTTGCTCTGGGCGGCAAAACGGGTAAGGTCTATTGGTCATATCTTCTTCCGGAAAACGCACAAGAAACCCAGACTTTTTGGATAGCTTTGCCCGTCGATGAACTAGGCGACGTGGTCAAGATAATAGGGGCTGTCCCCTATTATATAGCTGATGAAGCCAGGTATATTTTTCTTTTTCTGGTTACAGCAAACGGCGGGAAGCAAGAGCTGGTATTCGTAAGGTATGACCTCAATAAAATGTATTGGGATGCAGAAGTCCAGTCCCTGGATCTACCTACAGACTCTTCCAACATCTCTGCACTCGTTAAGCAGCGGGAGGATACTGACCAGCCACCCCATATTGTCATCCGCGTTAACGATGGAACCATATATGATCAATACCTATCATCAGATGGGCGCAGTTGGGCGAGTGGTGACTGGAAACCGATTATCAACGGGTCGAAAGGTAAGACGTTTGATCGTATTGCCGGGTTTTTCGAATGGGCCAATCGCCCTTGTTTGATTGCAGAGTCGTCCGGAAGCATTTATTACCGAATCTTTGGCTACAGAGACGATGGGTCTTGGAGACTTATCGAGAACGGTTCATATATAGGCGCTTTAAGTTCAATATCGACCGATACCGTAGGTTGGTATACGTTTTATCAAACCCCGATAACTTATTATAAGAAGTTGATCTCTCCAGTTAGTTTAACCGAGACATACAGTATCGACACCCTTAATGATTTCAACGATTGGCTCATTACAGTTTATAACCTAGACTTGCATGATTACCACATTCTTGAGTTTTGGAGTTCTCAAAATAAATGGTTTTATAATCTCTATGATTTACTGAACGAGCCTGATTCTTCTTCCGATCTCCAAAACCTGAAACTTCGAAATATAGAGTCTTTTATTGACAAGATCAAAGATGCGGATTACTCGGATGAAGTTTATGGTGAATGGAGGCTCGTCGCTGAAACAGTCACCGCGCTGTCTGGCATCTCGGATTCCCTTAGTGGGATTCTTTGGCGGATAATAGTCAGCATAACACTCGAGTTTGCCAGACGCAGCGAAGATAATATCTCCGAACAGCATCAGATCCGAACGCAGCCATCCATCAGTATTATTCCGCCTAATTGGGGCTTTAGAACGGGCATTTTTCACTTCGATCACGAATACGAATTTTCAATTTTTGTTTATCAAAAAGATTATCTTAGCGATGGAATCGATATCTGCTGTGTCCACAACTTCTGGCCCGAGTACCCAACCGAGTTTACCGGTTACTTTATTACGCCAAATATTTCTCGGGTATCCACGCTTTCTGATCAAATTCATCCCGAGTCGATACAACGGGAACGTTATGAGCAGAGTAAGATTGCCTACCAGAGAAACTGCATGAGCTTCAGGCGTACGCTTCCAAACAATCTTGAATATATTAAAGAGATGTACTATTTCGTACCTGTAGCCATTGCAATTCGGCTTCAATGGGCCAGCCAGTTCGAAGCTGCATTGAACTGGTTTAGGACAGTCTATGATTATGCAAAGCCTAGAGACAAAGGAAAGATCTACTATGGGCTTGAATATGAGGACTACATTCCAGGCACCTATGAGCGTCTCGAAGATTGGCTGCTTGATCCGCTAAATCCTCATACAATTGCATCGACTCGCAAAAACACCTATACACGGTTTACCTTACTCTACATAATCCAATGCCTCCTCGCTTATGCGGATGCGGAATTTACCCGTGATACAGTAGAAAGTCTGGCAAAGGCAAGGACCCTCTATGAAACCGCCCTTGAACTACTGGAAACACCGGAACTGAACCAGCATCTCGGCTTATGCGAAGATATTATAGGATATCTGGAGATAGAGCTTGAAGATTTGCGCTGGCAAGGGGTATGGGAGCGGATACTTGACGATGTGAGGCGCATAAACAATATGAGCGTTCTTGAAAGTACAGTTAATAATGTTCGCAACATCATGCAAAGCTCAAAGGAGCTGTCAGCGCGCATTGCCAAGGCGAGAAAAGCCGTTAATGAGGCACTGAGTCTGCAACAACCGCTGACGCTTAGCGATATTATTGAAAGGAGAAACCAAACACTGGCGGAAATCCCAGGGCTTCTTTTGAAAAACAATTCCATTGAGAAAGGTATCGCAAAATCAGTAATGCTGATTGAAAACACCTATAGGCCTGCTGCCCCTCTTTCCGAGGAGTTGGAAACAAGAGTCTATACACCGGTTGTTGGAGGGGCATATATCCCTATGCTTGCCACTTTAGCGTTCTGCATACCGCCAAATCCGATGATAAAGGCACTCCGTTTCCATGCGGAAATCAACCTCTACAAAATCCGCACGTGCCGGAATATCGCGGGAATCAAAAGAGAAATCGAAGCCTATGCGGCTCCAACAGACATTCTTAGCGCCATGCCATCCATCGGCCCAGGAGGACAACTTACTCTGCCTACCAGGATTACCCCTCCTCCCGTGCCATATCGTTATGAATTCCTGATCGAGCGGGCCAAACAACTGGCAAACATGGCAGCGCAGATGGAGGCGGCCTTGCTCGCTGCCCTGGAAAAGCGCGATGTCGAGCTCTACAACCTGCTCAAGGCCAGACAGGGTGTTCAGCTCGCCCGAGCCGGTGTGAAGCTCCAGAATTTACGCCTGCGCCAGGCCCGTGATGAGGTCGAGTTGGCAGAGCTGCAGCGAGAAAGCGCGGAGATTCAAGCACAAACATATAAGGAATGGCTTGATGCTGGATTAAATGTTTGGGAATTGCAGATGATAGATGCTTATCACTCAGCAGCTGCAGCAAGGACATTGGCTGCCTTTTGTGATGCCGGTGCGACAATGTTTCAGGCAGCTACTTCGGCTGCGGCTGCCTTTCCTACAAATGTACCTGCTGCTCAAGCACAGGCTATATTAGTTTCATTAACGGCCATGGGCCGATATGTCGCCAGCGGTATGGCCATTCAAGCTGAAACACAGGCACAAGTGGCATCGGTGTGGGCTAGCTATGAACGCCGTGCCCAGGAATGGCAACTGCAAAGTGAACTTGCCCAGCACTCAATACGCATCGGTGATCAGCAGATAGAGATCGCCAATGATGGAGTCAATATTGTGCATCAAGAAGGCGAAATAGCCCGGATGCAGGTAGAACATGCCGAGGCCGTCGTTGAGTTTCTGCAGAATAAATTCACCAGCGCTGAACTCTACGACTGGATGAGCAATATCCTTGAGGGCGTTTATAGCTTCTTTTTACAACACGCGACGTCTATGGCAAAGCTTGCGCAGAACCAACTGGCCTTTGAACGCCAGGAGCCCCCTCCCGCCTTTATTCAGAACGACTACTGGGAGGTACCGTCCGAAGATTCCATAGGTGGTGCATCACAAGACGCAACTGACCGACATGGCCTGACAGGCTCAGCCCGGCTCATGGCAGATATCTACAAGCTCGACCAGTACCGCTTGGAGACGGAGAAGAGAAAACTCCAGTTGACTAAAGCTATTTCCCTCGCCCGCATGGCCCCCTACGAGTTCCAGCGCTTCAGGGAGACAGGTGTTATGGTGTTTGCGACACCTATGGAACTGTTTGATCGGGATTTCCCCGGCCATTATCTGAGAATGATAAAGCGGGTACGAACGTCTGTGGTTGCTTTAATTCCGCCTACTCAGGGAATCAAGGCAACGCTTTCTAACATCGGCATTTCCCGGTTAGTGGTGAATCGAAATATGCTGTTCCAGACCATAACTGCTCATCGTCCGCCTGAGTCCGTAGCGCTCACGTCACCTGTGAACGCTACCGGGCTGTTTGAGCTGGAAACCCAGTCCGAGATGCTCCTTCCCTTCGAGAGGCTGGGAGTCGACACCATCTGGGAGTTCCGTATGCCCAAGGCAGCAAATCAATTCGATTACCTGACGATAGCGGATATTATTGTTGCGTTAGAGTACACGGCCCTTGATAGTCCGGACTATCGCCAACAGGTAATCGAGAGCTTGCCGACAAAGATCAGTGCCAACCGTCCCTTTAGCTTCAGGCATCAGTTTGCAGATCAGTGGTATGACCTGCATAACCCGGACCAGACCGCCACGCCGATGGCCGTGCGCTTCCAGACCCGGCGTGAGGACTTTCTGCCCAATATCGAGCGGTTGAAGATCGACCAGATCCTCCTGTATTTCGCAGGCCTCAGTAAGGAAACAACTGAGATGAAAGCCACCCTCACCTTTAAGCCGGATGGAAAAGAACCCGCTATCGGTGGCGAGGCAACTGCTGTTGACGGCATGATAAGCACCCGCCGCGGAGCCTGGCCTCTGTTACCCGGCATGAGCGTGGTCGGTAATTGGGAGCTGGCCTTGCCCGATACCCCCGAAATCCGAAGCCTGTTTAAAAACGAGGAGATAGAAGACATCCTGTTCGTGATCACCTACTCTGGCCGGACACCGGAATGGCCAGCATAAGATAAATACTCATAGTTTCAGTAAAAGGAGTTAGGTCTTGCAATATAATATCTGACTTTATATATCTCCTCACATGGTAAGACCTCTTAAGGTTAAAATTTCCTGTAGAGTCTATCATCCATCGGTGACTCCTGGGGATTGGTGTGGAGACGTTGGGTCTAAAAGTACTTCACGGAGGAAGAAGTCACTGTAATAAGATCTGGGTCCACGAAACTCCTTTTCCCCTTGATGCAATGGCCATAAAAAAGGGGGGATAATCCCCCCCTTTTTACGCATTCCACTCACCTCTTCCCATACATCCGCTCATAATATTCCAAATATTCACCCGTCTTAATCCGCTGCCACCAATCCTGATGTTCGACGTACCAGGTGACGGTCCGTTTTATCCCTTCTCCAAAGGACACCTGGGGCTGCCAGCCTAGCTCTTTGTTTAGTTTAGAGAAGTCCATGGCATATCTGCGGTCATGTCCGGGCCGATCCTTAACGAAGCGGATCAGGGATTCCGGTTTGCCCAATACCTCTAAGATGGTCCGTACAACCTCGAGGTTTGTCCGCTCACTCGCTCCGCCGATATTGTATATATCCCCGCTTTTGCCGCGATGCATGATCACATCAATGGCCTGACAATGGTCTTCTACGTATATCCAGTCTCTGATGTTGAGCCCATCACCGTATATCGGAAGTTCTCTGTCTTCCATGGCATTGCTGATCATCAGGGGAAGGAGCTTTTCAGGAAATTGATATGGACCATAGTTGTTTGAACAACGGGTGATGATGGCGTTAATGCCATACGTCTTGATATAGGCCCTCACCATGAGGTCGGCAGCGGTCTTGCTCGCCGCATAGGGGCTGTTCGGCTTCAGGGGGGTGGTCTCGGTAAACTCACCGGTTGGGCCCAGGGAACCGTATACCTCATCCGTGGATATCTGGATAAAGAGGGGTACTTCGGCCTCCCTGGCCCCTTCCAATAAGACCTGAGTACCCAGGACATTGGTCCGCAGAAACAGATCGGGGTCTTCAATGCTCCGGTCCACATGGGATTCAGCGGCGAAGTTCACGATGCAATCGACCTCTTCATCGTGAAGGATCGCCATAACCTTTTCTCTGTCAGCAATATCCCCCTTCACAAAGCTAAAATTGGGTTGCTGCACCACCTCGCAGAGGTTATCGAGGTTCCCGCAATAGGTCAGTTTGTCCAGATTGATAACGCGGTAATGCGGATATTGAGCGAGGATATAGTGAATGAAATTACTGCCGATAAAGCCACAGCCACCGGTCACGAGGAGCGTCTTTCCCTCAACCATCTTTTCTCGCCCACTAGTAGGGTATATCGTTCTCATGGGGATGGAGGCGGTATTCATCCGGGTCTTCATATCGGTATACATCAGTGGGAATATTTACAGCTATCGCCTCCGTCTCACTAATGCACATCCATCCATGATAGATCTCTTTCGGGATCTGTACTAACAGAGGATTGTGCTCACCGATAAAAAACTCATTGACCTCGCCCTTGGTAGGTGAACCCTTCCTCGGATCATAGAGGACCAGTTTGAGCATCCCCTTCACCACCGTCACATTGTCGGTCTGAATCTTGTGGTAGTGCCATGCCTTGACCACATGGGGGTAGGTAGTAGTCATATAGACCTGGCCGAACTGTTGAAAGATCTCATCATCGCTGCGCAAGATCTCCATAAGTCGACCCCGCTCATCGGGTATGACCTTTAGCTTCTTGATTCTCACCCCTTCGATCATAACCGTCCTCAATCCATTTTGTTGGCACCGGTCTCGGCCACCATCAGGCTCGCCTTCAGAAGGGATTCGAACGTTCCCGCATCGGTCCACCACCCATCCAAAACCTCCCAGACCAATTGACCCTTCTCGATATAGACGTTGTTCACATCGGTTATCTCCAACTCTCCTCGGTTCGACGGCTTTAGGGTCTTGATGATGTCAAATACCCCATTATCGTACATATAGATGCCCGTAACCGCATAGGGGGATTGAGGGGTTTTAGGTTTTTCCTCGATCTTGACGATCTTGTCCCCTTTCAAGACGGGCACACCAAACCTTTGGGGATCGGGGACCTCCTTGATCATGATCTTGGCCCCCTCCTTTTGCCGCTCAAAGGCCTCCACCGCCCCGCGGATGTTCTTCTCAATAACATTATCCCCCAGAATAACACATATGCTATCTTTGGCAGCAAAAAATTCCGCAAGGATGAGGGCCGCTGCAATCCCCCCTTCTCCCTCCTGATAGGTGTAGTTGATGTGTTTAAGTCCGAATTCATGGCCGTTGCCGAGGAGCCTCAGGAAGTCCCCGGCATTGTTTCCTCCGGTAACAATAAGTATATCCTGTATCCCTGCGTTAACAAGGGCCTGCAGCGGATAATAGATCATCGGCTTGTCGTACACCGGCAGGAGGTGCTTGTTGGTGATCTTGGTCAAGGGATGCATGCGTGTTCCGAGGCCGCCGGCCAAAATAATCCCCTTCATTCCCTTATCTCCTTATTGGACCCTATATTTCCCTAGACCCGTCAAGGTGATCCAAACCATTACCTTCACCTCCTTGCCGGTACCATTGATCTCCGTCGGATCGGGCTGGCGGTTTATATCGTGCACGCGCAGTGATACCTCCCAACACTGGTGACGGTAATCAAGACCATAGACCGTCTCTATCCTGACCTGGTCGCGGAGGTTATGTCGATAGGCGAAGTAAAAATCCAGGGGATCGATAATACGAATCCCAAGCTCCGTATTGAGTTCTTCCACCTGATCCCTGGTGCGTCGATACTCTACCCCCAGCCGGTCCCCCCTTGTATCTGAGAAGTTGACTCTCGCATTGAAGACATCGAGGCGGTGGCGGTGGGGGTTGTATTCGAGGTCCATCGTTCCTGAGAGCCACGTAAAAGGCGCGAGCCTTGCCTCCCCCACGAGATTGGAGAGATGTCGACGCTCCTCAGCGTATA
>CAZFIR010000190.1:0-2715 GCA_964519535.1 uncultured Thermodesulfobacteriota bacterium | reverse complement strand
GCTCCCGATCCCACGCTGGTGCACCTCTGCGTCCAACACAGCGCCGATGAATGACTTACGGGAGGTCCCGATTAGAAGCGGCCTTCCCAAGACATTGAGTTCATAAAGGCGGTTGATGATGACGAGATTATCCTGAACCCTCTTGCCGAAACCGATGCCAGGATCAACAATCACCTGGTGGGGGTCTACCCCTCCCCGCTCGGCCTTTTTAATCCCCTCGTGCAGATAGGCGATAATCTCACCCATGAGGTCTTCATAAAAGGGGTCCTGTTGCATCATCTTGGGGGTCCCCTTGATATGCATGATGATCAGCGGGGTGTCGTATCGGGCGGCCACAGCGGGTATCTGCGGGTCGAAGCGCAGTCCGCTGATGTCGTTGATCATCTGGGCACCAGCCTCAATTGCCCGCGCGGCCACCTGCGACTTATAGGTGTCCACCGATAGGGGGATTTTGAGATGTGAAGCCAGCCCCTCGATGACAGGGATAACCCGTTTCAGTTCCTCATCAACGGGGACGGGATCAGAGCCCGGGCGGGAGGATTCCCCCCCGATATCGATGATATCTGCCCCTTCCTCAGCCATCCGAAGGCCATGCTCGATGGCCCTGTGCGGTTCAAAAAAAAATCCGCCGTCAGAAAAGGAATCCGGGGTGATATTCAAAACACCCATTACCAGAGTCCTCTCTCCCAATCGCAGATCTCCACCCCGGCAACGCAGTACAAACGCCCGCCTGCTGCCGTTGTGGGACGGATTCATGCCGGAGCACCTACCTTAATAATCTGATCGATCTCTTCGCCGGAGAGGGATTCTCGTGCCAGCAGCGTCTGGGCCAATTGATGCAAGACACCGATGTTCTTCTTGAGGACCTTCTCAGCCCGTTCATAGCACTCCATCACAATCTTTTTTACCTCTTTATCTATCGCCTGCGCGGTCATTTCGCTGTAATCTCGGTGTTGGGATATTTCCCTGCCGAGGAAGATCTGCTCATCCTTTTGACCAAAGGCGAGGGGACCCAAGGTATCGCTCATCCCCCACTCGCACACCATTTTGCGGGCCAACTCCGTCGCCTTTTCGATGTCGTTTCCCGCGCCGGTAGTGAAATGTTTAAGGACAAGCTCTTCCGCTGCCCGCCCCCCCATCAGTGTCGTAATGTTGGTGATGAGGTAATCTTTGGAATAGAGATGTCTCTCGTCGAGGGGCAACTGTTGGGTCACCCCGAGGGCATGGCCGCGGGGGATAATGGTTACCTTATGGATGGGATCAGACCCGGGCGTCAGCTTGGCCACCAGGGCATGCCCGGCCTCGTGGTAGGCGGTATCCTTCTTCTCCTCCTCACTGATGATCATGCTACGCCGCTCCGTCCCCATGAGCACCTTATCCTTAGCCTGTTCAAACTCATGCATGCCGATACGCTTCTTGCTCGCCCTGGCAGCCAGCAAAGCGGCCTCGTTCACAAGATTCTCCAAATCAGCTCCGGTGAAACCCGGGGTGCCCCTGGCCAAGACCGAGAGATCCACATCATCGGCAAGGGGGGTGTTTCTGGAATGTACCTTGAGTATCTCCTCCCTCCCCTTGATATCGGGGATGGGGACTACCACCTGCCGGTCAAAACGACCAGGCCGCAGCAGGGCCGGATCCAAGATGTCGGGTCTATTGGTAGCAGCAATCAAGATGATCCCCTCGTTGACCTCGAAGCCATCCATCTCCACGAGGAGCTGGTTCAAGGTCTGTTCCCGCTCGTCATGCCCTCCGCCAAGACCCGCCCCCCGGTATCTCCCGACCGCATCGATCTCATCGATGAATACGATGCAGGGGGTGCTTTTTTTGGCTTGCATGAAGAGGTCTCGCACGCGGGAGGCCCCTACCCCGACGAACATCTCCACAAAGTCCGAGCCGCTGATGCTGAAAAAGGGAACATCCGCCTCGCCAGCGATGGCCCTGGCGAGGAGGGTCTTGCCGGTGCCCGGGAGGCCAACCAGCAGAATACCCTTGGGGATCCTTCCGCCCAGTTTGGTGAACTTCTGAGGATCCTTCAAGAACTCTATGATCTCCGTTACTTCCTCCCTTGACTCCTCTATGCCCGCCACATCTCTGAACGTAACCTTCTTCCCCTGATCTTTGAGGAAGACCCGAGCCCGACTCTTGCCAAAGGACATGGCCTTACCGCCCCCTACCTGCATCTGTCTGATAAAAAAGATCCAAAGTCCAATGATCACGATCATGGGAAGCACGGTCATGAGGAGAGAGCCCCAAATCGATTCCTTGATTGGTTCGGCAGTTATCTTGACCCCTTTTGCGCGCAGCATCTTAACCAGCTCAGGGTCATCGGGGGCATAGGTCTTGAATTCGGTTCCATCCAAGAATGTACCCGATATCTCGTTCCCCTTCTTTATAGTAACACTGGTTACCTCACCTGCCTCCACGGCGACGATGAAATCACTGAAGATTTCTTCTTTCACCTTTGGCCTCTGGCTGGAGAAGGTTTGCCAAATAAAAAAACCTGTTAAGATGATTATCAACCAAAAGATCAAGCTCTTATGCATCTATCCCCTCACACACAAAAATATCGGCATCTGTATATTATAGATTTATAACACAATCGAGAAGATTCATCAACAAAAAGGGTGGGGGACTTCACGACTCCTCAACCCTCGCGGATTTTTGGAAAGAGGGGGTTGACAAAGCGCCGGGGAAAAACTACACTACCTGTACTAT
>CAZFIR010000189.1:0-14604 GCA_964519535.1 uncultured Thermodesulfobacteriota bacterium | reverse complement strand
TACCTCAGACTTCGAGTACGAGTATCACATGGCAGTCATGAACCGCAGCCTCAACGATGAGATCGATACCCTCTTTATGATGACGGGCAAGGACTACTTTTTTGTCAGTTCCCGGACCATCAAGGAGGTGGCCAGCCTGGGGGGATCGGTGGCGGGGCTGGTGCCGGACAATGTGGCCCTGAAGCTCAAGGAGAAGTTCGCACAACAGAAGAAGGGATGATATCATTACCTGTTCCCCTCCTCACCTGAGATGATCCCCAGAAAAAAGACCAGTCAGATATCCCTCGGCGGGGTCCTCATCGGCGGCACGGCCCCCATTGTGGTCCAATCCATGACCACGACCAACCCCCTTGATGTGGACGCTACGATGAGGGAGATCGAGAGGATGCAGCGGGCCGGGTGTGAGCTCGTTCGGGTGGCAGTGCCTGAGAAGGATTCCATTACAGGGCTGCGAGAGGTCGTGCGCCAATCCCCCCTCCCGGTCATCGCAGATGTACATTTCGATCATCGGCTCGCCCTGCTGGCCCTGGACGCAGGGGTCCACGGTCTGAGGATCAATCCGGGGACCATCCATCAGCGGAGCAAATTGAAAGAGATCATCGTGGAGGCCAGGGAACGGGGGGTGCCGGTCAGGGTCGGGATCAATGCGGGGTCGCTGGAGGAGCGCATCCTCAAGCGATTCGGCTCTGCCGCCCCCGAGGCCATGGTGGAGAGTGCCAGAGAGTGCATCATGCTCTGCGAGGATATCGGGCACCAGGCCATCAAGGTCTCCCTGAAGGCCTCGTCAGTCGCCACCACGGTGGCGGCCTATCGCCTTTTCTCCGAACAGTCTGACTATCCCCTCCACCTGGGGGTCACGGAGGCGGGCCCTCCCTTTGCCGGGGTCATCAAATCGGCAGTGGGGCTGGGGGTCCTTTTGGCCGAAGGGATAGGGGATACCATCCGGGTCTCCCTGACGGGCGACCCGGTGTTGGAGGTGCGGGCGGCATACGGCATCCTGCGGGCCCTGGGCATCAGGGAGCGGGGGGTCGATATCATCTCATGTCCCACCTGCGGACGGTGCGAGGTGGACCTGATACCCCTCGTGGAAGAGGTTCAGGAGCGACTGGAGCACATCGAGGCCCCGCTCACAGTGGCCGTCATGGGTTGCGTGGTGAACGGTCCAGGGGAGGCCAGGGAGGCCGATGTGGGGATCGCCGGGGGCAAGGGGGTAGGGCTGCTCTTCAAAAAAGGAAAGGTCGTCGAGAAGGTCAAAGAGGGTGTGTGGGTGCAGCGTTTAATAGAGGAGGTGGAGCGGATGGTCGGCTAAGCTCCGCTGAGTTTTTTCCGGGTGTAGAGAATCCGTTGGATTACGGTGATATGGGTGAGGATCGTCAGAATCCAGAGGATATAGACCATTACATTGAATAGGGCACCGAAGATAAGCAGGATGATCCGCTCCGGCCGTTCCATGATCCCCACCTTGCAGGAAGGGATGACCGTTTCGGCCCTCGCCCTGGTGAAGGGGGCCAAGAAACTCCCCATGGCGGCGAGACAGGCGAGCAGCATCAGGTAAGGCTGTCCGGTAGTAGCGTAATAAAAAAACAAACCGATGAAAAGGGCGAAATCGGAGTATCGGCCGATCACCGAGTCGAAAAAGGCCCCAAAAGGAGTCACCCTCCCCTGAGAGCGGGCCGCCGCCCCGTCCAAGAGATCAAATAATCCGGCCACGATAATAGCTATGCCAGCCACTATCCACAGCCCCAGGGCCAGGAATACAGCAGCCAACAGGGTAACCAGCAGGCCGAAAAGGGTTAGGTGATTGGGCTTGATAACCCCCTTGGTCCACTCCGCCAATTTATACAGATAGGGGTCCAAACGGTGATTTAACCAGGCGTCCAACATGGATGTGACACCACCACGATCACGTCTTCCGACCTTATAGGATTTATACGGTAAAAGTCAAAGCGAATCTCGGATTGATTCCCTCCTTGCGTACGGGAAAAGGAAGACATCGTGAACCTTCTCTTTTCCATCACGGGATTGGAGGTTTTTCTATGATTTCAAACACCCCTATCTTCCCCATCCGGTAGCTCGTAACCCACAGCTGCTTTCCATCGGGGGTAACGGCCAGACCGAGTGGGAAGGGAAACTCCTCTTGGTGCAGAATGGTAAGATCACCTGCATCCACGACAACGAGTCTGTTCTCATCGTGCGACACACCGAATACGTATTTTTCATCAGGGGACAAGGCAATTGTTCGGGCCTTTTTGCCGATAGTGACTTCTCCGATCTTCTTCATGCTGATCAGGTCAAACTTAATGATCTTCCCGAGTATGTTGTCCGATATGTATAGCGTTCTTTGATTCTTCGCGAGAAGGATGTGTCTCGGATTCAGCGTCACCGGTATGTCTTCGATGACTTTAAGGTCCGTCAGGTCGATCACACTGACGGTCCCTCCTCTCATATTTGCCACGTAGGCCCTTTTTGAATCAGATGTAATGGCGATCCCTCTCGGTTTGTACATATTCTCCCCGCCGAGTCGTATGTTCTTGATAGTTTGGTATGTTTGCACATCGACTATTGAGACTGAACTCGAGTGCCAGTTGGCGACAAGGGCGAATTTCTCGTCCGGCGTTATTTCGATTATTTTGGGGGTCTTCTCGGTTACGATCTTTATTGCCTTCTGCTCGGAGGAGTTTCCTGAGATACAATCTTCTACCTTCAATCGCTCACACGGCAGGTTTGGGGCAACCGGTCCTTCCTCGGTATCATATACGACGATTGCCCCTGCGTTGTGCAAGGATATCCACAGGAACCTGCCGTCCCCTGAAAAGGCGCATTCGACCGGTTTTTGTGCGTAGGACTGAATGGGTTGCTGCGTCTTATAGTTCCATCCTTGTGCAGGTGTTTTGAAAAAGTGGGCCTTCTTGATGCATTCGAGGGTAGCGGTGCTGATGAGCCAAAAATCCATCCCCTCGAGATTCATGATTGCCGCATAGCTTCCGTCGGGGGAAATCTCCACGGATTTCGGTGCCCCTGCGCCCTCGAAGGTCTTGAGGTGCTTCAGTTCAATCCCCTGGCCCTGGGCGCTGAGAGGGAGAAGTACCACCAGAAATATAATAGCTCTCGATATGGTCTGGATCATCCTTGTCTCCTTAACATTTTTATAAATGCAGCCGAGCGTATCACATACCTTCTGCCGTTGCAACACGATTGGATAACAAGACCTTCAGGCGGGAGAAATTACACGAGGGGTGCATGGGAGTATGATCATAGGCTGGAGGAGATAAGAAAAGGGAGTTAATGGATTTTTTATTACCCCTTGTCTCAGCCATCTTTTCCTTGCAAAAAGGCAATAAAGTCATATAATAATTTTTTCTTTAAAAGGTCTCGGGGGTGAGAAGGAACCATGGGGACATTGTATCTTGGTATAGATGTCGGTTCGGTCAGCGCCAATACTGTGGTGATGAATCGGGCTGGAGATATCGTTGAGGAACACTATACCCGCCTGCGGGGTCAGCCCCTGAAGACGGTCAAAGGGGTCCTGGAGGAGATTTTCTCCCGCATCCCCGCTGAGCAATGTGGGGGGATAGCCCTTACCGGGGCAGGCGGCAAGGTCCTGGCAGAACTTTTAGAAGGGGAGTTCTTCAACGAGGTCATCGCCCAGGCAAAGGCCATTGAACGCCTCTATCCCCAGGTGAGGACCATTATGGACATCGGGGGGGAGGATTCAAAGCTTATCATCCTTGATCAGGTGGGGGGCCGGTTTAGGATAGAAGACTTTTCAATGAATACCCTCTGCGCTGCTGGAACAGGTTCTTTCCTCGATCAACAGGCTTCGCGGCTCGGGCTCAGCATCGAGGAATTCGGGCAACTTGCCCTGCGGTCAGAAACCCCCCCGCGCATCGCGGGCCGCTGCAGTGTATTTGCCAAGTCGGACATGATCCACCTCCAGCAGATCGCTACCCCAGACTACGACATCGTGGCCGGACTCTGCTACGCCCTGGCCAGGAACTTCAAAAGCAACATCGGCAAGGGGATGGAGTTCCGGCGGCCCGTGGCCTTTCAAGGGGGGGTGGCGGCCAATGCGGGGATGAGGAGGGCCATCATCGATATTCTTTCATTGCAGGAGGGTGAACTCATTATCCCCGAGCACTATGCCTCCATGGGGGCCATCGGGACGGTGCTGCTCGCCCTCGATGAGGGGAGGTTTCGAGAAAAACAATATGAGGGAACAGGACGTCTGCAGCGGTTTATCGATGAACAGAGGGATGCGGAGCGGAAGGGATGGGAGACATTGTCTCTTGCACCTCGCCACCTGGAGGATAAGGGGCGGGTTGCCAAGCCCGCGGCCTCAGGTGAAAAGATCCCTGCCTATCTGGGGTTGGATGTGGGCTCCATCAGCACGAATCTAGTGGTGATTGATGAAGAGAAGCGGGTCCTCGCAAAGCGGTACCTGATGACGGCGGGCAGACCCATCGAGGCCATCCGCCAGGGATTAGGGGAGATCGGGGCGGAGATTGGAGATGCGGTGGAGATCAAGGGAGTGGGTTCCACGGGATCCGGCAGATACCTGACCGGCGACTTCGTGGGGGCGGATATCGTTCGCAACGAAATTACCGCCCAGGCCACTGCAGCCGCCGCAATCGATCCAGAAGTGGACACTATTTTTGAAATCGGGGGGCAGGACTCCAAATACATCAGTCTCGATAAGGGGGTCATTGTCGACTTTGAGATGAACAAGGTATGTGCGGCCGGTACCGGTTCCTTCCTCGAGGAACAGGCGGAGAAGCTCGGAATCTCCATCAAGGGGGAATTTGCAGAGAGGGCCCTGCGGGCATCCCACCCGGTGAGTATGGGTGAGCGGTGCACTGTGTTCATCGAATCCGATCTGGTCCACCACCAGCAGGGAGGGGCCGAGACCGATGATCTGGTGGCCGGTCTCTGTTATTCCATCGTGCAGAACTACCTCAACCGAGTGGTTGGGGATCGCCGTAAGGGTAACAAAATCTTTTTTCAGGGGGGGACAGCCTTCAACAAGGGGGTGGTGGCTGCCTTTGAGAAGGTCTTGGGCAAGGAGATCACTGTCCCTGAAAACCATGACGTGACCGGGGCCATCGGGGTGGCCCTCCTGGCGAAAAAGGAACGCATATGGAAGCGGAGCAACTTTAAGGGTTTTGATCTGAGCCAGCGCCGCTATGATATTACCACGTTCGAGTGCAAGGGTTGCCCTAACATGTGTCTCATCAGGAAAGTAAGCGTTGAAGGGGAAAAACCCCTCTTTTACGGGAGCCGTTGTGAGAAGTACGATGTGCTCCGCAGGAGCAAGGGGACCCACCTGCCGGATTTGTTTGCCGAGCGTGAGGAGCTTCTTTTCAGGCCCTATCCAGGGGAAGAGTCGCTGGGTGATGATGCCCCGGCCATCGGGATTCCCCGTATCCTCCTTATGCACGAGCTTTTTCCCTTTTGGAAGGCATTTTTCACGGAGCTGGGTTATCGGGTGGTTCTGTCCGATCCTACCAACAAGGAGTTGATCCGTTGCGGGGTAGAATCGGTGGTGGCCGAGACCTGCTTTCCCGTCAAGGTTGCCCACGGCCATATCCTGAACCTCTTGGAAAAGGACATCAAAGAAATCTTCCTTCCCAGCATCATCAACATGGAGAAGTTGCGGGAAGATTTTGAACACTCCCAGACCTGTCCTTATGTTCAGTCCTTTCCGTATGCTGTGCACTCCGCCATAGATTTTAAACGATACGGGGCCCACGTTTTGCAGCCGGTTATTCATTTTGGCAAAGGTCGTCAGGAGGTGGAGCGGTCTTTGGTGAGATTGCGAAGGAGATTAAAGAGGGGTGCTGGTGCCATACGCCGCGCTTGCGACCGGGCATGGAACTATCAAGAGCGATTTTACCGGGCCGTTGGCTCCCGCGGCAGGGAGATACTGGAGGGGTTGAGTGCAGGAGAGAAGCTCATGGTGATCGTCGGGCGGCCCTATAACAGCTGCGACCCCGGGGTGAATCTCGATATCCCCAAGAAGCTTCGGGACCTGGGGGTCCTGCCCATCCCCATGGACTTTCTTCCGTTGGAGTCTATGGCTGCACGGGAAGGGCTCAAGGATATGTACTGGAAATACGGGCAGAAGATTCTGGCCGCTGCTCACCGGATCAAAGATGACCCCATGCTCTTTGGAGTTTACATCAGTAACTTCGGTTGTGGGGCCGATTCCTTTATCGGTCACTTCTTTCGTGATACCCTCAAGGGCAAGCCTTATCTGCAGCTGGAGATCGATGAACATAGCGCTGATGCCGGGGCCATCACGAGGTGCGAGGCCTTTCTTGACAGCCTGAAACACGCACGCGAGCCCCAAGAGGAGGAGCGGAGGAAAGGAGCAGTGCGGGGAGATGTAACCCGCACCATTTACATCCCCCATATGGCAGATCACGTCTACGCCTTTTCTGCCGCCTTCGATGCCTGCGGCATTGCGGCACGGGTCTTTCCCGAATCGAATCAGGAAACCCTTTATTGGGGGAGAAAATATACCTCAGGCAGGGAGTGTTATCCGCTCATCCTTACCACCGGTGACATGATCCGGGCGCTCAAGAGTCCGGACTGCGATCCCAGCCAAGTGGCCTTCTTCATGCCGGCAGGAAACGGTCCCTGTCGTTTCGGGCAATATCATCGCTTTCACCGTCTTGTCTTGGATGAACTCGGCTATGCCGATGTCCCCATCTACTCCCCCAATCAAGATGGGACCCTCTACAGCGATCTGGGGATTTTGGGGTCCACGTTTCATAAGCTCGGATGGTGGGCCATCGTGGTAGTGGACCTCCTCATCAAAAAGCTCCATGAGACCAGGCCCTATGAACATAAGCCGGGGGAGACGGATCGGGTCTATCAGGAGTGCCTCGACCTGATCTGTGAGGCCATCCGTACGGGGGGTGAGGATCTCGGAAGATTGGTAAAGGCCCTCCATGAGGCCCGCGAACGTTTTGACAACATTCCCGTGATCAATCCGGGGAGCAAACCGAAGATTGGCATCGTGGGAGAGATCTACGTACGGTCAAACCGTTTCAGTAACGAGAACATAGTCCGCAAGATAGAGACCTTAGGCGGTGAGGTATGGCTTGCCCCCCTGGTGGAATGGATTCACTATATCAACGCCATGTCTCGCAGGCATACCTGGGATGAGAAGGATTATGCGAATTTATTCAAGATTCTTTTGACCGAATACTATCAAAACAAATACGAACACAGCCTTGAGCGTGTTTTTCAGGGTAGCATTAAGAGCCTGGATGAACCGAAGACCGCCGAGGTCCTCCACTTGGCCAAACCCTATCTTGATTCAACCCTTGAAGGGGAGGCGGTTTTGAGCATTGGCAAGACGGTGGATTTCGCGCTCAAGGGGGCGAGTGGTGTGGTGAACGTCATGCCATTTACGTGTATGCCTGGTACTGTGGTCAGTGCCATCCTGAAGAGATATCGAGAGGAAAACAGCAACCTGCCTATTTTGCATATGGCCTATGATGGTCAGGAACAGAGCAATATCATGACTCGGCTCGAGGCCTTCATGTACCAGGCACGACAGTATCAGGAGCATCATCATCTGTGGAGATAGGTGCTAGTCCGTTTTTGCCATGAAAGCGGTGTATCCGTCCTGAGCTAGGCGTGTGGCAAACCGATAGGCCTCTTCCCGCGTGCTGAATCTTCCCACCCTGACCCTATAATAGATGCTCTCTGGAGTCTTTAATTCAGTTATATAGACATCCTTGTAAGTCTTCTGTAGCTTGTTCAGCAACCTGAAGGAGTTGGCTTGGCTTGTGAAGGATCCCACCTGGACCGTAAAGGGGCCTTCAGGGGAGGGCTTGGGCCCTCTCTCTAAGACCTCCACCCTCACCTTTGCCACCCCCTCTTCGACCATCCCCACGGCTTGGGCAGACGCATAGGAGAGGTCGATAATCCTTCCCTTCACGAAGGGGCCGCGGTCATTGATGATTACCATCACTGATTTGTCGTTTTTAAGATGGGTGACCATCACCGTGGTTCCCAGGGGGAGGGTCTTATGAGCGGCGGTCAACTGGTACATGTCGTATACCTCACCACTGGCGGTTTGTCGTCCGTGGAACTTCTTCCCATACCACGAGGCCCATCCGACCTCTACCCGCTCGGTCCGCGGGGGGGTCGGTTCCCTTCTGAGCAGCGTGCACCCCCAGGTAAAACTGAGGGCGAGTAAAAGGGCAACGATCCTCTTCATTCTTGTAGCCTCGCTAAAAAAAACTATACACATAAGGCGACCATACCCCGTTCTTGTTGAGGATCTGGTTTCACCGTGATCTCGTGCAGATCAAAGTCCTTCCGGAGACGCTCGATGTTCTGGCCTCCCTGACCGTAGAAGGTGGAGATATCCTGGGGAGCGATGAGAAAGGTGGGAGGGTGCTCTCCCCCCCTTCCTGCACCGGCCAGGAGAGAGGCCGCCTGGTCATAGAGGAGAGAACTCTCCACCAACTGCCGGAAAGCGGGGTGGTAAGGGCCGGCCACAATGGTGTCCGGTGCCTCCAGGGAGGGCGTGGGTTGCAGCCCTACCCTGATTACCGGGATCCGGGCCTGTCGAAATCTCTGCAGGGCCCCCTTGGTGAGTACCATCGCCTTCTCCAGGGAGAGTGGGAGGTAACGCCCCTGGTGAAACCACCGCTCCAATACCGTCCCCTTGATCACCAGAGTAGGATAAAGCCGGACAAAGTGGGGTTCCATTTCAATCACCGATTCGACGGTAGCAGAGAACATCTCTGCGCTGTCGCCGGGGAGACCGATCATGAGCTGGATACCTACCTCGAAGTTCCCCTGATGTAGGTCTCTAACCGCCTTGGTTACTTCTTCCCTCTTATATCCCCTCTGGGAAATTCTGAGGACCTCGTCGTCCATGGACTGGACTCCCAGCTCCACAGTAGCCACCTTGTGCGCCCTGAGGACCGCAAGGACTTCAGGGGAAATGGAATCGGGCCGGGTGGACAGGCGGATGGATTGGATCTTTCCCTCCTCCAGAAATGGAGCAACACTGCGCAAGAGCCCCCGTTGGGTTTCAAGGGGGAGGGCGGTAAAGCTTCCCCCATAAAAGGCCACCTGCACCAACCCGGTGTCTTTGCGTTTACGTGTGCCCAGTCTCAAGGAGTGCTTTATCGCTTCTCCTATTTCCTCGGTGGTAGGCAGTGTCGAAACAGGGCGGGCTATCCGGCCTTGATCGCAATAAATGCATTGATGGGGGCACCCGAAATGGGAGATAAAGATGGGTATAATAAACCGTTTGCCCTCCACGCTCAATCCTCCTGCAAGGATCTCAAGGTCTCTTCGGCCGCCCGCTGCTCAGCTTCCTTTTTACTTTTCCCCCTACCCATCCCATAGGCTGTTTCGCCAATGGAGATGATTACCTCAAACGTCTTGTCGTGGTCCGGACCCTCCTCGTCAGTGACGATATAGTGAGGAGTGGTATTGAGATGTTTTTGAGTATATTCTTGAAGACTTGTCTTGAAGTCTTGGTTTCTTAATTCCCCCTGTATATCCTCAAAGAGAGGCGTGAATAAATTCTCTATCACACGCAAGGCCTGCTCATATCCGCCATCGAGATAGACGGCAGCTGCCAACGCCTCGAATCCTCCGGCCAGGATTGAGTCCTTATCTTTTCCCCCGGTCTCTTCCTCGCCACGGCCAAGCCGCAACGTCTTGCCCAACTGCACCCTGCGGGCTAGGGAGGCAAGGGTAGCCTCCTTGACCAGTATGGCCCTCGTCTTGGAAAGTCCACCCTCGGCTAGGTGGGGGAAACGGGCCAACAGGAGATGACTCACAGTCAATTCAATCACCGAGTCACCCAGAAACTCCAGCCGCTCGTTATCCTCGCCTTCTTCATCGCCGTGGTGAAAATAGGAACGATGGGTGAGGGCTTGGGTGAGGAGCTGAATATTGCGAAAGCGATAAGCGATTTTTTCTTGTAGATTTTTGAGCTGAGATGATTTATTGGACTTCATAGGCGACTTGTTTTTTTATCAGAAAATAATTTTATCCTTGTTATAACAAAGGTCTATGGCAATGCGCAGAGAGGCCTGTGCCGCATGGCTTAGGTGATTGGTCCCTTTTGTGATGTCGATCTCATCATTTTTTTCGCTCTTTCTTTACTCTATCGACGGGTATGAGCTTGTTGACGGTTATCGTGAGCAGGGACGCGAGGAAGATGACGCCAAACGTGAGAAGAGATTTTATTATTACGTAGCTCTTTTCGACAACACCCCAGATAGCCAATATGGATATCGTCGTTCCGGCGACGATACAAACAAGACATATAACAAAACAAATGAGGTTTATAGACGTCAACATGTAATGACCTTCGTGATTGACCTGTTGATCGTAATATGAGCTATGGTAGCTTGTATTGACCTTATCATATTGATTGTGTATGGGCAATAGCAAGGTTTTTTAAATTTTTTTACGTTCGAAAGAAACATTTTGACTATTACGGGAATGCTCAACAGTGTTCTGTCTTTTATTGTTTGATATCTTTTGAGCTATAGAATATTACACTTGACAAGTACTAATAATGTGTGCTATAGAAAGCGCTAATAGGGGTAGATAGGTTATCATTTTAGGTTTTTTAAAACCAACAAAGGAGGAAAACATGAAACTGAGTGTCAAGGCTTTAATGTTTGCTTCAGGTATTGGTTGGGGATTAGTGCTATTGATAGTGGGTGTTTTAAACATGATTTTTGAGGGATACGGAAAGGCGTATCTGGATCCGGTGGCCGGGGTCTTTGTGTGGTATGATGTCTCGGGTTCCATAGGCGACTTGATCGTTGGAATCGTGTGGGCGTTGGTGGTTGGTGGCGTTTGCGGCATAATTTTCGCCCTCCTGTACAATGCCTTTGTCGGCAAAAAAGCCGCGCCCAAGAGAGCTGCTGCGAAGAAGAGACCCGCTGCGAAGAAGAAAGCTGCTCCCAAAAAACGCCGCTAAAAGGGCAGCGGTTGCCGAACAACTGAGCCTGATTCAAAGTATACAACTTTTGAAGAGAAAAATGTGAAGAAGGCCCCTTCAGAACGGAGGGGCCTTCTATGTTTACAGAAGCAAGAAAGCTTTCAGAGTATTCGTGATCTATGGAAGTACAGCTTTGTTTTCCGCTGTGTCAGGTTCGGCGGTTTTTAGCTCCTCCCAATATATGATCAGTGTATCCCCTGGATGGATGGACTTGGTAGGATCGAGGCGATTCCATGTAATAATGGCCGACAAAGGAACACCGAATTGGTCAGCAATAGAAGAAATAGTATCTCCTTTTTTTACCACATACATTCGTTCCTTCTCGTTTGACAGCCGATGTTTGAGGTAATATTGATATCGATCTTCAAAGTCCTGTGCGCTCCCCTGTGGAATCAAAATGCTGTATTTTCCCACAGGGAGAGCATACCCTCTAATTTCGGGGTTCAAGTCCTTGATCGCCTTAAAATGGGTCTTGGCAGCTCGCGCGATAATGTGAAGGTGGGTGTCATGGGAACAGTTGACTTCGACCTGATCGAATGCGATAGGAGGATAGTAGTCTTCATCGGAGAGATGAAACCCATATTTTTTTGGATCGGAGAAAATGAGCTTGATCGAAAGGATCCTAAAGACATACCGTTGGGTTTCAAGGGGGAGGTAGAGAAGGTAATAGTTATCAGTCCCCTGTTCCTGTATTTCTTTCGCAAGTGCATCTCCGCCCATATTGTAGGCTGCGGCAGCCAATGACCATGATTGAAACTTTTTATGAAGATTCTGGAAATACCTGATGGCCGCTTGGGTCGAGGCGAATATGTTTCTTCTCTCATCAATGCGTCTGTTGATAATGAGGCCATGCTGACGGCCGGTGTGCCTCATAAACTGCCAGAAGCCTATTGCCCCCTTGCTTGAGCCAGCGTGCGGTCGAAGGGCGCTTTCAGCGATGGGGACAAACTTGAGATCATCTGGTAATCCAGACTTTTGCAACATCTCTTCAATATAGGGAAGGTAGCGACGAGAGCGCTTCAACCAGAGTATTACCTGAGGTTGGTCCCAGAGGGTAAGGAGGAGTTCTTTTTCCAGTCGCTCACGAACCTCCTGAATTTCGAGGGGAACCCGCTCACCGCAGAAATCCAGAGGTGTATCTGTTCTGAGTGAAGAAACCAGTGAGGGATATGGAGGGGATTTGGGTGATTCACCGAAAATATTCGGCCATACGAATAGCCCTATCCCGAGTAAACACACAAGAGGCCATGTCAAGACACTCGTTTCTTTGAGATTAAACTTTTGCATCAACGTTGGCTTCCTGCCGAATGTTTTTTGTTTTCGCTACCTTGTTCTCAGATGCGCAATGGAAACTCAGCCGTGTGAAACAGAGGAAAAAACGATGGAGATGTCACGACTGCCTCCGGGCCTTCGCTAGAATTTCTCGTATATAAGGGAAGAGGTAGACCTCCTCAGTGTTGAAAGAAGAGAGCCCTTGGGCCAAAATTTTTATCTGGTCCTCTACAGCTTTAGATCGGTCGATAAATATCATAAAGGCCCCATTGATTTTACAAAGACCTCCCCTCACGGAAAACTCTTCTTCCCCAAGTTTTTGATAAATGACTGCAACGCCGAGCCTCTCAGCGAGATCTTCAAGATATTCCAAAACCTGCCTGGAGTGCATGTTAATGAGCCTTGAGGCCTTTCAAGTGCTTGCAGGACCACTTCTCTTCATTTGATAGAACTAGAGTCTAGTGAGGTGTGGTAAGTATTTTTTTTGCAAATTGCCTTGCGTCTTCCACATCAGACTCATCAGGGTGACTAGCAGCGCTTTTTGCCGTTTCAGCCCACGCTCGATGCTCCGGTTTTTTGAGAAGGGCCTCAATAATCTTTGGGTCTACCTTTCCACGACACCCAAAGGTGCCAAGGACTTTTAATTTTGAAGCGAGGCTGATGGCATGTTCGATGGCCGTAGTGGCTAATTCTCCTCCTCGGAGTGACCCGTGGGTAACAAACAGGGCGAGCTTCTTGCTGGGGGGAATGCTTTTGATGAAGTTTTGAACAGGTAGAGGTACGCTATGAGCATGGACTGGAAAACCGCAGAAGATAATATCATATCCATCCGGATTTTTCGCCTCGTTAACGGGTAATATTTCTTTTTTGCCCCCTATGGCCTCGTATATTGCTTTTGCTACTTTCTCTGTATTGCCGGTTTGCGTGAAATAGGTAACCAGTATCGTCATCACATTCCCCCAGTCAGCATATGATTTTATCACGGTTTTGGGATTTGTTCAATCTACGAATCTTTACGAGGGAAAAGTTTGTTGGCGGGCAGCCTTGAGCCTTCGATGGCGTGAGAAAATCGCTTGAAGAAAATGATTTCCACCAATTTATCGATAATTAGTAAGTGTATAGATCTGACAGTTCCGACGTCTTCTTATCTGGATGGTAGTCCGGAACTATCTTCCGGAGCATCTTTATGACAGCTTGTCTATCTTCTCCCCTCACCTTGGCAAAGAGATACTCGATGTCAGCTTTCAATGTTCTCCATGTTACTGTGCTGCCGTTAATCTCAGCTATCTTTGGGTGAAGAGTTTTTTGGAGACTTTCTTTCTCGGCTATCAATTCCTCATGGAGCTTTTCACCCGGCCTAAGGCCTATAAGCTTGATTTCGATGTCTTCACCTAAGACAAGGCCCGAGAGAGAGATCAAGTCTTTTGCCAGGTCCAGAATTCTTATGGGGTTTCCCATGTCCAATAGATAGATTTCCCCTCCCTGTCCCATCGCCCCCGCTTGAAGGACAAGCTGGGCCGCCTCGGGTATGGTCATGAAATAGCGTGTCACCTCCGGATGGGTCACTGTCACCGGTCCTCTATGTGCGATCTGACGGCGAAAATAGGGAATGACACTCCCATTGCTCTCTAATACATTTCCAAACCGCACCGTGACAAACTGTGTCGACCCTTCTTGATTAAATCCCTGACATATCATCTCGGCTACCCTCTTTGTCGCCCCCATGATACTCGCTGGCTTTACTGCTTTGTCAGTAGAGATGAGCACAAACTTCTGAACGCCCCGTGCACAACTCTTGGAAGCGACATTCCATGTCCCCAAGATATTATTTTTTGTCGCATCGAGGGGATGGGCCTCCATGATGGGTACGTGCTTATAGGCCGCTGCATGGAAGACAACCTCAGGGGTGTGTTCTTGTAATACATGATCAATCTTATATTCATCGAGGATGTCGCCGATAACAGAAACCAACACCTCGCTGTCATGAAATTGCTCTCTTAGATCCACCTCAATTTCGTAAAGTTCGTTCTCTCCCCTCTCAAAAAGGATGAGCTTGCGAGGGGCAAACTCCATAATCTGGCGGCATAACTCGGAGCCGATAGATCCTCCAGCGCCGGTCACCATGATGCGTTTGCCACAGATAAAACGCTCAATCATCTCAAGATCCAGTTGCACTGGTTCCCTCTTTAAGAGGTCTTCTACCTGCACCGGCCGGATATGACTGATGGATATGGACCCCCTCAGGATCCCCCCGACGCTCGGCACCGTCTTGCAAGAGACCCCTATTGCCTGACACTGCTCGGTGATCTCCCTGATCTTTCTCCCTGAGATGTTCTGGA
>CAZFIR010000188.1:0-6060 GCA_964519535.1 uncultured Thermodesulfobacteriota bacterium | reverse complement strand
GGTTGTTGTCCTTAGTAATAGCCTGTACAGTGAAGCTTGAGTGAAGAAAGGAGAAACTATATGACACAGAAAAGACTCGTTGTCATGGTCCTCTTGACGGCATTCTTCTTCATCCAGGTGCACTCCGTACAGGCTGATGATGCCGGCAATTTCTTCAAAAGCATCTTCGGCGCCTCCAAAGATGCAAAGATCAGCGATAGCAAAATCATCCGCGGCCTTAAAGAGGCCCTCGAGATCGGTACGGGCAATGCCGTCACAACGGTTTCCAAGTTTGATGGATATTACAAAAACCTCGACATAAAGATTCCTCTTCCGAAGGCGGTTCGAAAGGTGGAAGCGGTTATGAAAGCCTTGGGACATGGGCCCGAGGTGGACGCATTCTCTCAAAGCATGAACCGGGCTGCCGAGCGGGCGGCCCCGGAGGCCAAGGCCCTCTTCTGGGATGCCATCAAAGAGATGAACTTTGAGGATGCCAGCACGATCCTCAATGGCAGGGATAATGAGGCCACGCTCTACTTTGAGGGTAAGACTCGCGGAAGGCTCCATGAACTCTTTATGCCCGTCGTTCATACAGCCATGGAACAGGTAGGTGTCACCCGCACCTACCAGGAAGTACACACCTCAATCAGCACTATCCCCTTTGCCGATCGCCTGAACCTCGACCTTGACGAATACGTGACAGAAAAGGCACTCGACGGCCTCTTTTACATGGTCGCCGAGGAAGAACGCAAAATCCGCAAAGACCCCGCAGCCCGCGTGACCAAGCTGCTCAAGGATGTCTTCGGGGGCAAAGGGCAGTAGTAACATCAACGTACCGTTGATTGCCTCCTCTTTCTCGTGTTGGTACGAATATCCAATCTTCGCACGATAATGTGGCAACAAACCTTCTTTTATGTATGATAATGTGTTCCAAAATGGATTTTTCTTAACAGTAAAAACTTCAAGAATGAACCTTTTACGTTCGAAAGGGCACACAGATAAGTAATACAGAAATAAGGATGTGTTTGGGAGCGAAGAGCAATAATCAGGAGAAAAATAACGTCTTTTTTGTTTCCAATGTATCTGCCGGGTCCTAAGCATAGGAGGTAAAGATGGATAAGTTGACAAAAATTGTAACAGTCGTAGTTGCCCGTGTAGGGAGCAGGACAATAACGCTCTTTTTGATGCTGGGGATAATACTCATCACCCCCCCTTTGGTCCGGGCCCAAGCCGATAATCAGAACCCCCCCGCTCACAAAGTCAAGCTTATCTTTATCCACCACTCCTGCGGTGAAAATTGGCTGGCAGACGGCCATGGAGGATTGGGGCGGACCCTGGCCCAGAACAACTATTTTGTCAGCGATACCAACTATGGCTGGGGACCTGATGGTATTGGGGACCGAACGGACATCACCGACTGGCCTGAGTGGTTCACCGGACCGAACAACAGTCGATACCTGAGGACACTTTACAAAGAGAGCGGGAAACACTCCCCGTATACGAGGACGCTCTCCGATCCCGGAGGAGAGAATCAGATCATCATGTTCAAGTCGTGTTTCCCCAACTCGAACCTGGAAGGGAGGCCCAACGACCCGCCAGCACGGGGCGACGGGCTCACCGTGAGTAATGCAAAGGCGATTTATAATAAGTTGCTTACCTATTTTGCGAGCCGGCCCGACAAGCTTTTTATCGTCATCACCGCTCCGCCGGTTCAGAACCGCCAGTACGCGGCCAACGCACGCGCCTTCAACACCTGGCTGGTGACAAAGTGGTTGGCAGGCTATAAGGGTAAGAATGTGGCAGTTTTTGATTTCTACAACGTGCTGACCGGCCCGGATAACCATCACCGCTTTAACAAGGGTGCGGTAGAGTACATAACAAACCGCGGCAGGAATACGCTCTCCTATCCCACCAATGGCGACGACCATCCATCACCTGCCGGCAACCGAAAGGCGACCAGCGAGTTTATCCCGCTGCTCAACGTCTATTACCACCGCTGGGAGAGCACACCGCGCACTATCTCGGCGCCCCCACCTGAGCCTGAGCAGGTTTCCGCCCCCGAACAGGAGCCTGAACCCGCGCCCGAGACCACCACGGCAGCGCCCACAACCCCCTCTGCACCGAAACCTACGGGCAGCCTGATCGACGACTTTGAGAAGGGAGTCGCTTCATGGACCGTCTTTTCCGACGCAGGCGAGAATACCCATCTGACCTTCAGCCGGGACACAGCCCACGCTCACAGCGGCAAGGCGGGGATGCGCATTGAGTACGACATCGCCCCGGAGAGTTGGGCCACGTGCAGCTTGGTCTACCAGGCCCCCCAGGATTGGCAAACCAGACAGGGACAGGGGTTAAGCATCTACCTGCACGCCGAGCGCAGCGGGCAAGAGGTGGTCATCGTCTCCTACGGGGGAAGTTCGCCCGACAACCTGTCACACTTCGAGTTAACCATGGAGACCACCAAGGAGGCGGTGACCGGATGGCAGCGCGTGGACATCCCCTGGAAAAAACTCGTTCAGCCTCCCTGGGAGGGAGACGGCAAGACCCGTTTTGATCCCAGCCGGGCCATGGGAATGGCATTCGCCTTTAATGCCCCTGAAGGGGGACGGAACGCAGGAAAGCTCTGGGTGGATGATGTAAGCTTTTTACCCGCCTCTCCGTAATCTCGCTCCATTTAAAGGAATAAAATGAGACGAACGACGAGGTTTCTTGACTCACATTAAATTGTTCGGGAGGATGAAATGAAGGGAAAATACTGTTTGGTAAGTGTGTTCATAGTTGCTCTGCTCCTTTTTCCGGTCCTTGCCCATGCAGAATTAAAGGAGCTACAGAAGGTACAACCAGTTGAAAAAACCCCGAAGAAGCTGCAGCCGGCACAGGCTGTCAAGGCCGAGGTAAAGTCCCTCAGCACGCACGCCCTGAAGCTTGAAGCGGGAGGAAAGGCCGCTGCGGTTACTTTGCAAGGCAGCAATCTGAACAAAATCACCGATTGCCGCGTGCTCTTGGGTAATCGCCCGGTAAAAGATATCGAGGTGATCCTCGGCCCATCTTCGACAAAGGTGAGAAAGATGACCCTCAAGGCCAAGGCCACTGCCAAACCAGAAGGAAACTATACGCTGCAATTGCTTGCCGGCAAGGAGGTCATCGAGGTGCCTGTGACGTTCGAGATTGTGTCACCGAAGCTGGCCCAGGCTCCAGTATCACCGCTTGGTTCGCCGTCTGAAGAGCCTCAACCAACACCCGCGCCCCTGCCCGGAGAAGATCGGCCTGCGCTCCAACATGAGCCGACAGAACCTGCGCACCCGGCCCAGGAGACAACCCCGGTCCACGGCATTGAGGCGGAGCGCGTGGAAGACGAAACACCGATCCCGTTACAAATTTACGACTTTCGGATTAGGAATGTTTATAGATATGGCACCGATGAGCTGACAATTGTATTTGAGAGCGGTGAGGTCAATGGGAGAATCTACTATGGACCTCTCGCGTTCAAAATTGAGGTAGGAGAAGGAGATCATCCCACCACCTATACTTATACTCTACCACATGCGGAAGAGTACGCACCTGTGGTGCCATTTTATCATTCACCGTTCACGTGTTGTTACCCTGTCAAGATATGGATCAATTCCGACGGCGCCGTTCCCGAGGTAAATGACGGTAATAATCTCTATGTGACCAGAATCTGCGACGGAACGATGCCCCAGTTTGCTTCTTTCAGCTCCATCGGTGTCGAGGAAATATTGAGGATTTTTGGCGACACAGTTTATTGTAACGAAACGTGGCTCTATCATCCGCATGACCTTGAAGGAAAACCGTATTATGATCCATATACCCAGTGTTTGTATGCCACCTCCGAAGTCCGTGTCGAAAACTGCTCTTCCCGTGGGAAGGATGTGATAGTTCAATTCAAATACATCAGCTATGATAGGGAAAGGGTGGAACAGCAACAGATACACCTGGCGCCTGGCGAGCGCAAAACGGTAAGCGCGGGGACTATCCTTAAGATTCGAAAAAGAGGAAATTACGTCGAGGTGAAGCTTTTTCATGATGGCAGCGAACGTGATTCATGCCGCTTTAATTTAGAATTTCGCGATTTTCCCTGATTCTAGCGATAGTGGATTGAGATTCGATGCCCTCTTCATCCGGAAAAAGGGGAGCAGTGGAACGAATATGTATGGGCGAGGCTAACATAAAAAGGATAGCTATCGAATCAATGCACGGTATATAAAGACTGTTTAATCCATAATAGCTATCTCTCTTTTGCAGCATTAAGCACCTTACCTTTGTCTGCATATCAACAGAGTAAGATCGGGAAAAAATACTCTTTTTTTCACTCTTCCCCTCGACATCCGAGCAACTTTCCCTTATACTGCCCCCTTTACATGAAAGGGAAAAAGAAATCATGCAGGCTGTAAAAAAGCGCTGGGGGACGCCGGGAGGCTACCGGCAGGTCCTCGTCATCGCCACTCCCCTCATTTTGAGTACCGGGGCCTGGTCTGTCCAGCACTTTGTTGACCGGATGTTTCTCTCCTGGTACTCGCCCGAGGCCATTGCGGCGGCCATGCCGGCAGGCATGATGAGCTTCGCCGTCATGAGTTTCTTTCTCGGTACGGCCACCTATGTGAACACCTTCGTCGCCCAGTACTTCGGTGCGAAACAGTTCGACCGAATAGGTCCTGCCCTCTGGCAGGGGGTCTATATATCGCTGCTCGGCGGAGTCATCCTACTCTGTCTCATCCCCTTCGCAGAGACTATCTTCAGATTTGTGGGACATGATCCAATCGTGCAGCGTTTTGAGGTGCAGTACTTTCAAATCCTCTGCCTCGGTGGTGCTCCCTTCGTTGGGTCAGCCGCCTTCGCGGGGTTCTTCTCCGGTAGGGGCAAGCCATGGCCGGTGATGTGGGTGAATACCTGCTCGACCATTATCAACCTCATCTTGGACTACGCCTTGATATTTGGCTCGTGGGGTTTCCCAGAATTGGGAATCCAGGGTGCCGCCATTGCTACCGTGTTCTCCGGTACCTTCTCCTTTTTCGTCTATCTGGCCCTTATAGCCAGAAAGGCCCATAACGAGAAATACCATACCCTCAAGGGCTGGCGGCCGGAGCGGGAGCTCTTCATGCGTCTCCTGCGCTTTGGATTTCCATCGGGCACCCAGTTCTTTTTGGAGATGGTGGGCTTTACCATCTTTATCCTCCTGGTAGGACGGCTCGGAACCAACGCCCTGGCAGCCACGAATATCGCCTTCAATATCAACACCCTCGCCTTTATGCCCATGATCGGCTGCGGGATAGCCGTATCGGTGCTGGTCGGCCAATATCTGGGTGGAAATAAACCTGACCTCGCTGAGAAGAGCGTATATTCCGGATTTCACATGACCATTCTCTACATGGTGAGCATTGCTGCGGCCTATGTCCTGGTCCCGAGTATCTTTGTGGCCCCCTTCGCAGCCCAGGCAGACCCCGAAAGAATGGCTGAGATCTATGGGATCGCCGTAATTCTGCTGAGATTCGTGGCAATCTACTCCATCTTTGATACCATGAACATCATCTTCGCCTCGGCCATCAAAGGGGCCGGTGATACCCGTTTTGTCATGTTCATGATCTTGATCCTCTCGGCCCTGGTGCTTGTCCTTCCCACCTACGTGGCCATCGTTATGCTCGGCTACGCCCTGACAACCGCCTGGTTCATTGGGGCTATCTATGTGATCATACTCGGTTTTGTGTTCTATGTTCGATTCCGCGGCGGTAAGTGGAAGACCATGCGGGTAATCGAGCAACCGATGGTGGACGTGAAACCTGAGTAAACCAATAGCCCAACTGCCACGGCGATTCCTTACCCCATAGGTTATATTTCAACAGATCTAAAAATACTCACTCTCTCGTTATCAACCGAATTATGAACCTCTCTATCCATCCACAGTAAAGTATGCTATAAAGTATCCTATTAGGATAAAAGGGCTAAAAAAGCAAACAATACGGGGAAGGCTTAATCGGATTGGTGGCCATCATGTACAATCGCGGATCATAGGATTATAAAAGGGCTATTCTCCTATGCCACTTGCCGGCAGTCTTGAAACCTTCA
>CAZFIR010000187.1:0-3367 GCA_964519535.1 uncultured Thermodesulfobacteriota bacterium | reverse complement strand
GGTAAAAAATGTCAAGGGATTTTCGGGCATACGCATGACCAGAAATACGATAGACCGGCTCATCATCAATTCACCCTACCAGGAACCGAAGTATTACTGGAGTTACGATCGGGAGACCCGTCTGTTCGATAAGAAAGATGGCAGGCGACCAGCAGGTTATGTCGTTGCCTCGGAAAGGTCCAAGGCCTTTGACGACCCTGGCATTTTTATCCCGATACCGTTGCCTAACAAAATTAGACCTCGGATTAAAGCATGGCGTGATCATCCAACCAATCCTTACGCCGGAGTTACTGGAATAACGAAAAGATTGCTTGAGCACTGGCATAATCCTGAACAACGTGAATACCGGCGGTTATTCTTTTGCCAACTGGAGGCCATTGAGACGCTCATCTGGCTTGCCGAAGCGCCTGATGCGGAAAAGGTGGGGATAGAGATACCTTCGGACGGCGGCCTGTTCCGGCGCATCTGCTCCAAGATGGCAACAGGTTCGGGCAAGACCGTCGTGATGGCGATGCTCATCGCCTGGCAGATCTTGAACAAAGTTACCTACCCGCAAGATGCCAGGTTTTCTAAATCTGTTTTTGTTGTGGCACCGGGGCTTACGGTAAAAAGTCGGCTTCAGGTGCTCATCCCATCTGCCCCTGACAATTATTATGATGAGTTCAATATTGTTCCTCATGGTCTCTTGGATAAATTGAGACAGGGGAAAATTCTTATTAGAAACTGGCATGTCCTTCATTGGGAAACTGAAGAAAAGATCGCCAAAAAAAAGAGCGTGGACAAGCGCGGCGTGAAGAGCGACGAGGCGTATGTTCGTGAAGTCCTCGGCGAAATGGCTCATGCAAATAACTTTATTGTCATCAATGACGAGGCGCACCATGCCTGGCGTATACCAGCGGAGTCGAAAGTAAAAGGGGTCAAAAAAGAAGAAATTGAGGAAGCCACAATTTGGGTAAGTGGGTTGGATCGCATCGATAAGGCGCGGAATATACTCGCCTGCTATGATTTCTCCGCAACGCCCTTTGCCCCATCCGGTAAAAAAAGCTCGGAGGAGGCCTTGTTCGATTGGATAGTCAGCGATTTTGGATTGAACGATGCCATTGAATCAGGATTGGTCAAGACACCACGGGTGGTGATCCGTGACGATGGCCAGTTGACCAAGGAATATAAATCCCGCCTCTATCACATTTACAATGATCCTGACGTCAAGGATGACATAAATCAAAAGGCGGAAGCGCATAAGCCGTTACCGGATTTGGTGATCAATGGTTATTTCCTTCTTGGCAAAGATTGGCTGGAAACGGCAAAGCGATGGGAGGCGTCTGGATTCAAGACCCCACCTGTTATGATCTCGGTTGCGAATCGGACGGAGACGGCGGCGCGTGTGGAATATGCCTTTAGCCACAAGAAAATTCGTATTGATGAACTCTGTGTGCCGGAAAGGATACTGCATATTGATTCCAAGGTCCTTGAGATGGCCGAGTCTCAAGAAGAGGCAGCCGAGGTGGCGGAGTATGTCGAGGACACCGAAGAAGAGGAGAATGCGCCCACCCGGAAGCTTTCCAAAAAGGACGCCGCCGAGCAGCTCCGCAAAACAGTTGATACGGTTGGTCAAATCGGCAAACCAGGCGAACAGATCCAGAAAGTCATCTCTGTTGGCATGCTTTCCGAGGGCTGGGATGCAAAGACCGTTACCCATATTATGGGGTTGAGGGCCTTCTCTAGCCAATTGCTGTGCGAACAAGTGGTTGGCCGTGGGCTCAGGAGGACCTCCTATGATGTAAATCCGGCCACGGGTCTGTTCGATGCAGAATATGTCAATATTTTCGGAGTGCCTTTCACATTTCTGCCTCACGAGGTGCAGGACGGACCTCCACCTCCACCGCCAACACCCAAATCCTGTATTGAACCCGATATTGAAAAACGACAATTTGAGATAAGCTGGCCCAATGTCATTCGCATTGATCATGTATACAAGCCTACACTAACACTCGACATAGGTAGGGTGAAGACCCTAGAATTAAATGCGTATAAGACGGCGACCTTGGCAGAATTTGCTCCTATCGTAGACGGCAAACCTGATGTAACGAAAATTGCTGAAATTGATCTTGAGGATTTGGGTCAAAAATTCAGAATGCAGAAGATAGTCTTTGAGACGGCGCGGGATGTATTTGATCAGATGAAACCTACCTGGAAAGGTAATAAAGAATATTTAATGGCTCAGTTGATACGACTGGTAGAAAACTTCATTGCATCCAAAATAATCCAAATCTCCCCACCCCTTTTCTACCAAGATGACGCCAAACGACGGATTCTTATAACGCTCAACATGAACAAGGTTGTTCAGCACATCTGGGAGACAATTCGCTTTGAAAACACGGAGGCTATTGAGCCGATATTTGATAGAGATCATCCTATTCGTTCCACCGGAGATATGCAGACATGGTATACTGGTAAGCCCTGCGAACATACACAAAAATCTCACATCAATTTATGTGTCTTTGATAGCACATGGGAGGCCAGCGAAGCCTTTGAACTAGACCGAAACCCCAATGTTGAAGCATGGGTAAAGAATGACCACCTTGGTTTTAACATCCACTATATTTTTCAAGGCGTAGTCCAAAAATATTGGCCGGATTTTATTATTCGGCTCAAAACCGGAGATTTCCTCATTCTTGAAACTAAAGGACAGGACACCCAACGTGACAAGACAAAACGAGAGTTTCTAAACGAATGGGTACAAGCAGTCAATGAACATGGTGGCTTTGGAAACTGGAAGTGGGCCGTATCTAAAAATCCTGCTGATTTGAGAATGATCATTGAGGATGCGATAAAATAATAGATCAAGAATATGGCATTGATATCATGGGGATATTGGGGACGTTGTTTCTGGGATTGGGGGTCAGGTTTTTGGTTTTGATTTTCCCATTCCTTTGAGGAATTCCGGTGACACCATACTCCCGGGAATTCCGGTGACACCATACTTAATTCCAAACGGTTTGCAGGAAGAAACAAGAGAGGTCGGTGATCGGTAGGGGTCAAGTTTTTTTCTTTGTCTAGGAGGCGCGCGATGAACACCAAGGGATTTACCTTAATTGAGTTGCTCATCTGTTTAGCAGTCCTGGCTATTTTGGCTTGTATTGCGTATGTTAGTTACGAACCATTTATGGAAAAAGTTCGTGCGATAGCACCCTATGTCCATTAAGAGAATTCTGGAGAATTCTGGGGACAGCATACTTAATTCCAGGGGGTTTGCAGGGGTCAAGGCTTTATCCTTGATTTTCCGTAGCGACGTCAGGCAAGTCAACCGAGGTTCCGTATCAATAAAGAAAAGGAGTAGGCAATGTCGTGTATCCAATGGGTGCTG
>CAZFIR010000186.1:0-11649 GCA_964519535.1 uncultured Thermodesulfobacteriota bacterium | reverse complement strand
ATAGGGGATTCCCCAGCGCATGAAGGCCTCTTCAATGGCCCTGGATTGGGCGTTGATCCGGTAAAAGACCGCGCACCTGCCGTACTTCCCCCGTGTCTCCTCTGCGATGCGCCCCGCCACCCAACTGGCCTCGTCTTCCTCATCCTCGGCCAGAAAGAGGGTGATGGGGTCCCCCGACTCGTTGGCCGTCCAGAGCCGCTTCTCTTTGCGGTCGCGGTTTCGGCAGACCACGGCGTTGGCCCCCTCCAGGATCAACTGGGTGGAGCGATAGTTCTGCTCCAGCTTGATCACCCTGGCCTCCGGGAAGTCTTGGTCAAAGCTGAGAATATTGGCGGGTTCAGCCCCCCGCCAGCGGTAGATGGATTGGTCGTCATCCCCCACCACGCAGAGGGAGGCATCAGGCCCCAGGAGGTCCTTGATAAGGAGGTGCTGAATGTAATTGGTGTCCTGATACTCATCCACTAGGATGTGGCGGAATCTTCTGTGGTAAGAATCCCGTACCTGGGGTGCGCGCTGAAACAAAAGGTGGGTGAAAAAGAGGAGATCGCCGAAGTCCAGGGCATTGGCCGCCTGCAGAGCCTCTTGGTAGAGTGGATAGAATTCCGCCGCCTTTTTCTGATAGGGATTGAATGCTTGAGGCTGGTATTCCTGCGGGCCGATCCCCCGGTTCTTGGCCCGCTCAATCTCCTTGAGGACGGTCTTGGGGGGATAGGCGTGCGGCCCCACCCCTGCGGTCTTGAGGAGACCCTCCATGAGCCGCTCTTGGTCATCGGCGTCGTAGATGACGAAGTCCGCCTCGCGGCCCAGGTGGCGGATGTGGGCGCGCAGGATCCGCAGGCATGTCGAATGGAAGGTGCTCATCCACACCCGGTCCCCCTGCGATCCCAGCAGGACACTGACCCGATCCTTCATCTCGCCGGCGGCCTTGTTGGTGAAGGTTACCGCCAGGATCTCCTCCGGGGCGACCTTGCCCGAGTGGATGAGGTAGGCGATTCGATAGGTCAGCACCCGCGTCTTGCCGCTGCCTGCTCCGGCAAAGACCAGGATGGCCCGATCCCCGGCTGCCACCGCCTCTTGCTGGGGTGGATTGAGATCGCGCAGCAGATCTTTTCCAACGCTTGGATTTGTCATCGTTATAAGCTCTTGGAGCTGTTACTCTACGGTGACGCTCTTGGCGAGGTTTCGCGGCTGGTCTACGTCGCAACCCCTGCGCACCGCCATATGGTACGCTAGCAGTTGTAGCGGCACGACGTTGACCACCGGCGAAAGCAACGGTGTGACCGGAGGGACAGAGAGCACATGGTCGACCTTGGAGACGATCTCAGTATCCCCCTCTGTTGCCAGCGCGATGACGATACCCCCTCGCGCCTTGACCTGCTCAATTTGGCTGATCATTTTTTCGTAGACATGGTCGCGCACCGTGATGGCAACGACGGGCATCGCCTCGTCGATTAACGCAATAGGACCGTGCTTCATCTCCCCGGCAGGGTAACCCTCTGCGTGGATGTAAGAGATCTCCTTCAGCTTGAGCGCCCCCTCCAGGGCGACGGGGTAGTTGATTCCCCTTCCCAGGTAGAGGAAGTGCTCCCGGTCGTGGAACTGGGCGGCCAGTCTGTCGTATACATCGCCGTGCTCCAGCACACGCCCCACCAGATCGGGCAGCCGCGCCAGTTGATCCACCCGCGCCCGCAGCTGGGCACCGGTCAAGGTGCCGCGCAGCTCACCCAGGTAGCAGCCCAGCAGGTAGAGGTCAACCAGGCTGGCGGTGAACGCCTTGGTCGATGCCACGCCGATCTCCGGACCCGCATGCATGAGGATGACGCCGTCGGAGATGCGCATCGCCTGGCTGCCGATGACGTTGACGATGGACCACAATCGTGCCCCCTTGGCCTGAGCCTCTTCCATGGCCGCCAAGGTGTCTACTGTCTCGCCGCTCTGGGTAATGGCCAGCACGGCCGTGTTCCCGTTGATAATGGGATCACGGTAGCGGAACTCGGAGCCGTAGTCCACCTCGACCGGAACCCGGGCCAAGGCCTCGATAATGAACTTGCCCACCAGCCCGCCGTAGGCCGAGGTGCCGCACGCAACGATAATCACCTTCTCTAAGGCCTGCGCCTCTTTTTTTGTCACGGTCAGGTGCTCCAGGCGCACCCGCCCAGCGTCGAAGTCGGCCCGCCCCCGGATGGTATCGGTGACGGAGCGGGCTTGCTCGTAGATCTCCTTCTGCATGAAATGGCGGTACGTCCCTTTGGCCGCCGCTACGGGATCCCAGGGGATGGTGTGCACCTGTGCTTTCACCGGTTCGCCGGCGAGCGTGGTCACCTGCGCTCCGTCCCGGGTCACCACCGCCACCTGGTGATCTTCAATGAAGATCATATCGCGGGTGTGCTCGAGCACGGCAGGGATATCGGAGGCGACGAACATCCCCTCCTGCCCCACCCCAACGGTGATACCGCCGGCGTTGCCGAGACGGGCCGCTATGAGGCGATCGGGCTCTCTGCTGCAGAGGAAGACAAAGGCGCTGGCCCCCTGCACGTGGGTCAAGGCCTGGCGTACCGCTTGCTCAAAATCGGTACCGTTCTCAAGATACCGCTCAACCAGGTGCACCACCACCTCGGTGTCGGTTTCCGAGGTTAATTGCCTGCCCTCGGCCTCCAGTTCCCCCCGCAGGGCCTGAAAGTTCTCGATGATGCCGTTGTGGACGACGGCGACCTCGCCGGTCGCGCCGACGTGGGGATGCGCGTTGCGCTGGCTTGGCTCACCGTGGGTGGCCCAGCGGGTATGACCGATGCCGACCTGCCCACTCACCGGATCGGCGGCCACCAGTTCTTCCAGGCTCGCCAGTTTCCCCACCTCGCGCCGCACCACGATGGTGCCATCCACCTGCATCACCGCCAGCCCGGCAGAGTCATAGCCTCGGTACTCCAGCCGTTTTAGGCCGTCGAGGATAATGGGGGTCGCGTCTTTTTTCCCTATGTAGCCAACGATCCCGCACATTGCTCATACATCCTCATTGTTCTTCTTCCGCCTCCTCTTATCCCTCTTCATCACCCATTTCTTCATGCTCTTCTGCTTAGCCCTGCTCACTGCCAGGGCGTGGGGAGGGACGTCTTTGGTGACGGTCGTCCCCGCACCGAGTACGGCCCCCTTGCCGACCTTGACAGGGGCCACCAGGGCCGTGTTACTCCCCACGAAGACCCCGTCCTCAATAATGGTGCGGTATTTTTTGAAGCCGTCATAGTTACAGGTGATGGTCCCCGCCCCGATGTTCACCCCCTTCCCCAGCTCGGCATCACCGATATAGGAGAGGTGATTGGCCTTGGTTCCCTGGCCGATCCGGGATTTCTTTACTTCCACGAAGTTGCCGATCTTGACCCCCTTCTCCAGGTAGCAGTGGGGGCGCAGATGGGAGAAAGGGCCCACCATAGCGCCGTCTTCAATCGTGCTCTCCGTGATCATGGTGCAGAATCTGATCTGCACCCCCTTCCCGATCTGGGAATCGCAGATCTCTACCTGCGGCCCGATCCGACACCCCTCGCCGATTACAGTCTTTCCGCGCAGGTAGCAGTTGGGGTGAATAAGGGTATCCTTCCCGATGCGCACAGAAGGTTCGATATAGACACTCTGGGTATCCTGAATGGTTACCCCCTCCGCCATCCAGTGCTGCCGCACCCGCTCCGCCAGGATATCCTCGGCTTGAGCAAGCTCTGCCCTGGTGTTGATCCCCATGATCTCCGCAGGATCGGGGGCTAAAAAGGCGCCGATCCTCTTTTTCTTATGATGGGCGACCCCGATGATATCCGGCAGATAGTACTCTCCCTGGGCGTTATCCAAGCGCACTTTGGCCAGGGCCTTGAAGAGAAAGGGGGCCTTCACGCAGTAGATTCCCGTATTAACCTCTTTTATCTCCCGCTCCCGGTCGGTGGCATCCTTTTCCTCCACCACCTTGTGCACCTTGCCCAGGGTTCCCCGTATCAGACGCCCATAGCCTGAGGGGTCTTCACGGTTCGCCGTCAGGAGGGTGAGAGAAGCCTTTTTTGTCCGGTGGTGATTCACCATCTCCGTGAGGGTGTTGGCAGTGATGAGGGGGGTATCGCCGCAGAGGATGAGGATGGTCCCTCTAAAATCCCCGAGGATCGGCTCGGTCATTGACACGGCGTTACCTGTACCGAGCTGATCTTTCTGCAGGACGAAGGTGATCCGGGGGTCTGAGAAAGAGTCCTGGATCTGTTCGCCCTGGTGTCCGACGACCACAACGGTCTTTTCCGGCTGTAGTCTCTCGAGGGTGACCTCCAACGGGTACCCCAACATCGGCCTTCCCAGCAAGGGGTGGAGGACCTTGACCAGGTCCGAGCGCATCCGTTTCCCCTTCCCGGCGGCCAGGATGATGACGGCTAAGTTCTCCATCTTCCACGCCTTTTCATCACTACGTTATAACTAATCGGTGACCCTGTCAAGACGGGATGGATAGTGCCCTGACATGGGCGACAGGGTGATTAAGGAAGACCATCATCCATCTGTTACCTTAGTTTTACACACGGGACTTTTTGTTGCCCAGTAATGGAGAATGTGGTACACTAAAAACGTAATAATTCCCACGGCAAAAAATCCGAGCAGCGCGTAAGAGTTGGTGAGGGGTATTCGTATGCCGAGGAAGTCACTGAGGTGTCTATTTCTCATCTTCACGATCCTTCTCTTTCATAGTACTGTTACCTCAGCCCTTGAATCGGGCTCACTGCGTATCACCTCACGACCCGCTGGTGCCGCCGTGTATCTGGATGATACCCGCATTGGCGAGACGGATATCATAATCCATGCCATCCCTACCGGGAGCCATAAGCTACGTTTGGAGCTTGAGGGTTATGCGAAGGTCGAACAGATAGTCAGCGTAAAGGGCGGGCGCACTACCCGCATTCCACTGGTGCTCGCGCGAGCCGGGGGAAGGCCGCTCGTTACGGGCGAGGTTTTAGTCCCGCCGCTTCGAGAACTGTTCGCTGAATTCATAAATCCGTGGGTGGTGATGCTGGTACTCCTGCTGTTGACCGGGGTGGTCGTCCTGACTTTGATCATGAGGGCTATTCCTGCCAGGAAAAGCCCCACCCCTATGATCAAACCTGTGATCCGAAAGGCACAGAAGCACACGAGGCCAGCGAAAGTCAAAGTTCCGTCAAAACCGCTCAAGATCTCCCTCCCTGTAAAGGGTATCACGCTCAAACGGGCCGCCACCCTTGGCAATTATCGGATTCTGGAGAAGATCGCCAGCGGCGGGATGGCCACGATCTATAAGGCAACCCATGTCAAAAAGGGGGGGGCGGTGGTTGTAAAAGTCCCTTATGATCAGTTTCAGCATGACCGCAGGTTTATTGAACGGTTCCGCCGCGAGGCAGAGTTGGGTCAAAAACTCCTTCATGATAATATAATCAGCATCTACGAATACGGGACTTCAAAGGGCGGCCTCACCTATATTGCCATGGAATATTTGCCGGGGATCGATCTGCGAGGGTATTTGGACACGCATGGCAAGATGCCCATCAAGGAGACATTACGGACAGTGATGCAGGTATGCCGCGCCCTCGATTACGCTCACGACAAGGGCGTTATCCATCGGGATATAAAGCCCGAGAATATCATGCTTCCCGATAAAAAAGGCAAGGGCAAGGTGGTGCTGATGGATTTCGGGGTAGCGCATGCCGCATACTTGGGCACGGTGGGCACCCGGAGCACCTACCTGGGGACACCGTACTACATGTCACCCGACCAAGTTTCCCGCGGGAAGGTCAATGGTCGTTCCGACATCTATTCTCTGGGAGTGGTCTTTTTTGAGATGCTTACCGGCCAACGTCCCTTTGATGACGTCGACCCCCTCAAGGTCCTCATCAAGCACCGGGAATCTCCGCCTCCGAAGCCGCGGTCCATAAATCGTAAGATACCGGCCGGGCTGGAAAGGATAGTCCTCAAGATGTTGGCCAAGAGGCCCACGGACCGCTACAAGAGCGTCGAGGCCCTCTTGGCAGCACTGAAGAGGAATATGGGCAAGGAAGGGATTGCAGTTGATTAATTTTTAAGAGAAAGGAGAGAAACAATGAAGGCGAAGAGGATTTTTTATTGGGGTGTAGGCTTGGCGTTGTTGGTCGTCATGGGGTTTATCGCACAGGGTTGGGCCGCCGAAGGGGTCTTTGTTAGCGAAGTTAAACAAAATCCCTCCAAGTATTATAATCTTTCCGTAAAGATTAAAGGGGTTGTCGTCGATGTGACTCCCGAGCAGATCGGGCTCAAGAGCGGCTTTTACACCGTGCGGGATGAGAGCGAAGAGACCATTGAGATCAAGACCAACGAGCTTCCAGCCCCTGGTCAGAGCTTCATTGTTGAGGGGATCGTGACCATGAAGGCGGGAACTCAGACACCGTACCTGAAGGAACTGAAGAGGGGCGGGGGAAATTTCTTGCCCGTTATCGTCATCGGTGCGGCTGTGATCGTGCTGATCCTGATCGGGATCTTGGTCTATATGCTGCGCAGACCGGTCGCCATGGGGCCTGCCTACGAGGAGGCTGGTGGTATCGAGCCCACCCGTCCGGTTACCGCTGATGAGATGAAGCAGGTTTCTCCCGAGCTGACCATAGAAGTCCCCTCAATCCCCGCACAACTGGAGATGCTCAGCGGACCCAGTAAGGGGGAGAAATATATCCTGAAAAAACAGAATATCATCGGGAGAGAGACGGGTGATTTGACCCTCAGCGATCCCACCGTGAGCGCCGAGCATGCGCAGATTACTTTCAAAAACAAAAAATACATCTTGAGCAATAAGAGCCTCACGAACCCGACCAAGGTCAATAAGGCAGCGGTGGAGGGATTACAGGAGCTCAATGACGGCGACGAGATCGTTATGGGGGCGGTGAAGCTGAAGTTCACGATGCTGTAATCGAATCTGTGAGTATGCTTGCATTATGACGTAAGCAATCCTCTGTGCCTTCAGTTCCGAGATGGGGGCTTTCCCGCATGGAGAAACGGGAAGGTCCCCGCTGCATCCCCTGATGCGGGACGAGAGGTTACTGCAAAAAGCGCTCGCTGAAAGGATTGCCATCATGATCAGATCACGACGTAACACATCCTTCCTGATACGGGGTAAGATCATTATAGGCCTTGCGGGCCTTGTGATTACCCTTCTGCCATCTGCTGTTGTCGCCGGGGCGGTCCTTACCCTCAACCAGATCAACATCGAACGATTTCCAGAGATCAGGATCTATCTCACGGCCGCTGATGAGCGGGGCACCCCTCTCAAGGGGCTGAATGTCTCGAACTTCAGCATTCAGGAGGACGGCAGTGCCGTACGGATGAAGGGGGTCTTCCCCTTAGAGAGAGGGGAGGAACCCCTCTCGGTGGTGCTGGCCTTCGACAGAAGCGGAAGCATGAGAGGCCAGCCCGTACGGGACGCCCTCAGGGCGGGTAAGGGTTTCCTCGGGGAGATGAGGGCGATCGATCGGGTGGGGATCGTCAGCTTTGATGATCACGTTACCGTCATCTCCCACCTGAGCTCAGATAAGGGGTCTCTCCGGAAGGCCATTGATAAGATCACCGTGGGGAAGGATACTGCACTCAACGATGCCATCATGAAATCTCTTGAGCTGCTGCCCCCATTTGCGGGCAGGAGGGCCGTTGTGGTCCTGACCGATGGGAAGGAGAACAGGAGCACGGCCTCCAGGAAGCAGGTAATTGACAAGGCTATCGGGATCGGCGTCCCGGTGATCACGGTCGGCCTGGGGAAAGAGGTGGACGCACAAGCCCTCGAGGCCATAGCGGGCAGGTCCGGAGGACGCGCCTTTTTCGCCCAGGAATCGGGCGAATTGCCCAACCTGTACCGGGCCATTGCCAGGCAGTTGATCAATCAATACCGCGTCACCCTGCAATCGGGGAAATCCCTGGACAGTGGCTGGCATCGACTCCGGGTGCAATTGAAGACCTCAAAAGGAAATGCGGAGGTGGAACGGCTCTATCTGGCGACCCTGAAACCGCAAATGGGTACCGGTGCGCTCAATGCGTACCGCAAGAAGACCGAGCGATATTATCTGATAGCCATCGTCCTCATATCTGTGGCGATGGCACTTTGCATGGCGATCATCGTCACCGCTCTTGTGCGATCAAAAAAGGCGAAGGGCGCCGAAAGATCTGGTTAAGGGCCATTCATACTATCTTACCAATGCTTGGTTATTCAGTTCAGTTCAGACAAAAGTCTTCATCAATAGGTTTTTTTGATTATTCGGATATAGGTTGTTCTCACAAACAAAGAGGTGTCTAGCATGAAGATATCCATCGGGGAAAAGACAGATGTGGGATGTGTGAGGGAGGCGAACGAGGATAGTTACTATATTGAGCTTGCCACGAAGGCGGAGAGCTCAGCTGATAGATATACCCTGCTTCTCGTGGCCGATGGGATGGGTGGGCAGGAGGCAGGTAAAGAGGCAAGCGAGACGGCGGTTGATATAGTCAAGTCTCGCTTTTTAGAAAAATCGAAATCGGAGATGTCAGTTGAGGCAATAAAGGAATTTATTACTGCCTCGCTGCGCGGGGCAAATCAAGCGGTTTTTGAAAGAGGAAAGACCAAAGCAGTAGAGATGGGAACGACGCTCACGGCGGCGTTAATCGACGGACAGCAGGCGTACCTTGGCCATGTGGGGGATAGCCGGGCCTACCATCTTCGGGGGAGGGAGATCAGGCAGGTGACAGAAGATCATACCCTTGCCGAAGACATGATTAAACAAGGCAAGGCCACTCGGGAAGAGGTGAAAAATACTCCCATGAACAGTATGCTCACCAGGTCCATCGGGACCAAGGAGGAGGTGGCAATTGATCAGCCTATCGGCATAGAACTGGAGGAGGGGGATGTCCTGTTGTTGTGTACCGATGGCCTGACCAACCTGGCGCAAGAAGACGAGATCCTTTCCACCGTCCACAATACCCCGGATGTCCAGAAGGCGTGCGCAAAGCTGGTCGATATGGCCCGCAAGCGGGGTGGGCATGACAACATCACGGTGGTCGCCGCCGAGTTCGGCGAACTGAAGCGGATAAAAGGGTTGGGGGTCAGGGCAAAAACGGTATCACTGAAGTCAGCGTACGTGGAGAAGGAGAGGAAGAGGCGGAGGTTTCTCATTGCCACCATTGGCCTCCTGATGGCCGTATTCATATTTTTGGCCTATCTTTTTGTCTCTCATTATGTAGAGCCGGACAAGTTTTATAAGAGGCCTAGCGCGGAAGAGAAAACCGATGTGGGAGGTGAGTCACCGGAGTGAATAGCGTGTGGGGAAACAAGCCAATCTGCCCAATGGACGCTCGTTTTAAAAGGGCCTTTTTTTATTTCTTGGCGATAGGGTGTCTCGCCTTGTGCTGTGCCCTCCAGGCTCATGCCGGCGTGCAGGGGCAGGTTACCTCCGTCGGGGGGGGATATGTGCGGACGGATATCGGGTCTGCGGATGGTCTCAAGGTCGGCGATACAGGAAAGATATATTACACGATCCTCGTCGGCGTAGAGAGGGAATCCCGGTCCATATATGTGGCGAGCTTTACCATAACTCGTACCTTTCAAAAATCCTCTGTGGCGAAGATCCAAGAGGCACAGGGGCAGGTAATGGTCGGTTATCTGGTAGAGATAACGGGGAGGGCGGCTCAGCAGCAAAAAAAGCAGCCCCCGGCGAAGAAGGTGGTGAAGCGTAAAAAGGAGGTGCAGGGCACATTGAAACCGGGGCAGGTCTGGAGAGACCCTGAGCTCCGGATGAGCTTTGTCTGGGTGCCGGGTGGGTGCTTTGAGATGGGATGCGGGGATTGGACAAGTGACTGTAATGATAACGAAAAGCCCGTCCACAAGGTCTGTCTGAGCGGTTTCTGGATGGCGCGACATGAGGTGACCCAGAAGCAATGGCAGCGGCTCATGGGATATAATCCTTCTGATTTTAAGCGCTGCGGGTCACAATGCCCCGTTGAGAAGGTCTCGTGGAGCGAGGCCCTGGAGTTTGCAAGCACGTTGACGGCCAAGACGGGCTACACGTTCCGTCTCCCCACGGAGGCGGAGTGGGAATACGCGTGCAGGAGCAGCGGGAAGAAACAGCGGTACGCCGGGTGGCAGAATGTGGATGTCGCCGCGTGGTATAGAAATAATTCAGGGGGAGGCCCTCATCCCGTGGGTCGCAAAAAGCCCAACGGCCTTGGGATATATGACATGTCGGGCAATGTGTGGGAATGGTGTCTCGATATCTCCGACAAAAAGGCCTACTACAAAGCAAGGGGTACCTTAGAGAATCCCGTTTTTATCGGCAACACGTATACGGATATATACGGAGGCGTATACTCCCGTATCCTGCGCATCATCAAAGATGCTTCGGGCTACCGGATCGTGCGAGGGGGGAGTTGGAGCAATGGCGCTCAGTACCTGCGCTGCTCTGCTCGCATCAGGGGCAAACCGGGCAGCCGACGCGATTGGCTCGGTTTTAGAATGGTGAGGGAGCTTAAGACGAGATGATGGTCTGATATCGCATATATGCTGAGCAAACAAAAAGGATACACGTGAAGGCAGTAATTTTAAATGGTGCACGTAACAATGACAACGCATCGGACAGCGTGCATGACATTATCGTTGACGAACTCATCGGTATCGGATGGGAGGTCACATCATATGCTCTTCGCGGGCAAAAGATTGGCCACTGTGTGGGCTGTTTTGGGTGTTGGGTAAAGACCCCTGGAATGTGTCGATTTAATGATGCTGGCCGTACGATAGCCCGGCAGTTTATTCAAAGCGACGTGTCCATTTTCTTCACGCCGGTAACCTTCGGCGGTTACTCTGCGGAGCTTAAGAAGGCATTAGATCGTGCCCTTATTTGTTTGGTTTCTCCCTTCTTTATGAAGATCACAGGAGAGTTGCATCATAAGCCACGGTATGATCGATACCCTCGTCTCATGGGCGTGGGCGTCCTTCCCCATGCAGACAAGGAGAGCGAGAAGATTTTTAAGACCCTCATTAAACGCAACGCGCTTAACTTGCATGTTCCCGCTCATATCGCAGGTGTGATCTTGAGCGACCAGGGCGCGGGAAAAAACCGCAAGCAAATCCAATCGCTGCTCACTGCGATAGGAGTAGCATAATGGCTTCGAAGAAACGAGTTCTCCTCCTCATTGGCAGCGCCAAGGAAGGTCCCAGCACGTCAGAGTCCCTTGGCACCTATCTCCTCGAACAGCTCCGCACGAAGGGTTTTGAGACAGAGACGTTGTTTATCCATAAGTCCTTGAGATCGGACAAGGGCGAAGGGGGATTATTAAGGGCAACACGTCAGGCCGACATCATGGTCATAGCGTGCCCCCTTTACATAGACAGCGTACCCTATATGGTCGTCAGGGCCATGGAGCTTATCGCCGAGGATCGCCAGGCAAAAAAAGATCTACGGGAACAGAGGCTGTTGTGTATCGTGAATTCTGGCTTCCCTGAGGCACAGCAGAGCGATACCGCACTTGCGATCTGTCGGCAATTCGCCCGGGAAGCGGGTTTCCAATGGGCCGGAGGTCTTGCACTCGGTGCAGGAGAAGCCATAGGCGGCAGATCGTTGCACACGGTGAAAGGCATGGCGCGAAACGTGATTAAGTCACTTGATCTGACCGCAGATGCCCTTG
>CAZFIR010000185.1:0-3700 GCA_964519535.1 uncultured Thermodesulfobacteriota bacterium | reverse complement strand
CGAGTCCCACGTGACGATCCCCCAGCTCGGGGGGATGTACTATGGGGACCGTTCCCGCAAGGAGAACCTGGTGGAGTACGGTTTTCGCCTCCCCTCGGCCCTGGACAACCGCCCCCTCACCTTCGAGGAGTTCGAGGAGCGGGCCAGGCAGGTCGTGTGCGTCTCCGCCACGCCGGGTGCGTATGAACTAGCCAAGAGCAACGGGAGGGTGGCGGAACAGATCATCAGGCCCACCGGGTTGATGGACCCGGCCATCGAGGTCAGGCCGGCGCGCAACCAGGTGGATGACCTCCTCGGCGAGATCAAAGAACGGGTTGAGATGGGTGACCGGGTGCTGGTCACCACGCTGACGAAGCGGATGGCCGAGGACCTGACCGAGTACTACGCCGACCTCGGGGTGCGGGTGCGGTACCTCCATTCTGAGATCGACACCTTGGAGCGGGTGGAGATCATCAGAGACCTGCGGCTCGGGAAGTTCGATTGCCTGGTGGGGATCAACCTCCTGCGCGAAGGGCTCGATATCCCCGAGGTGTCCTTAGTGGGCATCCTCGACGCCGACCGCGAGGGGTTTCTGCGCTCGGAGCGGGCCCTGATCCAAACCTGCGGCAGGGCGGCCCGGAACGTGGCAGGCAAGGTCCTGCTCTACGCCGACGGGATCACCCCCTCCATGGCCCGGGCCATCGAGGAGAGCACCAGGAGGCGGAGCATCCAAGAGGAGTACAATCAGACCCACGGCATCACGCCGGAGACCATCACCAAGTCGATCCGTGATGTCCTCGGCTCCGTGTATGAGGCCGATTACTATACCGTGCCGGTGGTGCGGGAGGAGGCGGAGGGGTACCTCTCCCCCCGAGAGGTTCCTCAGGCCATCAAGCGGCTCAAGAAGGAGATGCGGCAGGCGGCCGAGCGCTTGGAGTTCGAGCGGGCAGCCGAGTTCAGGGATCGCATCCAGCGCCTCCAGGAGGCCGCCATTACGAGGGATATACCGATCGATGAGTGAGACGGAGCTGCAAGCCCAGGTGGATGCCCTGCCCCAGGCCCCGGGGGTCTACCTCTTCAAGGATGCTGGCGGCGGAGTCCTCTACGTCGGCAAGGCCAAGGACCTGCGCAAGCGGGTAAAGGCCTACTTTCAGGGGCGGGAGCAGGACGTCAAGACCTCCATCATGCTCTCCAAGGTTGGACAGATAGACCACATCGCCACCCACACGGAGAAGGAGGCCCTGATCTTAGAGGACACCCTGATCAAGGAACACCACCCCCGCTACAATATCCAGCTCAGGGACGACAAGCGCTATCCCTTGCTCAGGCTCAGCGTGGGGGAGTCCTTCCCCCGGCTCTCCGTGGTCAGGCGGATGAGGGGGGACAACGCCCTCTACTACGGCCCCTTCCCGTCGGCGACCTCCATGCGTGAGACCCTCAAGGTCATCCACAAGGCCTTCCCCCTGCGCAGATGCAGCGCAACGCAGTTCGCCCACCGCAGCCGCCCGTGCCTCAACTTCCAGATGATGAGGTGTTTGGGGCCGTGCTGCAATGAGGTAAGCGAGGAGGAGTACAGCCTGATCGTGGATCAGGTTCGCCTCTTTCTGGAGGGGCGGAGCGATTATCTCGCCGAGGAATTGCACCGCAGGATGAATCAGGAGGCCGAGGCCCTGAAGTTTGAGGAGGCGGCCAGGACCAGGAACCGCCTCGCCGCCCTGGAGCGGATCATTGAGGCACAGCGGGTGGTCTCCCAGGAGAGCTCACATAGAGATGCCGTCGGTCTTGCGAGAGAAGGGGGAAAGATCGGGATCCAGGTCCTCTTCGTCCGCGGGGGGAGGCTTCTGGGAGGGCGGTTCTTTACCATCAAGGATGCAGGGCTCCCTGACCAGGAGGTCGTATCCTCCTTCCTGCACCAGTTTTACGGGGAGGGGCAATTCATCCCCCAGGAGATCCTCGTCCCATTGCCTCTGGAGGACGCCACCCTCCTGGAGGATGTATTAGGGGAGCGGGGAAAGAAGAAAGTCCGCATCCGTTGCCCCCGCAAGGGAAGCAAAGGGTATGACCTTCTCCAGATGGCGCAGGAGAATGCCGAGGGCAAGCTCCACGGTCAGCTCCAGGGGGAGGATGCCCTGCAGGAGATGCGGGAGCGGTTTTCGCTGACACAGATCCCCACGAGGATCGAGGGGTTTGACATCTCCAACCTGGGTGGGGGGCTCGCCGTAGGCTCCATGGTGGTCTTCGAGGAGGGGGCGCCGGCCAAGACCCGCTATCGCAGATACCGGATCAAGACCGTGGAGGGGATCGACGACTACGCCATGACCTATGAGGTTCTCTTGAGGAGACTACGCCGTGGTAAAGAGGAAGGAAATCTCCCCGATCTGATCCTCATTGACGGGGGGAAGGGACAGCTCAATGTGGCCCTGGAGGTCCTCAGGGAATTGGAGATAGAGGGGGTGGATGCCCTGAGCCTGGCCAAGAAGCGCAAACCCGAGGAAGCGGAAAAGGTTTTCTTCCCCAACAGGAAAGAAGGCATCCCTTTGCGCGGCTCATCCCCTGCCGCGCTGCTCCTGCAGCGGGTCAGGGATGAGGCCCACCGCTTCGCCATCAGCTATCATAGGCGGCTTCGGGGAAAGGAGGGGCTTGTCTCCGTCCTCGATAAAATACGGGGGATAGGGGAGGGGAGAAAGCGCGCCCTGTTGGAGCACCTGGGGGGATTGGAAGGGGTCTTCAAGGCCTCCCCTGAGGAGTTGGCGAAAGTGCCGGGGATGAACAGCACCCTTGCCCAGCAGGTCTGGGAGCAATTACATCGTGTGAAGAACAATAGTTTACCACGGAAAAACACGGATTCTTACGGTTAGAATAATAAAGATGAATTATCGTATTAGTGCAGTGCAATTCTGTCGCTTTTCCCCCTGGGGACCCCGCATTCTTTATTCTTTGCTGCGGGGCGGGGGCGACATCTCCCGTTTACCCCCCAACCTTTGGATTCTTGATGAGGGGATGCCGCAGAGCGGCAGGGATCTGGCCAAAGGGCCACCTTCGGCCGTAATCCTTATCTCTATATTGAGGAGCGGGAGCGGCATGATGTCCTTGAAAGATTTAAAGGAGCATCATTATACTGAAAGTCCCGCTCTACTTTCTATAATAGTCTAAAGGACGGGATGTCACATGGTGACACAGTGCGGGACGTGAAAATTCGTGGTGAATTATTATACAGGAGAAAGGAGGAGATTATGCAGATCACCATCGGTAACGCAACCCTGGAGTTGGTGCAGGGGGACATCACGCAGCAGGCAATGGACGCCATCGTCAATGCCGCCAACCCAACTTTGTTAGGCGGAGGGGGAGTGGATGGGGCCATCCATCGGGCAGCTGGGCCGGACCTGTTGGCGGAGTGCCGGACCTTAGGGGGTTGTGAGACGGGTGATGCCAAGATCACCAAGGGGTATAACCTCAAGGCGAAACACGTCATTCATACAGTAGGGCCTGTGTACCGCCGGGATGGGGCGCGGGCCCCAGAGTTCTTGTCCAGCGCCTATCGCCGGAGCCTGGAGGTAGCAAGCTGGAACGGGCTGCAGAGCGTCGCCTTCCCCTCCATCAGCACCGGGGCCTATGGTTATCCTCTGTCTGAGGCTGCCCCCATTGCCCTCGGCACAGTGCGGGACTACATGATGGATCACCCGGAGATCGAGCTGGTGCGCTTTGTGCTCTTCGATGGGAA
>CAZFIR010000184.1:0-7565 GCA_964519535.1 uncultured Thermodesulfobacteriota bacterium | reverse complement strand
CGGGAGGGGTCTAGGATTCCCCCCTACCATTCGGATATTCTTATTGAGGGGGTGTCGTATTACGACACAGGGTTCAAGTAAAAGCGTTTATCCTTTGGCCAAAGAGCCACCTCCGTTTTTCGCTCGAACCCTCGAATCCTCGCATCCTTGACCCCTCAAGCCCCGCCCCTGGCGGGGCAGTTTGCTATTCCACCTTCAACGCCTTCCATTGCCCCCGGTAAAAGCGCCGCGCCATGAGTAGGCCTTGAACCATCATGGAGAAGATCATCGCCACCCAGACACCCATGGCCCCATATCCCAGGACCAGGGCCAAGAGATAGGCCAGGGGGAGGCGGATAAACCACATACAGATGACGATCACCCACATGTTGCCCCTGGTATCGCCGGCACCCTGGAGGCCGCCCCCCAGGATGAGGCTCAGGGCCATAAAGGGCTCGGAGAACATGGTGATCCGCAGATAGCGGGTCGTCTCCGCAAGGACTGCGGGCTCCTTTGTTAAAAAAGAGGCGAAGTATTCGGCCCAGATAAAAATGCATATTGCGATGGCGCTCAAGAGGACGACCCCCACCCAGGCGATCTTCCACCCTACGGCGGCGGCCCGGTCCGGGTTTTTTGCCCCGAGGTTTTGCCCCACGAGGACCGAGGCGGCCATGTTGAGGGCAAAGGCAGGGAGAAAGATGATGGCCTCTATCCTGAGGCCGTTGGTGAGCGAGGCGAGGGCCACGATGCTCGCACCTCCTAACCGGCCGAGGATGTTGTAGAGGACGATGCTCCCGGCGTTCCAGGCGATCTGCAGCAGGCCTGCTGGCCAGCCCAGGTTGGCGATGGTCTTGATCGAGGCGATTGAGATGGACCAGGGACGCTGGTAGAGGGCCTTCCATCGCGGAAATGAGAAGAAGATAAAATTAATACCCATACCGATGGTCGCCGCAATAGCCGTGGACAGGGCGATACCGGGGTACCCCAGCCGGGGAAAAGGAGGGATGCCGAAGACCAGGGCGAAATCCCCGAGGACATTGACCGCACTGAACACGAACATGGTCAGCAAGGGCTTTCGCACCTCGCCGCTGGCGCGGAATACGGCATTGGAGATGATGAGGAGGTAGCTCGGCCCCAGGGCGAAGGCGAAGATCCACAAGAAGGTCTCGCCGATTGTCCTGATCTCCGGGGGGAATCCCGCAGCAGCGATGATCTCCCGATAGAAGACAAGGCCGGCGATCGTCAGCACCAGGGCAATGAGCGATCCGAAGATCAAGGACTGCTTCGCATTTATCCGTGCCCTGGCGAGGTCACCTGAACCGATGTTCCGGGAGACCAGGGCCACGGTCCCGATGCTGATGGCATTGGCGATGATGATCAGGAGAAAGTAGAGCTGATTGACGAACCCGACTGCGGCCTGGACCTTCGGATTGATGAGCCCGGCAACGTAGATATCGGTGAGCCCCACCACGAAGTTAAAGAGCATGATGAGGAGCATGGGCCAGGAGAGCTGCCAGATATGGACCCACAGGTCCCCAGCAGTCAGATCGGTGGTGTGACTTTTCAATGATGAGGCATTCATCTGAATGGAGAAGGTATGATTATTTACTGCGCTCGTCAATAAAATAAGGGAGATCGCTCTCCCTTACTGTGAAACCGTGATGGGGGATCACCGACGGTCTCCCCCTTACGGTGACATCCTCACCGTTGTCGTTACTTTAAAAACGTGGGTTCCCCTTGAACGGAGAATCCGTTCCTCTCAAGGGCCGCTATGATGTGCTCTACGCTGGTCATCTGATCGTCAAAGGCCACGGTAGCGGTATGCTCTCTCAGATCAGTTTCGACCTCCGAGACACCATCAATGTTTTTTAGGATAGAACTTATCCTAGACTCTATGCTTGGTCAGCTGCAACTGGGAACTGTTAAGCGTACCACGCTCTCTGCTGCCAGCACTGCCTGATGAGAGACAACCAGCAGGAGCAGGATTGTCAGTAACGTCACGAATAACCCCTTTTTTCTTTTCATCAGGTATCCTCCTTCTTGCCCTTTGCAAAAAATACAAGGACTTTCGATAGCCTCAAGGGCGATTAGCCAGTGTTGTCAGGGCACACCGTTTTAGTATCGGGTGGCTGCTAACCGCCATCCAGGCTGTGGTGCTCTGCCTTCCGATACCAGGAGGCGGGATCGGTCAAGTACTCCTCGGTATCTTTCAGGGACAGGTAATGCTCGTTTTCAATCTGTGAAAGAAGGTCGAAGAACTTCTTCTCTTTGGGATCAGAGACCATATCTCTGAGCTCGGCATAGTACTTCGCACCCTTGGCCTCAAAATCAATGGCTGTCCGCACCGCCTTCAGGTCATCAGCATCTGCCTCCTGCGTTTCCTCGACCTTTTTGATGATACCGTTAAGGATATTGTTGACGACGGTTCCGTGCACTTCGAGGGGGACGGTCTTGGGCCATTGTTCCCCCCGCTCCCACTTCTCGTGAAGCTGTTTGAGGCGCTCGTAGTGTTCCAATTCTTCATCCGCGATCTGTTGGAACATAATCTTGCCCAGGGGATGTTTGGTCCGCCTGGCGTGTTTCAGATAGAATTCCCGTTCTTTTGTCTCGTTGTTGAGCGCAATCTCCAGTGCGTCCTGTCTGCCCTTTTCCGCCATGATTTCCCCTCCTTCAATTACCCCTTGTTCAGTACAACGCGATGGTAACGCTTCTTGCCCGCCCGCAGGATAATGGTACCTTCCTGGAGATGCTCCGCAGTGATCAACTCATCGATCCCGTTGAGGCGTTTCCCATTCACATAGGCCCCACCCTGCGAGATTAACCTTTTCGCCTCCCCCCTGGATGTACAGAGGTCAGTCTCGGCGAAGAGCTCCCAGGCGGTTACCCCCTTCTCGAGGCGTCCTTTCCGCAGCGTAGTGGTGGGCATGGCCTCGAGGTTTCCCTCCTCGTTGCCGAAGGCCATACGTGATGTCTCGCGGGCCTTCGCGGCTTCCTCTTCACCGTGGGTGATCTTGGTAGCTTCAAAGGCCAAGACCTCTTTAGCCTCCCTGAGGTCGGCCCCGGTGAGCTGACCGTATCTTTTGACCTCCTCCAGGGGTAAGAAGGTAAACAGGGCCAAAAAACGCTCCACGTCACGATCATCGGTGTTTATCCAGTATTGATAGTATTCATAGGGAGCGGTGAGTTCGGGATCCAGCCAGATGGTCCCCTGAGCGGTCTTGCCCATCTTATCTCCAGACGCCGTGGTGATCAGTGGGAAGATCATGCCGTAGGCCATGCCACCCTCCATCCTCCTGATGAGGTCAGCGCCGGCCACGATATTGCCCCACTGATCGCTCCCGCCCATCTGGAGGAGGCACTCATATTCACGGTAGAGATGCAGGAAGTCGTAAGCCTGCAGGAGCATATAGTTGAATTCCACAAAATTGAGGCCGGTCTCCAACCTTGTACGATACGCGTCGGCGGTCAACATTCTGTTGACGCTGAAATGTCTCCCGATGTCCCGTAGGAATTCGATGTAGTTTAATGGGACCAACCACGCGGCATTATTTAAGAGCAGGGCCTTGTCCCCACTAAAATCAAGGTATGCGGATAGTTGTTTTTTAATGCCCTTGGCATTCTCCTCGACCTCTTCCAAGGTAAGGAGCTGTCTCATCTCTGTCTTGCCGCTGGGATCGCCGACAAGGACCGTACCCCCCCCCACCAGGGGGATCGGCCGATGACCCGCCCGCTGCATATGCACCAGGGACATGATGGGGATCAAACTGCCCACGTGGAGACTGAAGGCTGTGGGGTCAAAGCCAATATAGCACGTGATCTTCTTGACGCCCAGGAGATCACGCAGACCATCTTCATCAGTGACCCCTGCGATAAACCCCCTCTCTTTTAAGATATCATAGATGTTTTGCATGAGTCTCTTAATCCAAACCCATCTTGACCCTGCGAATGCCGTTACTGAAACCCGTCCCCTCATCCACCTCGACGATTACCCCTTGCAGTTCCACGTTCCCCGAGGCGGGCTCAAATTTGTTCGGTAGCATCGTGAGGAATCTCTCCAAGGCGATCTCCTTCTTAACCCCGATCACGGAGTCACAAGGACCGGTCATTCCCACATCAGTGATATAGGCCGTCCCCCCGGGCAACACCCGCTCGTCGGCCGTCTGCACATGGGTATGGGTTCCCAGTACAGCGCTGACTTCGCCGTCGAGGAACCAGCCGAGGGCCATTTTCTCGGAGGTAGCCTCAGCATGGAAGTCGACAATAATCACCTTTGTCTCCTTCCGTAAAGAGGCGATATGCTCCTCAGCCGTTTTAAAGGGCGACTCCAGGGGCTGCATGAAAATTCGACCTTCCAGGTTTAAGACGCCAACCTTTGTTCCACTTGCAGTCGCATATATCCCTGCTCCCCTTCCGGGCGCACCAGGGGGATAATTGGCAGGTCGCAGGAGACGGGGTTCCCTCTCAAGAAATGGTGTCACCTCTTTTTTTCTCCAGATGTGGTTCCCTGAGGTGATGCAATTGACCCCCATATCAAGCAAATGCTCGGCAGTCTGGGGAGTGATCCCCATACCCCCCGAGGCGTTCTCGCCGTTGGCGATGATAAAGTCGACCCCCTCATCCATGAAGGTGGGGAGCAGGTCTATCACCGCTCGCCTTCCTCCTTTTCCTACCACATCGCCGATAAAGAGTATCCGCATATCCGCAACCTTCTCTCTCTTTTCTATTTCGCGTACTCTACCGCCCGTGTCTCGCGGATGACCGTTACCTTTATCTGCCCGGGGTAGTTCAGCTCCTTTTCAATCTTGCGGGCGATGTCCTGTGAGAGCATCAACGCCTCCTCATCAGAGACCTCCTCATTTTGGACGATGATGCGTACCTCGCGTCCTGCCTGAATGGCATAGGACTTCTCGACCCCTGAGAAGGAATTGGCGACCCTCTCGAGGTCTTCGAGACGCTTGACATAGGTCTCAAACATCTCCCGACGGGCACCGGGCCGAGCTCCGGAAAGGGCATCAGCCGCCTGGACCAAGACCGCCAAGATGTTTTTGGGATCTGCCTCGTCGTGATGGGCGGCGATGGCATCTACCACCTCTTGGGATTCTCCATATTTCTTGGCCAGGTCGGCGCCGATGTTCGCGTGTACCCCTTCAACCTCATGGTCCACTGCCTTGCCGATATCGTGGAGCAACCCGGCTCTTTTGGCCTGCTTCGCGTTGAGATTCAATTCAGAGGCCATGATCCCGCAGAGGAAGGCTACTTCGAGTGAGTGCTCGTAGACGTTTTGGGCAAAGCTGGTCCTGTACTTCAGCTTGCCAATCATCTTGACCAACTCGGGGTCTAACCCATGAACCCCGACATCGAACGTGGCCTGTTCCCCCGCTTCCTTTATGCTCGCCTCAATTTCCTGTTCCACCTTGGCAACGATCTCTTCGATCCGAGCGGGGTGTATTCTGCCGTCGCTAATCAACCGCTCGAGGGCTTTCCTGGCAACCTCTCGTCTGACCGAGTTAAATCCTGAGATGATCACCGCTTCAGGGGTGTCATCGATGATCAAATCCACCCCCGTAGCCGCCTCAAGAGCGCGAATATTCCGCCCTTCTCTCCCGATGATCCTTCCCTTCATTTCCTCGTTGGGGAGATTGACCAACGAGACCGTCTTCTCCATGACGTACTCACCTGCATATCGCTGTACGGCGAGGCTGATGATCTCTTTTGCTTTCTTGGCCGCCTGCTCCCGCAGCTCATCTTCGATACCTTTAATCCTTTTGGCTGCATCATGCCGCGCCTCGCTTTCCATCCGTTCCAGCAACAACTTTTTGGCCTCCTCCGAGGTAATCTTGGCGATCTTCTCCAGCCTGGCCTTTTCCTGCGATAACAGCTCCTGATACTTCTTCTCCTGATCCTTCACTGCTTTTTCCTTTTCTGTCAGGACCCCTTCTTTCTTATTGATCTCTATCTCTTTAGAATCCAAGATCTCTACTTTCTTGTCGATATTTTCCTCTCGTTGCAGAAGCCTCTTTTCCAATCGTTGTAGTTCGGCCCTCTTGTCGGCCATCTCCTTGTCAAAGTCGGCCTTGGTCTGATAAAGTGTGTCCTTGGCCTGCAACTGGGCCTCTTTTTCCAGCATCTCAGCCTTCTTTTCGGCCTCAGTTATGATCTTCTCGGCGGCTTTCTCTGCCGACTCTACCCGAGCCTCACCCAATTTTTTACGAACAAAAAACCCCACGCCGAAACCTAACCCACAGAAGACGACAAGGGCGATAAAAAACATTATGGCAGATATCTGCATGTAGCACCTCCTCGCTGGTATTCAACAGGTAAAAGAGGGCTTCTCTGAAGAGAGAAAAGGGGCGGGGTTAGATACGTATTACCGCTGGTATAGGTTCAGGAAAGGTCCTCCTGGAACTGACGGCGGTGCTGGCAATCACAGTGCAAGAGATTTCTTCGTCCTGCCAGCATATTCCTTCACCTCGGCAAACCATTTTATTTGTTCAAAGACCTGGGGGTCTTTTTTGGGGAAGCTCAGCCAAAAACTACGTCTCACCCACTCACCTTTCTTGTGCCCTTTTCACCCCATCTTTAAGGCTATGAATTCATCTAATCGATCGGTCTTTTCCTCTATTCGTTGCAGGAGTTCCTCGTTATTTCCCTTCTCCTGCAAATAATCTTGGGCGATATTTAAGGCTGTGAGAATAGCGACGTGAAGACTGTCCACCGATTTGGTTCCCTGTGCAACTTCTCTCATTTTAGCATCAAGATATTCAGCCACGTGCTTCACCTCTGTCTCTGGAAAATCGCTTTTCAGCCTAAATCGGTGCCCGAAAATCTCAACGTCAATACTCGTCTTCTCCATCGCTGATCCCCATCTGTTAATGGTGAGGGTCGTTATTACTCTAAGGGGATCCCCTCCAGCCTCTCTATCAGCCGTTCTATCCTTGCGCGAACTTCCGACCGCTCATTCTTCAGGGTGGTTACCTCTTTCCTCAACTTCTCAACTTCCTCTTCGTTTACGTGCATCTGCGAGATTAGTTTCTCTCTTTCCTCCTTTAATGTGGTATATCCTTCCAGTATCTTATTGAGTTTCTCTTCTAAGACCGCAAACTGTACAATTTCATTTTCTTTTTCCATAAGTTACGATGATTTTAGACCCCTTTCGGTGTAAAGTCAAGCTCCTCCGCTCAATGCCCCTTTGGACTACCGATTCATCAGATAGCTCTCGATGAAGAGGTCGATATCGCCATCTAAAACACTGTCCGCATCGCCCTTTTCCACACCAGTTCGGTGGTCCTTGACGAGCCGATAGGGATGGAGGGTATACGAGCGTATTTGATTCCCCCAGGCAATTTCCTTTTTGCCCTTGTGGATCTCTTCCATCTTCTGTGCCCGCTTGTGCATCTCCAGCTCATAGAGGCGCGCCCTAAGGATCTTCATGGCCGTGGCCCTGTTTTTGTGCTGAGAGCGTTCATTTTGGCACTGGACCACGATGCCGGTGGGGAGATGGGTGATTCGGACGGCGGAATCGGTCGTGTTCACATGCTGTCCGCCGGCCCCACTGGACCTGAAGGTATCAATTCTGAGGTCAGCCT
>CAZFIR010000183.1:0-5542 GCA_964519535.1 uncultured Thermodesulfobacteriota bacterium | reverse complement strand
GCAGGTAGACCTTTGCCAGGATCTGGTCTTTCTCATCCGTGGCCACAGCCTTGGTGGTGATGGATCCGACGTCTATTCCGAGGTACATAATGTTGCACTTCAGCAAAGTAATGCTTACATTGTATCTGAAAAAGGATTATGAGTCTAATGGAATCAAGAACGCTTCCTCAAATTCGTCCGTGGCTGGCGTGAACGCCCGTATTCACCTCTCCCGTGAGCATGTGCGCGATGGATGCGGGGATAATTTCTACCAAACAATTCTATCAACATGGTATCATACGTGCTGATGGGGGAAAATGTAATGAGGGGCTCCAAGCGTTCATTTGTCAAGATGTTCGGCACTTTTTGATATTATATAAGGAGGTTAATAAATGAGTGATCTAGAGATGCCCGAATTTTTTAACGCGGCAGACTACTTCGTAGACCGCAACATCCGTCAAGGCAAGGGGCATAAGGTTGCCATCTACACCGAGTTCCGCAATTACACGTACAGCGATCTCGAGAAGATGATCAACAAAACAGCCAACGGTATGCGCGACATTGGGATACGCATCGAAGACAAGGTGATGATAATGATGCTCGATATCCCTCAATTCTACGCCATCTTCTGGGCATCGATCAAGATCGGCGCCATACCCATACCGGTTAATACCATGCTTACTCCGTCGGATTACGAATTTTACCTCAACGACAGCCGTTCGCGCCTGCTCGCCGTGTCCGAAGAGCTCCTTCCTGTCATCAACGAGATCGAGGGGGACCTGCCTTCTCTGCGCGACATCATCGTCATCTCGGAGACGAAAGGCGCCCTTATTCCCTTCAAGCAAAAATATAAGGGCGCAGCCGCTACCATCAAGACCGCCTTTACCACCCATGACGATGTCGGCTACTGGCTGTATAGTTCAGGCTCTACGGGCTCCCCCAAGGGGGCCATCCATTCCCAAGATGATATGGTGGTGACCTCCAAGGCCTATGCTCAGGGGGTGCTGGGACTCACCGAAGATGATATCTGCTTCTCGGCGGCCCGGTTGTTCTTCGCCTATGGACTGGGGAATGGGATGTATTTCCCCTTGTCGGTAGGGGCCTCGGCCGTACTGAGCCCCCAACCGCCCAAACCGGATATCATGTTCAGATATCTCGAAAAATTTCGGCCCACGATATTCTTCGGCATCCCCACCCTTTACGGCCAGATGTTGGAATACCAGGCCCGGATCGACAAGGAGCAGAAGGTAGATCCTGATCCCGACGCCGATCACGCCCTCTCCTCGGTCCGTCTCTGCGTGTCAGCAGGCGAGGCGCTGCCCGCGGCAATCTATCATCGCTGGAAGGAGCGCTACGGGGTGGATATTCTCGACGGCATCGGTTCCACCGAGATGGGGCATATATTCCTCTCCAACCAGCCGGGTGCGATAAGGCCCGGTTCGACCGGCAAGCCGGTCCCGGGATATGAGCTCAAGATAGTCGACGACAAAGAGGTGGAGGTGCCCCAGGGGGAGATAGGGACCCTCATGGTTCATGGTGCAAGTGCGGCGCAGTTTTACTGGCGCAAACGGGAGAAATCCCGTCAGACGATGGTAGGGGAATGGATCAACACGGGCGATAAATATTATATCGATAAAGATGGGTTTTACTGGTGCGCGGGGCGCGCAGACGATATGCTTAAAAGTGGAGGTATATGGGTCTCTCCCCTCGAGGTGGAGAATTGTCTTGACGGACATCCGGCAGTTTTTGAGTCCGCGGTAGTTGGATATAAGGACGACAAGGGTCTTGAAAAGCCCAGGGCGTTTGTCATCCTTCGAGAGGGGTTCAAACCCTCAGAGGAGTTGGCTGAGGAGCTCAAGAAGTGGGTCCTTGACAGATTGGCCAAATATAAGTATCCGCGGTGGATAGAGTTCGTCAAAGAGCTGCCCAAGAGCTCAACAGGAAAGACCCAGCGGTACAGACTCCGCGAGGAGGACAAGGAAAAGGCGGCATAGTCCCCTGAGGATGGAACAGGAATTACGGTGCTATCTAAAAAGGTTTGTAATCGCGCAACATCGGTCATAGTAGCAAGCCTTGTACTGAGTCTCATGCTGTTTGCGGCCTGCTCCCGTTCCGACCGAGCGCATACCTTGGTCGTCTTTGCCGCCGGAGGGGCATGGCCAGCCATCGATGCCATCTGCCAAGGATTTGAGGGGCAGTATTCGCTAACGGCAGAGACGGTCTATGGCGGGGGAGGGGAGATACTTGCGAAGATGATGCTTGCCAAGAGCGGGGATATCTATGTAGCCCCTGAACAGAGATTTATGGAAACCGCCATAGAAAAGAAGGCGATCGATCCCGCCACAATACAAACCGTCGCGTATCTGGTGCCTGTCATTGCCGTGAAGAGAGGCAACCCCAAAGGGATCCACTCGTTGGCTGATCTGGCCAAGCAGGGTGTTCGATTGGCCATTACCAGGCCGGAGACTACGCTTTTGGGGGAGTACGCCCCGGAGATCTTCCGCACGGCAGGTCTTGAAGAGGCAATCATGCACAATGTCGCGACCTATGCCTCAGACCCCAACAATCTCTTGACGATGCTGATGATGGGCCAGGTTGACGCCGGCATTATCTGGCAGTTTTACGGGACCATGGCCTCCGACAAGATTGAAACGATCTTCATTGCTCCGGGGCAGCTTACGGGGATCGGGAAGATGCAGATCGCGGTATCGGCATACAGCAGCGACGCAAAACGGGCAGGGGGGTTCGTTGATTTTGCCACGTCCCCTGCAGGCAAGGCGATTTTCAAGCGGTGCGGATACATCGTCGATGCCGAGGAGGTGAAGAGCTATTGGCAGTAACCCCTCTCCTTGAACAGGCCAAAGAACGGTTTGCCGCCATGGTGCATGACAGTGGGCTCGGTGATGCGGATGTCCAGATAACCATTGCCCCCCTCACTGCCCGGGAGGCCATCGGGAGCCCGAACAGGGAGGATTACGCCTTGCTGGAGGGTAAAGAGGTGATGATCGAGGCTCAGTTTCGGGGGAGCTGTGGTCAGGCCTTTACCGACCAACCCAAAAGTTTTCATGGCCCGTTGAAAGCAGTGCTGGGCCTGAGCCTGGATCAAAAGCACAATAGGGCGATATTGATTGCTACCTTGAATGCCGTGATGGCCTATCAGGGAACGGTCAAGGGAACCCGCCATTGCCGCGACCAAGAGCCGGAGGAGTGTGCTGAGGAGATCGCCAAGAATCTCCTTGAAAGATTCGGAAAGATCAAGATCGGCCTCGTCGGGTACCAGCCGGCAATTCTCGAAAACCTGGTAAGGGTCTTCGGTGCGGCAAATGTGCGGTGCACGGATCTCAACCCGAAGAATGTGGGCTCACAGAAATTCGGCGTTGAGATTTGGGATGGGCGGACGGCAATCCAGGGGTTGATCCAGTGGTGTGACCTGGTGCTCGTCACCAGCAGCACCATGGTCAACAATACCTTTGATGGGATTCGGCAGGAGGCCCTCTCGCAGGGGAAGCACCTCATTACGTTCGGGGTGAGCGGGGGCGGGGTATCGGCATTGACGGATGTGGAGCGGCTGTGTTTCCGTGCGCATTGACGAGGTATCATGTAATGAATGCGCACGGGGGGATCGGGTTGCAGCAGGCCCGGGAGACCGGGCCCTCTCATAACGTTTCATCGATGGAGCCCACAGGAGGCGCATGGAACGGATTCTCCAGCAACTGATTCAACTCCAGGAACTCGATTTTACCCTGTTGGAACAGCGGACCCTGGTCCCCAAGGCCCAGTTGGTTGATCTCGAGAACGCCATCAGGGCATTGATGAAAGACCTTCCCCAAAACATCGCAACGCTGTATCGAGGCCTGCAGAAACGGTATAACACCGCGGTTGTTCCCGAGACCAAAGGCACGTGTACCGCGTGCGGTATCTCCTTGCCCACCTCCTTGGCGGCGGAGATCCTCTCCAAAAAAGGGATTCATCAGTGCCCCAGTTGTATGAGGATCCTGTATCACTTCGAGGGGGCGCCCCGACAGTTGAAAAAGGATCTCGAGCAGGGGGGGAAGCCGAGGACCGGGGTAGCCAGGTTCTCATCTGCGGAACTCATGCTCCCCCGGATTGAGGCCGAAGACCGGGATGGTGCCTTTGCCGAGTTGATCCAGTTGATGGCGGAGAAGGGGTTTGTTGAAAATCCTCAAGATGTGTTAACGGCCGCCCTGAGGCGGGAGGCCATCGTATCAACCGCCCTGGAACATGGCCTGGCATTCCCGCATGTTCGCGGCGTGGCGGTCGGGGGTCTGACCTTTGCCCTCGGGCTTAAGAAGCGAGGGATAAAATTTGATCCCTCCAAAAGCCAGTTGACCCGCATCGTCTTCCTCATCGTCATCCCCTCGGCAACGAGCGTATTTTACCTGCAGGTCCTCTCAGGTTTGCTCAAGACATTTCAAGAGAAGAAGGTGCGCAAACAATTACTGGCTTGCAAGACCCCCCAGGAGATGTGGCAAACCCTCACAAGCCTTACCAAGAAGGCCATCCCGTAGTGTAGTGTATTGTCCGGAGATAGCGTATAAGGCACATGTAAAAAAGGCAGGACCGTTTCCGGCCCTGCCTTCAGGAGTAGGGGGAACTCCTGGGTGGGTTCTGGTCATACCGAGCGGTGCTCTGCCACTCTAAGCTACTCCGCTTATGCACCTTGTTATAGAGTGGGGATCTAGCGTTACCGTGCTCCTTTGGGTGCATTTCTTATGTTCATATATCATATTTTTTACAAAGTCAAGTTATTTATTCAATTGTGATATATTTGTATTGCTATGGCACCCGCCTATTTGGGGAAGGTGAGGTGTCAGGCTTGATAGAAGTATTTCAGGAAAGAGGAAGTGCGCAAGCCATTGCCGGCGTGCCAGACCCCTCAGCAGATGTGGCAAACCCTCACCGGCCTTACCAAAAAGACCATACCGTAGCGGTTCGCCGTGTCATGACCATCAGTTAGGAGGATCGTGCCTCCTGTACTAATTATTCCAGTAACATTCCCCGAATCTTTTTTATTGACACGAGGTTATATATGTGTAATTTTTATTGCGAAAATTTTCACTAAAAACCAGGAAGGGAGATATAGGCTCATGAAAAGATGTATCGTGGTCATGCTCTTATTAGTGACCCTGCCTGCTGTCGCCTGGGCCCAGGCACCGAGCAATGAAGAGCTCTACCAGATGATCAAGGAGATGGAGCACAAGCTCGATACGGCCATTGGCGAGGCCAACGAGGCCAAGGCTGAAGCAGGCCAGGCCAGGGAAGAGGCGGCCAGGGCCAAGGAAGAGGCGGCCAAGGCCAAGGAGGAACTGGCGCGGATAAAAGAGGCCCCTGTTGCGGCAGTCCCGGTAGAGTCCCTGGTCCGGGTACCGGAGACAAAGCCGGGCATTGGCGCATCCGCTGGGGTGGTCTATCTGCGGCCGTCCCGCAGCAACCTTGACTACGTCATCGTTGACCCGGACACTGATAACAACCCAGAAGGTAGTCTCGAGGGGGTGAAGCCCGGCTATGGCTTGGGCGGGCGGTTTGGCTTGAACTATGGGTT
>CAZFIR010000182.1:0-4285 GCA_964519535.1 uncultured Thermodesulfobacteriota bacterium | reverse complement strand
GGGGGGGTGGAGGTTTGTGAGCGGGGATGTCGGGTATCGCGTGGGCATCCACCTGAAGGCCTATATGGTTTTCTTTCCGGGGGTCCTGGGGGGGGGCGGGGCGCGTGACTTTCTCGGGGAGTATATGGCAGGGGGGCTTCTGGTCGTCTTGGGGATGAACGGGGGTGAGATCGCCGGTGATTTTATCGGCACCGGGATGCACGGGGGACAGATGTTCCTGCGAGGAGAAGTGGATCCGAGGAGGCTCGGTAGAGAGGTCAAGATAGGGGAGGTAACCCGTGAGGATACAAAGCTGTTAAAGAAGCACGTGGGCGACTTCTGCTCTTACTTCGGGTTCGACCTAGACGAGATTTTCAAAAAGCCCTTTATCAAGATCTATCCCTACAGCCACCGGCCCTACGGGACTATATACGCCTATTGATTTTCCCGGTTTCCGTGTTTTGCTGTTTGAACGTTTTTAATCCGAGGCCTGTTCTTTATTGTGCAGGAGGGGTTTTGCGGTAATATTCTCCCTTCTGTTGTTTTATAATATCTTTTTTCAATAATAACCTCACCTTGACAGAGGCCTTGTCGCTTATCGGATACCATATACCGTATACGAGGTAGAAATCGAAGACTTGGCCTCCCTTAGCATTCGAGGGGATGGTAAAACCTTTCGTAAAGTTGACGGTGACCGATCCCATCCCAGGGTATTGGATGTCGAGCTTATCCGACACCCAACTGAAGTCATGTCTGGTCACCCAGACCCTCATCATCGTGCCCGGTGCCTCGTCAAAGGCGGGATTGTGGAAGATAGTCGCTTGGAACTTCAGGACATCCCCCGGCTTAACGGTCGGGGAGGGGGTGATCTTGAGGGTTGCGGTGACTACGTTGGCAGCACCGGCAACGCCGCAGAATATAAATATCCCCAAAACCCCTGCCACCAACCCTATCCGCAAGTGACGCTTTATCCATTGTGCTCCCCTTTTCATTTTTCCCTCCCGTGTGCTGTTACATTTCCGTTTCTTCGCAGATAATACGTTGCAGCTCTTTGCATATTAAGTGCTGATTTCCTGAAAAAGGTTCAAAGGTTTTTACTGTGTCATAATAGCCGGTGCATCAGACCCAAGCCCTTTCTAGAAGAGAGAAGAGTTCATTCTTTACACGATATTATAAGGATAGCACAAACATTGCAAAAGGTACAGTCTCCGATAAAGCCCATCGGTTCACCCCTGAGGATGAACGAAGAGTGGGAAGAAGATGGATAATCTTCAGGTCAAGACCCCATACGTTGCCCATACTTCAGGTGTAATCTCGTTGAGTTTCCTCAGCAACGGGATTATCTATGGCTATTCTTATTTCACAGCAGCAGATTTCCGGTAATATGTATTTTGTTTGCAATTTTTTTTGATTATGTAGTTAACCGTTACAGGGGCCTTCGGGCTTAGGGGATACCATTTTATATATGTGGTCATAGGTGTTTTAACTGCCGGATAAGTGTCCGCTTTATCTCCCTAACCCTTCCGTCATCTTCAATCTTCTGACCTTCTAGGTCCCGCACGTAGAAGACGTCCACGACTTGGTCCACCTTAGTGGCAATTCTGGCGAGGTGAATGTCCAGCCCGAGGTTAAAGAGGGTATGGGTCATACGATAGAGAAGTCCGATGTGATCATCGGCAAAGACTTCGATCACGGTAAAAAAGTCAGAGGAATCATTGTCAACAATTACCCCTGGTGGGCGTGAAGGGTTTTTCTGCTCTGTGATGATTGCGGATGCAGCTTTTTGCCTCAGTTGAGATTCAAGCGACACTGTGTCGCTTAGCACATCCTTAAAATCTCCTTGGATTTTGTTCCATGTCTCCTGTAAAAACAGATCATCGGGAGGATTAGTTACCCGTAAGACATCCACCGCTGTTTCGTTTCGCCACGTATATATGTCGGCGGAGAGGATGTTGATATTATTCAGGGCCAGGACACCGGCAATGCTCGAAAAGAGCCCGCGTCTGTTTATGGCCAGCACGGTGAGTTCCCAACAGTCACTCGCATTATCGCGCCTGCTCTCAAAAATGAAGATTTCATCGTGGTGTTCCCCTGTTGCTCCCCCCGTAGTGTTTTGTTTCTTTTTCAGTTGTTCTGCCAGACGGAGGTGGCGGATAATTTCTTGAGAAGGGGTATTGAGCAGATAGCGGGGGGGCATGACCTCGAAATAGTGATCGAGCTCCTGATCATGTATAATGGATCCAATGGTATTTCGTACCTCAGATTTGGTCTGCGCAACACGAGATGAGGCATCCTGTGTGGCCAATTCTTTCCTTTCCAGGATGTGAAGGACTTTAAAGAAAAGTTCATTAATCAGGTTGGCGATCCATTCGTTCCATGCTTTCGGTCCGGTTGCCCGGGAATCAGCCCAGGTCAGCAGATACAGCATCTTCAGTCTCTGTAAGCTTCCAATGGTGCGGGCACATTGGACGATTACTTTTTCATCGTTCAAATCCCTGCGGGTAGCGGTTTCCACCAGGAGCAGATGGTTACGCACCAGAAAACAGATATCTTCTATCGCGTCCTCATTTAGATTGAACCGTTCTACAATTTTTCTTGTTATTTCGGCGCCTTGGATGGAATGATTCTTGCCGATTTTACCAATGTCATGAAAGAGGCCTGCTAGAACGAGTCGGTCCGGCTGTACAAGCTCCAACAAAAGATCCTTGAGCAACATATCTTGCTCATCGCTCAAACCCTTCAGATACCGTACCGTGTGTAACGTATGGATGCCGACAGGATAGATATGGTAGGCATCAAACTCAACCCGATTCTTGACGCGGTCAAATTCAGGGATTAAGGAGCCCAAAAAACCTACTTCCATCATCTGATCCAGCGTTTCAAACGTATGCCACGGTTCGGTCATAACTTTTAAAAAAGAGTCAACAACCTGAGCCGATTCGCGGAAGGGAGCATCCACCAAATATAGAAACTCGCGAACCAGCCGTTTAGCCTCTAATGAGAGAGGATGTCCAAGGCGTGCACTGTGTTCAAAAATCGCCATTAACAAAAAGGTATGTGAAAGAATGTCGCTGGCTGAACGAAAAGCTAGTTCTCCTTTGTCAAGCGTAAGGCCGGGGTTGATGTCGCCGGTCTGCGCCTTTTTTCGTTCGATCTTTTGGGTTGGGAAATGGCTGACAATAAAGGAGTGAGTCAAGGATTTGATAGCCGCCATAGTGGCATGAACCTTACTGTTAAACTGTTCTACGGCGCGAGAATGTTCTTGATCTTGCAATCCAACCCTGCTGGCGATCTTTTCTTGATACTCAAATACCACACGGTCATTTCTTCTTCCTGAGATGTGATGAAGATGGTTCCTTACCACCAAGAGGAACGCCACTTGTTGTTGTAACTCCTGATATTCTTTGTTCGAAAGTTTTGCAAGGAATACTAGATCACGTGGTTCCCTGAGTCCAACGTAGGCGTTGGCCAGCCAGAGCATGTGATGATAATCTCGCAACCCACCAATACCTTCTTTGAGATTTGGTTCGAGGAGGTAGGTCGAGTCCCCGAACCTGTCCAGACGCAGCTTGTTTTGCTCTACCAGCCACACATTAAGGGAACGGGCTTTTTTAGGAAGGACTTTTGTATGCAGCTTTTCAACAAGATCCAGATACAGGGTGTAATCTCCGCAGATGAAGTGCGCATCCATCAAGGACGTAAGTACCTCAAAATTGTCTGTGGCTAACGTCAAACACGCTTTGAGGCTGCGCGTGGCGTGACCCAGTTCGAGACCAAGATCCCACAAAGGGAAAAGAATTTCTTCAATCAACTCTTTGGCCTGAGCGGGAATGGTTTTCTTGAATAAGAGCAGGACATCAATGTCAGAGTGGAGGCACAACTCTCTACGGCCGTATCCACCGAGAGCGATGAGGGAAAAGCGAATTTTTCGTTGCTGCAGTTTTGTGCCCACCTGGCTTTCTTGGAGGGCGTCCCGAAAATACTGGTCCATGAGGGCCGTATGTTCCTCAGGGAAGGATTGTGCGTCCTGCCCGTTTGTAAACTGCTCGATAAGTTTTCCTCTGGATGTTACTAATTTTTTAATGGGGTATTTCATAACCAGTATGCTTTATTGAGCCGCACATTGATGAAGGCACTGCGCAGTTGATGCAGCACCTTCATCACGCACGTGTTTTCATAGTCAAATAGTACGCTCTCTCTAAATGGCATCTTTGCCCGTTTGCCCGGTGCGGATACGGACTACTTCTTCTACAGGGATGACGAAAATCTTGCCATCCCCGATCTGCCCGGTCCGCGCCTTTTCCTG
>CAZFIR010000181.1:0-7478 GCA_964519535.1 uncultured Thermodesulfobacteriota bacterium | reverse complement strand
GCCCTCATGGGACTCCTGCACGAATATCTGCGGAAGCGGCAACAAGAATTGCTGGAAAGAAACATTCGTATCAACGCCATCGGAGACCTGGAAGAACTCCCCGCTCCCATCCTTGATACCCTTTGGGAGATCATGGAGATGACCCGTCATAGAGATGGCCTCATGATTAATCTTGCCCTCAGCTATGGGGGGCGCTCTGAGATCGTCGCCGGCATCAGAAAGGTCATCGAAGAAATAGAAGCGGGGCGTATTACCAAAGAAGATATCACACCGGAGACCTTCTCCAGGTATCTCTTCACCGGGGACCTCCCGGATCCGGACTTATTGATCCGCACCAGCGGAGAGTTGCGCATCAGCAACTTTCTTCTTTGGCAGATCGCTTATACCGAACTCTACTTTACCACGACCCTGTGGCCTGATTTCGGCAAGGAAGAGTTGATTCAGGCCTGCATTGCATATCAGAAGAGGGAGAGACGTTTCGGACTTACCGCATCCCAAATGCGGGAGGGTGCTGCGCCTTGATAAGGGTAATAGCAGAAATTATAACCCGTTGTATTAAAAGGCCTTGACATGATTAAGAGATTTGCCACGGCATTGATTATCATTCCACCAGTAGGGCTGTTGATCATCTTCGGGCCTTCCTATACCCTCTCGCTTATGGTGTGCGCGGCTGCCATCTTGGGGCTCTATGAGTTTTATTCCATGACCATGTCTCAAGGAGTGACCGGAGAAAAGATCGGTGGTATCGTCCTCGGTGTCATCCTCTGCGCGTTATTTCAGTGGGCTCCCTCCGAGATGATCATGGTATTCTTGGGTGCCGTCATGGTGGTCCTCTTTCTCGGCTATGCCTTTTCCTCTGAGGAGTTTTCCATTCTGCCGAACCGAATTGGGATCGTTTTTCTCGGCATCATCTACATCCCCTTCCTGCTCTCCCATGTCAGCCTGATCAACAAATTACCGCAGGGGATATTCTGGGTCCTCTTACTCATGTCAACGGTGTGGGTGGGTGATACCTTCGCCCTCCTCATCGGCTCCTGGTGGGGGAGGCATAAACTCAGCCCGCAGATAAGTCCTCATAAGACGGTCGAGGGCTTTTTCGCCTGCTTTGTCGGTGCTATCTTCACTGTTTTCGCCTTTAAGGCCCTCTTCCTGCCGACGTTGCGGGCAGCAGATGCCCTGTTTGTGGGTTTGGGTATCGCCCTTTTCGGCCAGTTGGGGGATCTCTCAGAATCGATGATCAAGAGGGGGGCCAAGGTAAAAGACTCAGGAGGCCTCATCCCCGGACATGGGGGTGTGCTTGACAGATTAGATAGTTTCCTCTTCGCCGCTCCCTTCTTGTATTACTTCTTGATGTTTAAGATATTTGCTGAGGCGTCATGAAGAGACTGGCCATCCTCGGATCGACGGGCTCCATCGGTGTCAATGCGCTCGAAATTGTAGAACGATGTAGTGAGGAGTTTGAAGTCCTCGCCCTCGCTGCCGGGCGGAATCTTTCTTTGTTGCGCGAACAGGTCGCAAGATTCAAACCCCGCATGGTCTCAGTGCTCAACCAAGACCTTGCCCACGACCTCCACGAGGCCCTCCGGGAAGAGGCAGTGGAGGTAGTCTATGGGGCAGAGGGGCTCATCCGCGCAGCCACCTTTCCCGGGGTGGAGTTGGTGGTATCGGCGGTGGTGGGCTCGGCCGGGCTTCTTCCCCTCCTTGCTGCCATCGAAGCGGGCACCGATGTAGCCCTGGCGAACAAAGAATCAATGGTGACGGCCGGTGAGATCATCGTGCAGAAGGCCAGGGAAAAGGGTGCCGCGATTTTACCCATTGACAGTGAACACAGCGCCATCTTTCAGGCCCTGGGAAGCAAGCTGGGAGGAGAGGGGGTAAAGAGGATTATCTTGACCGCCTCGGGAGGGCCTTTTTATAATCTGTCCGCTGAGGCATTAAAGAAGGTAAGTCCTCAGGAGGCCAAGGCCCATCCGGTATGGAAGATGGGACCCAAGATCTCGGTGGATTCGGCTACCCTGATGAATAAGGGATTAGAGGTCATCGAGGCCCACTGGTTCTTCCAGGTCCCCCCTGAGCGGATCGAGATCTTGATCCACCCCCAGGGGACGGTCCACTCCCTGGTGGAGTATGTGGACAGCTCCATCATCGCCCAGCTCAGCGTCCCTGATATGCGGATCCCCATCGCCTATGCCCTCTCATATCCCAAGAGATTGGCGGTAGAGCTTCCCGCGCTCAGCCTGGTTGAACTCAACCATCTGACCTTTGAGCCTCCCGACTTTGATAAATTCCCCTGCTTGATGCTGGCCTATCAGGCCCTGGAGGGAGGGGGGACCTTGCCGGCGGTGCTCAACGCCGCCAATGAGGTGGCGGTGGAGGCCTTTCTCCAGGGTAAGATTGGTTTTGACCGCATTCCCCATGTGGTCGCCTCTACCATGGATGGACACAAAGCAAGACCCCTGCGCGGGGTAGAGGATGTCCTTGAGGTGGATCGATGGGCCAAGGAGAAGTCCTCAGATTTCATACAAGAGGTGTCTCGATGATTTATATTGTAGCATTAGCATTTGTGCTGGGTATCTTGATCTTCGTCCATGAGCTTGGACATTACCTCGTTGCCAAACTGACGGGGGTGAAGGTATTGAAATTCTCCCTGGGCTTTGGCCCCAAGCTCATCGGCAAGCGGATAGGTGGTACAGAATATATGATATCCGCCTTTCCCCTGGGTGGATATGTGAAGCTCTTAGGGGATAACCCTCGGGAGAAGGTCGCGAAGAGCGATAAGAAGGGGGCCTTTCTCCATCAACCCGTGCGCAAAAGGATGGCCATCGTTGCGGCTGGACCTCTGGCAAACCTGCTGCTGGCTGTCTTGTTCTTCTCCCTGCTATACAGTGTGGGGATCCCGCAAGTACTTCCTATCGTGGGGACGGTCGTGGACGGGTTCCCCGCCCAAAAGGCGGGGGTACAGCCTGGAGACGTAATCATCAGGGTGGATGGCGAAGAAATTTCCCAATGGGTCGATCTCCCCGGGGCGATCTCCAAGAGCAAGGGGAGCGAACTCCAATTGGCTATCAAGAGAGGGGAAGAGGTTATCAGTATGAGGGTCACCCCTCGGGCCGTAACGGGGAAAAACATCTTCGGTGAGGAGGTGCGGTCGTATCAGATCGGAATCACGTCATCGGATGAGTTTATAATCAAACGGGAGCCCGTCTACAAAGCAGTCGGCATGGGCTTTTCCCAAACCTGGTTTGTCACCAAGTTGACGGCGATGAGCGTCGTCAAGATAATCCAGCGGGTCGTCCCAGCCAAAAAGGCCCTCGGGGGTCCCATCCTTATCGCCCAGATGGCTGGCAAACAGGCCCAACAAGGGTTTCTCAACCTCCTCTTCTTTACTGCCGTGTTGAGCATCAACCTCTGTCTCATAAACCTCTTTCCCATCCCCATCCTTGATGGCGGTCACCTCCTCTTCATGACCATAGAGGCCATCATCGGGAGGCCTCTAAGCGTGAAAAAGCTTGAACTGGCCCAGCAAATCGGGTTGATCATTATTATCCTGCTCATGGCCTTTATATTCTACAACGATATTATGAGACTCTTCCCTCAGGGGGCCAAGTGATGCGGATCTTGGGGGTCGATACATCAACCTCCTGCGGGAGCCTCGGTCTCATCGAGGATGATGAGGTAGTGGGTGAGTATACCCTCCATCGTGAGGAGACCCACTCTGCACGGTTGATCCCCGCCATCCAGGCCCTCCTTAAGGAGGCCCGGATCGATATTCATGAGATAGACGGCATGGCCGTCTCCCTGGGGCCGGGTTCCTTTACCGGACTCAGGGTAGGGCTGAGCGCGGTCAAGGGATTGGCCTTGGCAGCAGAAAAGCCGGTGGTAGGTGTGCCCACCCTGGACGCGCTTGCCTCTAATCTGCCCTTCACCCCCTACCTGATCTGTCCCATCCTTGATGCGCGGAAGGATGAGGTTTATACCGCCCTGTACAAAGATAGGGAAGGGGGACAGGTTGAGCGTTTGACCCCCTACCAGGTCCTCGCGCCTGCTGGTCTGGTTGAACAGCTGCCTCCCCGGAAAACCATCTTCTTGGGGTATGGGGTGGAGGTCTACAGGGAGTTCATCGAGGCGCGATTGGGTGAGAAGGCCCTCTTTGCCCCCCTTCATCTGAGGTTCCTTCGAGGCACGACCGTGGCTGAACTTGGTCTGGGGCGCATCATGCGCGGGGAGCGGGATGACATCGCTTCCTTAGCACCCATCTACGTCAGGCCATCCGATGCCGAGATAAACTGGGCTCAGCGAAACGGTTTTGAATAACTATGCGATATTTTGCATCTAATTCAGCAGAACTGCTTTGGAAGAACGGGAGTTAATAGAGCGGGCACAGCGGGGGGAGAAAGATGCCTTTCAGGATCTGATGGTTCCCTACCAGTGGAAGATCTACTCCCTCCTCTATGGTATGGTATGGGATCGGGAGGATGCCCTGGAGTTGACGCAGGAGGTGTTCATCAAGGCCTATCGATCCATCAGGGGTTTTCGAATGGCCTCTTCTTTTTATACATGGCTGTACCGGATCGCCGTCAATCTCGCCCTCGATTTTCGGCGCAAGCGCATCTCAAACCCAGAGACACCAGGGGTAGCTGATCCCCCGAGCAGTGGAGGGCGGCCTGACTCCAGTTTGCTGCGCAAGGAGCTCAACGAGCACATCCGGATGAATATGGCCACGTTGCCGCCGCAACACCGAGCGATCTTTCTGCTCAGAGAAGTGGAGGGGCTCACCTATAAGGAGATCGCTCGGGTTATGGGGTGCCGGTTGGGTACCGTGATGTCCAGGCTGCACTATGCCCGGGAGGGGATGCGTCAGGCCCTCACTCCTTATGTGAAGGGGGAGGATTAAATGCCGGATTGTAAGCATATCGCATCAATGCTGGAACCGTATGTGGATGGGGAGCTTCGTCCTGAAGAGAGGGCTTCTGTTGCGGGACACGTAAAAGGGTGCCGCCGCTGCCAAAGGGAGCTGGAAGAGCTTAATGCCCTGCGCGGTCACCTGCGGGGGGCAGTGGAGGCAGGGGTTGTTGATGCGCCGCTTGCCGGGATATGGGAAGGAATGGCGGAAAGGCTGGAGGCCCCCACCGTAATGGAGAGAATATGGTGGGCAGGCAAGAGCCTTTTGTATCCCCTGCGGCCTCTCAAGGTCCTTGCCTGGGGGGCGGCCCTTGCGGTACTTTTCTTATTCACCTACCCCCGTGTGACTCCCCCGCCGACACCGCGCGTGGTGGTGGAGTCGGTGGAAAGTGAGGGTTCGGTTATGATCTTCCAAGGGGAGGATGAGTTAGCGATCGTTTGGTTCTTTGAGGAAGAAGAGAGGAAGGAGGGGATGATGAGGTGAAAAAATTACTCCTTTGGGGTTTCTTAAGCACGTTTGTTATAGTATCTTTTGCATCCTTTGCCCAGGGAGAGGGGGTGGGGATAGGAATTCGGGTCATCCTCGCCTCCTACGAGGGGAAAGACATCGATGCACGCCTGGAGGATATACAAAAAAAATTAGGCACACTGAAATACTCATCTTATCGGCTCCTGCAAGAGCGTTCCTTTCTCCTTGCAGAAGGCGAGGTAGCGCAGCTTCCCCTGCCTGGGAAAAAGGAGGTGCGCGTCAAACTCCTCAAAGCGCACGGGGAGATGGCGGAGATCGCGGTGGAGATCCTGCGGACGGAAAAGAAGGCCAACGCTACACTCAAAAAGGGAGGGACCCTACTCATCGTTGTAGAAGATGACGATGTGATTGTCGCCATATCAGCCCAGGGACCTTAATTCCTTGGCTCAAAGATATCGCCTTCGGCTTGATTAACAAAAAGAGGGGGGATCTATACGATCCCCCCTCTTTTTTTGTTTCTGGTCTTTTAGTGCTTACTGGACTGATTTTGCCGCGCTGGGGTGGCAGCCGCTACACTTTGTAGTAGGCCCCGTCTTTTTCCCCTGTTTCGCTAAATCCTTGTGGCAGGTCTGACAGTTCTTGTGATAGGCCCTCTTAAGCCCCTTCTCCCCGGTGTCATCTGCCTTGTGGCACTCGGCGCACTTCTGCGGAGTCGCACTCTCCTCCTTTTTCCATGTGTGGTGGCATTCGGTACAGGCTATAGCACCTGCATGCGCCTTATGAGACAGGGTTACGGGATTCTTCAGTTTTTTCGGGTACTTGTTATCAATGGTGACGCTATCGGGCTGCGCAATGGCAATGCTGATGATTCCTCCCGCCACAAACGCCACCGCTACCATGAGATATATCCATCTCTTCATTGTTACCCCCCTTTCTTTTTAGAAAATTCTTTAACGTCTTATACCGTCAGCACCCCACTTGTCAAGGGTTTTTTTCACTTTTATTGACGAAATTGTTCCCCATTTATTCATAAGGCCTGTATTCTATTGTATGTTTCAATCAGAGAGTTACTGGGTGTGTCTGAAGGTGCGACACCTTCCCCATTGGATATTTCAACATAGTTCTCTAGAATAAGGTGCCTCAATTGCCCCTTGACAAGGGTGGTCTCTTCTATTATGAAGACAATGATATGCACCGCTCGATGAAGGTGTTGTTCAACAACTACCGTGAGTGAAGGAGGCGGATATGAAGTTCGAATCCCTGAACGATGTCTTGACCTTCGCCATCCACAGAGAGCATGACGCCCATGAACTCTATGTGATGTTTAGAGACATGGTCAAGGACCCCGGAGCCAAGGCCCTGCTAGAAGATCTGGCAAATCAGGAGTTAGGTCACAGGACATTATTGGAGAATGCCCTCAAAGGGGGGAACATAGAGCGCATAGGGGGAAAGAAGGAGGCCAAGGATCTGCACCTCGGCGAGTATATGGTCGCCGAAGATATCGGCCCTGTCAGCAGTCCGCAAGATGTAATGCTGTTTGCCATAAAGAAGGAACAGGAGGCTTATGGCATATACCACATGCTTCTGGGGAACTACGAAGGGACGGAACTCGAAGAGCTGTTTTCCAGGCTAGCCAAGGAGGAGCAGCGCCACAAAGAGACCCTTGAACGAGAATACGAAGAGCACTTCATGCAGTGGATGTGATCGAAGTCGGATCAGATAGTATATATCGGCATTGTGGCTGGATTCCGATCACAAGTCCATGAATGCCGGTAAAGCGCCTACTTCCTCTTTTTAGAACGGGCCCTGATCCGGAAAAAGATGAGACCCCCTGAGACTGCCATCCACAGGACTCCGGCTCCCAAAACAATGTGGTAAAAGGCCCCAGCCGGGCCGGCCCCAAAGTGGATGAATTCGAGTGCTTCGTCCCAAAAGGGTTTTTCTTCATTTACTGTCGCTGCTACGGCGGGTTCGGTCTTGGACGGACTCAGGTCACCGAGCGTGATTAAGAGACCGCTACCCCCCGGGGGAGCTGTAAACAAAGGGTGAAGGTGACGGATCGGGTGCCGTACGGGGTGATAGCTGCCGAGCACGGGTGGTGGTTTCC
>CAZFIR010000180.1:0-3286 GCA_964519535.1 uncultured Thermodesulfobacteriota bacterium | reverse complement strand
TGACCCCTTCGTCCATTTTCACCAGAGAATTATATGTCCCCACAATATAAGAAAAAAACCCGAGGCCCACAACCAATAGAATAGCTACGATAATGGCTGCAATGATCAGGGTAATCTTCGTCCCTTTTTTCATTTCATCCTCCTTTCTTGAGCATCACATCTCGTCCACCCAAAAGGCGAGGCGTCTCACTTCTTCGATATAGCTCTCCATGAGGCCCTTCATCTTCTTCACGGAGAGCCTGGCCTTCCCCTCCTTTACTGCCAATAATTGCACGAACGGCTCTGCTGCCAATCCCGTCTCCGCCGCTATCAACTGGATGATCGCTCCTCTCTGATGGGGGGTCTCTTTCTCACGCAGGTAGAGGATCCCCTGAAAGATGGAGAGAAAGGCGGTAAAGGATTGTGAGGCAACGGCCACCAGATCTCTGCTCCGCCCCTCGCTGGAGAGATACGCCTCTCTCAACTGAAGGAGTTTACCCTTCACCTCCCGCTCCAATTGGAGGCGGAGTTGTCTCTGGCGGATTTTCACCTTCGCCAGGAGATCTTTACCCCAGGCCACCTGATAGTCCCGCTTGATGTTCAGCAGCTCCAGGGGAAAGGTGTCGAGCGAGGTGGTGATGTACTCTTGGGTCATAAAGAGGGGAGTGGCCACGCGCCGTCTATGCCATTTCGCCACCACCTTAAAGGCCCTGTGGAGCCCCTTGATCCCGTCTTCAGTGAGGACGATGAGAAAGTTGAGGTCCGATCTCCCCGGCATGTAATCCCCCCGGGCCCCGCTCCCGTACAGTATGATGGAGAGCAAATCTGTTCCGTAGATTTCTTGATAGTCATTGGTGAACTCAGGAAATATCTCCTCCGGTTTCTGAGGCGCCTTTGCCATCACTACCTCCTGTCAAAATCCTCTGCTGGCCCCACCACCACCGCTCATCCCACCGCCAAAACCGCCAAACCCCCCACCAAAACCGCCACCCATCCCTCGCCCTCCTCCCATGAAGATCCAGGGAAAGAAGAAAAAGGGAAACCACCCCATCCCCCTGCCCAAAAGGCCGAAGATGATGAAGAGAAAAAAGAGGAGGGGCAAGAGGCGCACCCCGCTGCGCACCTTGGGCTGCACCGCTGCCCCGGGGGCATACCGGTCCAGATCGAGCTTCACCCCGGCATCCTGGGCCACTACCAGGGCCACGGCGGCCATCCCGTTGAGCAGACCCTCACCATATCTATCCAGACGCAGAAGCGGGACGACGTGCTGATCCAAGATATCACCCATCTTTGCATCCGGGAGGATCCCTTCCACGCCATATCCAGTCTCAAAGGTCACCTGTCTCTCTTTCAGGGCCACGAGGAGCAGGACCCCTTTGTCCTCCCCTTTTTTACCTATCCCCCACGACTTATAGAGCTTGTTGGCGAATATTCGCGGGGGTTCCCCCCCCAAATCACGAAAGGTAGCCACAACCACGGCTACCTTCGTCTGATCCCACAGGGCGCGGGCCAGCTGATTCATCTGAACCTCATACTCAGGGGAAATGACCCCTGCATAGTCGTTGACCGGATCATTCGTCTGCGGAAATTTCAGGGCCTGGGCCTGAAGAGATATGCAGGCGAGGAAGAAGAAGAGCCCCACGAGGGGCACTGCCTTGAGATATCTGTTTACAGTATGACGCATCCTTCAATCATGCCGAAAAAAAGTTGTAACCTTATACCATCTTTACCCTGCGGTTGCAAGGGGCATCACATTTCCCCGTGGACCATTGCCTTGAGGGCTTGCAGGTCGTCCCAGTCTAACCCCTCCCAGCGGCAGGGCAGGATGGTGTTGTTGTGGAAGAGGGGTTCTCCGGGCAGATCAAAAGGTGAGACCGTGACCGCCTCCTCCCACAGGGGTGTGCCGGGGAGGGGGGAGTACTCCGCCAGATAGGGCCGAGCTTCGCACTCCCTGACGAAGCGGATGGTCTCTTCCACTTCTTCCCGCTCCTGGCCCGGGAGACCGGTCAAGATATAGACCCCTAGCTCCCGGGGTGCATATCCCACCTGCCTGAGATTCTGAACCGCCGATTGGAAATCCTCGTTGCTCACCTTGTCACCGGTTGCCAGCTGGCGCTCGTAGTTGCAAGTCTCCAGCCCGAGACGGACCGTGGCAAAACCCACCTGGCGCATCAGGTATGCTACCTCCTCAGTAACCCCACGGGCATGGAGCCCATTGGGGGCGTGGAATCGGACCTGGGTCCCGCTTTCCCCTATCCCCTGCAACAGGGCGGTGGCAAACTCACGATCGACCAGGAGGGCGTCGTCGTAAAAGGCGATGTCCTCTACCCCGCGATCGACCCAGCCGACGATTTCATCGACTACCCAGGCAGGGTCCCGCTTGACAAATCGGGGGTTGAGGAGTTGGGAAGCACAATACGTGCATTGAAAGGGGCACCCCCGGGAGGTGAGGACACAGCAATAGTCGACATGTGGATAGAGGTCAAAGGCCGGAGGGGGGAGGCTGTCGAGATCGTCCATATCGGGGACGAAGGAAGGTGAGACCCCAGTCAGCTCCTCTAGGCGCTGGAGGATTTGCAGTTCGCCCCACCCCTGGATTACAATGTCCGCCCCTGAGGTCCCCTCCGCATGCTCAGAGCAGAGGGTGGCGTAGATCCCGCCCAAGATCACCGGTACCGATGGGAAGGCGGCCTTAACCATGCCGATGACTTCGTGAACGCCTTGATACCAGTAGGTCATCCCTGAGGTGACCAGCACAGCTTGTGGTGCGGGAAGGAACCGGAGGATCTCCCTCAAGGCTGCGGGAGAAAGGCCAAAACGATAGAACCGGCGGGGGATTCCGTGTAGCGGGGGAGGCTTTCCCACCTCCTCTCGGTAGAAATGTCCCCGGTGGTCAGGCTTCCGTTTGGGTGCTTTGGAACCGGGGTATTGCAGGGGAGGGTGGTGGACGTCCAGACAGTCGATATAGTGCACGGCCCACGCATTTTTTTTAAGAAGGCCGGCCAGAGAGAGGAGCCCCAGCGGCTTGGCCCAGAGATCATAGGCGGCGAAGTCATACATCCAGGGGTTAATCAGGAGGAGATCTCTCCCTTTCCTTTCCAACGGCCCTCCTCAATGGTCAAGGGGATCTTCGCAAACCCCGTCTGGCGGACACGCTTTGCCTCTGCGGTGGCTCCAATTCTTGGGCGTCAAGGGGTTCCCCTTTAATCAGATTTTTGCGCCCTCCCATCGGCCACTACCTCTCCTCACATACGGCAAGACTTTTCGTTGATGCTCACGCACCGTTGTGCGCCTCCTTCTTTATATC
>CAZFIR010000179.1:0-7794 GCA_964519535.1 uncultured Thermodesulfobacteriota bacterium | reverse complement strand
TGAGAAGCGGGGCATTGAGGTAAAAATGGCTGAGAGCATTCCGATGGGCGTTAAGGATTTATCACCCCTGTTGAAGAAAGCCAAGGCGCTTGATGTCGATGCCTTTTTAGCTTTTACCTATCCCGGTGCGGGGAGCATCCTTGCTCCCAAACAGGCCATAGAGCTTGGCATTAACTTTAAGGCCTTCCACGTCAACGTGGCGGCAAACTTCGGGTGGTTTGTCAATATGTTTGGTGATGCTGCGGAGGGCGTCATGGGTAGTGGGAGCTGGAACTGCAAATCTTCTCCCGGAGCCAAAGAATTCTGTGATAAATTCTTCGCACGCTATGGTGAACCTGCTGTTGATTGGTGGGGACATCTCTTTTATTGGGCTTCGGTCCAAATTTTTGAACAGGCCATCGAGAAGGCCGGAACCCTGAACCAGGAGAAGATCAAGGATGTCTTGGCTACAGAGAAGTTCGATACGGTTTTGGGCCCGACCTGGTTTGAGGGCGGATTATTGGCACCTGCTTGTCATCCCGGTGAAATTGGTCAGTGGCAGAAGGGAGTGTTTGAAGTCGTAGCCCCTAAGGAGAAGGCCACCGCAAAGCTTATGTACCCCAAGCCCCCGTGGCCGGAGCCAAAACCGGAGTCTGAGAAGGCGCCGGATAAAAAGAAGTAGTCATTGAGTTTTCGGATTTTCTTGTAGGGCATAAAGAGAAGGCATAAGGACACATATCAAGGGAAGGTGATACCCGAACAACTTACATGTCAGCGCCGTCATAATTTCAACATCAACCAAAGGAAACGAGTGTGTGGTTGATCACCTGGTGTATATGTGTAGGTTCTCGTGGCGTGGTTTGTATCGATAAGACTGATTAATCAAGCGGTATTATATTAGAGACCCAAATATGACTTTTTTATGAGTTCTTTTTTGAGAAGCTTAGCGCTTTCTCCTGCCAAGATAACACGCCCATTTTCGAGCACGTAAGCCCGATCGGCTAACTCCAGGGTCAGTCGGACATTCTGCTCAATCAGCAAGATGGCAATGCCCTGGTCGCGCAGCCCCTCTATGATGCTGAAGATCTCTTTCACCATGAGGGGTGCCAGACCATTTGATGGCTCATCAATGACGCACAGCTTCGGCCTTGACATCAGCCCTCGGCCCATGGCCAACATTTGTTGTTCGCCACCGCTCAATGTCCTGGCTAATTGCCCTGCTCTTTCTTTTAAGAGGGGGAAAAGTTGATAGACCTGCTCACGTGTCTCTTCCTTCCGGAGCCATGCGCGTCTAAGATACGCGCCCATCTCTAAATTCTCCCGCACCGACATCTCGGGGAATAGCCTTCTGCCCTCGGGTATATGCGAAATACCCAGCCCCACAATGACGTGCGGTGCCAGCCCATCGATTCTCTTGCCCAGGAACTTGATGCTACCCGAAGCAGGACGGACTACACCTGATATGGTATTGAGCAGCGTCGTTTTACCGGCTCCGTTGGCACCAACAAAAGCGACTATTTCTTTTTTCTTGATTTTTAAAGAAACGTTCCACAAGGCCTGCGACTTACCATAAAATGTATCAATCTTGCTAACTTCCAGCATATGCCTATTCTCCTAAGTATACCTCGATAACTTCTTTGCTGGTAGCGATCTCCTTTGGTGTCCCTTCGGCAATCTTTGCACCGTGATTGAGCACTATAATACGGTCACACACGCTCATAATTGCTGTCATGACATGCTCAATCATGATGATGGTAATATCCCGCTCTCGAATCCTGGTAACCAGTTCCATGGCCTGGGCTACCTCAGTGTGGGTTAACCCCGCCATCAGCTCATCAAGCATCAAGAGTTCTGGTTTGGTGGCCAACGCCCTGGCTACCTCAAGTCGTTTCTGATTAGACAGGGTTAAGTCCTTAGCCGGTGTCGCTTGCACTGCTGATAACCCGACAAACTCTACTAACTCTGCGGCTTCCTTCGTTGCGTCCGCTGATGACATGCTGGTTGGCGTCCCAAAATATGAGCCCAGTGCAACATTGGCAAGAACGGGCATATAGGGAAATATTTTAACTGATTGGAAGGTCCGCGCCACTCCCATCCGACAGATTTGATATGGCTTTAAACCGGTAATTGTTTTGCCCTTGAATCGTATGTAACCTGATTTTAGAGTCAGAGCAGCCGATATCAGATTAAACAGCGTTGTCTTCCCGGCCCCATTGGGGCCAATCAGGCCGAGGGCTTCACCCTTGTTCACATGAAAATCCACATTTGCTACGGCGGCCAGCCCTCCAAAATACTTGGTTACTCCTTTGCCTTCAAGTAGCGGCATGCTTCCTCCCGGAAATTTTTTTCCATAGCTTGTGTATCAACCCGACCAGTCCATCAGGCAGGTATAATATGGCAATCACCAGTATGGCGCCGAAAATGAGCATATATATTTCGGCAAACCGGGTTATCAGAAATTCCTCCAGGTAGGTCAAAATAGCCGCGCCTATTATAGGACCGTACAGTTGACCCATACCGCCAAACATGGCCATCACCACCGGCATAAAAGAAAAGTTCGGATTAAAGGCGATGAATGGGTCAATATATGTCCATTTTGTCGCCATGACGGCCCCGACCGCCCCCATGAAGAAGGCGCTGATGGCGAAGGTGGTAACCTTCACCATGGTTACATTAACGCCGGAGTGGGCCGCAGCCTCCTCTTCCTGACCGATACTCTGCAAGGCCAGGCCAAATCTGGAGCGTTTGATAAGGTAGGCGGTGAGTAGTAATAACACACAAATGCCGAGCATGTAGTAATAGATGGTGTAGTAACCCATGACCATAACAAATCTGCCACGCGTGCCCGTTACGTGAAGCTCGTAGAACAGGAGAGAATACGCCATGAGCATAACGAGTCCGAACGTGAAGATGGCAAAATAGATGCCTCTCAGTCTCAGTGTCAAGGCGCCGACGAGCAGGGCGAGACAGAAACTGGCCAGACCGCCAATGCCGACAACGATCGGAAAGGGTAATGCCTTCCCTATGACAGCTGAAGCATAGATGCCGACCCCAAAAAACGCAGCCGGCGCCAAGGAGATGTAACCGGTAGGCCCGGAAAAAATGACCCAGCTCACCGTCAGGACGATATACATAAGGATGCTGGTCAGTAATATGGCAGTATAACCTGGGCGATAGAGGGGTACAAAGGCTAAGAGGATTAATATGATGAGAATTATTGACCCCGTTATCAAGGACTTTTTAGACGTCAGTGTGGTAATATCCATTGCTCTATTTCCCTAAAATACCTGTTGGCCGCACCAGGAGCAGGACTATGAAGATGACATAGTAGGCAACCAGTGCCAAGCTCGGCTCTATATAAGTTACGATGCTGCCGATAATACCCAGCATAAAACCCCCGATAAAACTACCCACGATACTGCCCAACCCGCCCAACACGACCACGATGATGGCAATGATCGTATATTCCATACCCATTGTTGTTTTAATAGGGTAGCACATGCTCAAAAGTCCGCCGGCAAAACCGGCCATCATGGCACCAAAGCCAAAGCATAACGCCAGCACCTGGTTGATGTTTACCCCCATGAGTCCCGCGGTCATCGGGTCCTGGGCCGCTGCCCTGATTGCCTTTCCCATACGGGTGCGGGCCAAAAAGAGATAGAAGGCGACACCTATGACGACGGCAAACAAAAGGGTAACCAGGCGATTGGCGGCAAATACCGCACCCGCCAGATTGACCCCATAATTTAAATAAGCGTACCCCTTTATGTCAGCACCCCATGTTAATATGGCCACATTTTGAATGATGAAGAGGAGACCGAAAGTGGCGAGCAGAGATTTACCCTCAAAGACATCCCTTGATGCTGAAGAGGCCCGAAGTTTTCTGAAGAGCGTCTTATGCAGGAAAAAACCTATTAAAAATATAACAGGACCGAACACGGCGAGGGTAATCAGGGGGTTAATGCCAACCATTGTGTACAGCATCCAGGTGGCAAAGGCCCCGAGCATAATAAATTCGCCATGAGATATGTTCAGCACCCGGGCAACACCATACTGCAGGCTGAGCCCCACGGCGATCAGGGCATAGATGCCGCCCATCAGCAATCCAGCAATTACTATGTCAAGGAATGTTACAATCATTATAATGGCTTCCTGGTTTTAATCATTACGGGAGCAGGCTGTCTCAAATAATCCAGCCATTTGAGACAGCCCGCCGTCCCTTATTGCTCTTCACATTCTCTAAACTTCAAGGTCTACTTTCCTGCCTCTGGTTTCGGTTTTGGCGCTGGAAACGCCGGCTTGGGGTAGATAAACTTTGCGGTACGCTTGTCCTTGGGGCCGACGACCTCAAAAATGCCCTTTTGCCACTGGCCAATCTCCCCGGGATGACACTCCTTCGCCAGCAGTCCGCCGCCGTCGCCGAACATCGTAAACCACACCTTCCCTAGGGACGTATTGAACTTCTCCGTAGCCAGTACATCCCTGACCGCTTTATTGTCAAGGGTCCCGGCCTTCTCAATAGCCTGCTGAAAACATTCCAGCCCAGCCCAATAAAACCAATGTCCCCACCAATCAAGGGTTTCTCGCGGCATGCGCGCCGTATATGCCTCAAAGAATTTCTTGGCGCCGCGGGAAGATTTAAAGTTCCAGGCACCTTCACCCATCACTCCCTCTATCACCTCATCGCCAAATATCTTTCTAAAGATCTCGAAATTGCCCCCCGGGCCGAGGAGGAAGGCCTTTGGGTTATAGCCGATGGCCTGCGCCGTTCCGGTCGTGAGGAAGACGGTATCGGGATACACAAAGGCGCAAAAGACATCGGCATTGAGCTTCTGAGCCTCCTTCAATATGGACGATACGTCCTTGATATCAGGCGGCGCGCTCTTCGTCATAAGCACCTTGATTCCCACCCGATCAAATTCTCTGGCTGCCACACCTTGATACTCTATACCGTGGAGGTCCTCTATGAACATGATCGCCGCCGTCTTCGCGCCCGCTTCCGCAAGAACGTCAGCCAGAACCGGTATCTGGTTCCAGTCGGAAAAATTCAAGAGGCCGAAGAAGTAGGGCATACCAGGGAGCATATCCTCAATGGTCGTCGCACCACCCTCTGCCCCTAATAATACGTACCCGTGCCTGTTGGCTACCGCACCGGCCGCAAAGAGGAAGGCGGTGCTTGCGGGCGGGAATATAAAGTCGACCTTGTCCTCTAAAATCAATTTGTCCAGCAGTCTCGTCATCGTGCCCATATCGCTTTTATCATCATAGACGAGCATCTCTACCGGCAACTTCTTGCCATACTGCTTCACATATATCCCACCCTCGGCATTGACCTTATCAACCCACATCTTGTAGAGTGGCCCGAATGCGTTTGCCTCAAAAAAGGCTAAGGGGCCTGAGAGGGGTCTTGCCGCACCAATAACGATTTTATCTTTGGCTGCCGATGGTGTGACACCAGCACCACATAAGAACACCACAGCTACCGTCAATGCTAACAAACCGAGCAATACTTTCTTTTTCATTTGTTCCCCCTTTTCATAACCTCCTAAAATGATTCTCAGTTTTGCTATCGCACCATTTCACGTCACTTCTCACCAGCTTACTAAAGCACTTAACGTATCTCATCCCGCTTATTTTCCTTTAATGTATGTTCCACCTCCTTTCTTCATGCGACATAGGTCTTAAGCCCACCCATCTCTCTTCTGGATCAGTGACAATCAAAACGAGGCACCAGTCATTACTCTCTCTGCTCATGGTCCAATGCCCCTGCATCAATTCTCAAGACCTCCGCCGCCTTGTCGTGAGTCTCTTTAATTTATGTTGCTTCTATTACACTACCACCACGAAATTGTCAATAGTTAGATTGTGTTGAGAATTTTTTTGCAGCCTGGCTGCAGTAGATGTCATATGGCTACCTACATGTCAAGCAAGAAGGTTCTTTTTGTCAAGATAATTAAGAAGAATGTGAGGTCGGGCCTTGAAATATCGGTGTTTTTCTCTCTTCCCGAGGAGATCCCACGTGGATTTTTAAGCGGTTTTTGGTGTGAAATATGACCCTTGCCTGTTTCCGAACCTGCTATCTATCCCTTTCGGGCCCTTGGGAGCACGGGGCAGACAAGCGGAAAAGGGGTGTTATCATCTAGGTATTACATTGTGACAAGCCGTTGAAAAGGCCTATCTTGTTGCGCGTTTCGCGAAATTTCTCTTATCATGTCGCCGCGGCGTACGTCCAAACCCTTAAACCTCTAGGCCGGTGCAGATTTGACCCCACTCCATTGGTTGCGGTATACTTTTTTGGATTGTGTCGTTTTTTTATTTCATTGAGACACGGGGAGGTCGGTCGGTATGCAGATTGGTGTGATGCTTATCTTTTTGGTCCTGTGGTTTCTGCTTTGGTGGCTGGGGTCCATCGCCCTTGAGGCGACTGGCATGGAACGCAGCAAGGCCCGTTTCCAGGCCCTGTCTGCCTTTTCCGGTACCGGATTCACCACCCAGGAAGCCGAATCGATCGTCAATGACCCCCAACGTCGCAGGATCGCAATCTGCCTCATTATCCTGGGTAATGCCGGGATTATTGCCTTTCTTATCCTTTTGTTGCTCTATGTCCGTGCCGGGCTGATGTGGCCCTCCTTACTCCTCTTTGGCATCATCGTGGCTGGCTTGCTCATCCTCCTTTTTGCCCTCTGGTCTGGGCTGCTGGACAAACTCACCAACACCGTGCTAACCCTCGTACGACGAAGGCACACCACTTCACCTCTGATTGTCCTGCATCGGGAAGGTCACTACGCTGTGGTACTCCTTCAGGTGAATAAAGGAGCTCTTATTGCGGGCCGCAGTGCGAAAGATGCCGGTTTCGTGAAGAGCGATATCGTCATTCTCTCCCTCAAACGCGGTAAGCGGGTCTTGCGCCGACCCACCATGAACGAACGATTGCAGCCGCGAAATAGTTTACTCTGCTATGGGAAACTGTCAGAAATGGCGTCTCTCATAAATTAGCAGGGAGGCACTATGATATGCAACACCCGCTTGCTCTAAACAGAGCGGTCTACCACAACCGCCAATAACACATTAATAATTGCCACCTTTTCAAACCTGATGACACATTTTTCGTAGTAACAGACTCGAATCACTCACAGCTTTGCTCGTGTTAAGAGCACGACCCTGCACACGTGTTGCCTGTGGCACAGGATCCAGATATAGGTTTTTCAGTACTTATGGAAAAACCAGTCTGCCATCCCTCATTGACAAAGTCGATGGTGATATCACCGGTATTCTTCAGTAAATCTTTATCAATGACATATTGGACGCCACCATTGTTAAATACACTGTCCGAATCCATTGGCTCATCCAGAGCCAAATTAAGAGAAGGTCCGCCTCACCCTCCCCCATAAAGGAATACCCGAACAGACCGGGCTCCGTCCTTTTTTTCCTTCAAAATTTGTGCGATGTTCTTTTGAGCTGTTTCAGTTACCGTTACCATACCATTTGTCCCCTCTCTCTATATAAATTTCGTATTAATAACATAATCTCATTGTGGTCGATTTCAAGAAAGAAACTGACGTTTTGTGAACGAGATACCAGAATATTCTTGGGCATCTTCATTATGTTATTTGTGGCTTCCCATTCACCCCTCGTATGTAGGGTATCAATAACAAGGAGGGTCATCTTCATGTTTGTCCATTATCCGGCAGAAACTTCGCGTAGAAGTTAATTGTGACTCCCCACGCCTTGTCAAGAGCTAATACTGCTGGGGTCTCTTCGGCGTAAAACCGCGTAACGATGGCCCGAAAAGAAGTATGCAAGCGGGATCAAACG
>CAZFIR010000178.1:0-7054 GCA_964519535.1 uncultured Thermodesulfobacteriota bacterium | reverse complement strand
CCGCCTCAGGAGGGGGAAGATCGATGTCCGGGGTGCGGCGGCGGTCTTCCGCGAGAAAAGAAGCACTGTAGGATCTGTGGGGCGGTGCTGTGAAGGTCTTTTGCTCATGGAGCGGCGGGAAGGAGAGTTGCCTTGCCTGCTATAAGGCGATCCAGGAAGGCCATGAGATAGCATCGCTTTTGACTATGGTTACCACTACCGGCAACTACACCCGCTCGCACCGGGTGAGCAGGGAACTGCTTGTTGCTCAATCCCAGGCCGTGGGTATCCCCCTGTACCAGCGGCGGGCCTCATGGGATACCTACGAAAGGGAGTTCACCAGGGCCTTAACCTCTTTCAAACGGAAAGGCATAGAGGGTGGGGTTTTTGGCGACCTCCGCCTCGATGAGCACCGGGAATGGGTCGAACGGGTGTGTGGCGCAGCGGGGATCATCCCGCTCATTCCCCTGTGGGGAGCCGGGTACAATGATCTTCTGCGGCAATTTTTAGGTGCTGGATTTGAAGCGACAATCGTCGCGATACGCTCCGACATGATGGATGTGAACTGGCTGGGGAAGAGAATCGATAAGTCGTCAATAGAATATATGGAGAAGAACGGGATTGATCTATGCGGTGAGGGCGGCGAGTATCATACCCTGGTGATTGACGGACCGCTCTTTAGGGAGAGGATAGCCATCGGGGAAACGATGATCACCAGGCGGGGCAATATATTGTTCTTAAAGGTTTTGAGCTTTGAATTGAGGGGGAAAAATGAGCAATAGGGGGAAAAGCGTGATATTTCTCTCAGGTCTTCTGCTTCTCTTGTTCACCCTGATACCTGCACAAGCCATCGGTTTTCCTATACAGGCGAAGGATGATCTGGATAGAATTATAATGATCCCTTGCCCTCCCCAGCGAATCATCTCCCTTGCTCCCTCAGTCACTGAGATCCTCTTTGCCATAGGGGTGGGGGATAAGGTCGTCGGTGTTACAGACCATTGTAATTATCCCCCAGAGGTGCAGAAGAAAAAGAGGGTGGGGGGATTTGCCACGCCTGACCTAGGCCGCATTATGGCCTTAAAGCCCGATCTTGTGCTGGCCTTCGGGACCGTCCAGATGCCCGTGGTGCATGAATTAGACGAGAGAGGTGTGCGGGTCTTCTGGACCTACCCCCGTACCATACAGGATATCCTCACCGCGTTTGAACGTATCGGAGAGATCACCGGGGCCCCTGTTGCCGGCAAGAAGCTCAGAGACACGGTTGAGGGACAGATCAGTCGGTTGCACGAGAGGCTGAAAGGGCTTCGTGAGAAGGAGAGACCGCGGATCTTCCGCGTTATGGGGCTAGATCCCCTGGGCACGATAGGAGGATTGAATTTCCAGAGCGAGATCTACCGGGCGGCAGGCGGGAGAAATATCTTTGAAGACATTAAAGAGGACTTTTTCATCGTCGACAAAGAAGAGATCAAACGGCGCAATCCCGATGTCATCGTTATGTGTGGCAGCAATCCGCAGGAGTTGAGACAGCAGGTACTGAACCAGAAGGAGTGGAAGGAAATAGCGGCTGTACAGAACAATCGGATACTTGTCATCTCCTGTGATCTCATCTGTCGGCCAGGCCCTCGTGTGGGGGAGACCGTTGAAAAAGTTGCATCATTTCTCCACCCTGACAAATTTTCATCCTTTCCCCAAAGGATTGTTTCCCTTGTCCCCGCCCTGACCGAGGAGCTATACCTCCTGGGGGTTGGCCCTCGAATAGTGGGGGTAACTACCTATTGCCAGCGACCGATTGAGGCCCAACAAAACAAAAAGGTAGGTACGGTCGTTGACGTCAACGTAGAACAGATCATAGACCTTCGTCCCGACCTGGTGATCGCCTCCCCCCTCTTGAATCATAAACAGATACAAAAGTTGCGGGATGTGGGCGTGAGGGTGGAGATTGTTCAGCCCCCTCAGGATTTCAAGGATCTCTGCAATGGTTTTCTGGAACTCTCCCGCTTGGTGGGGAAAGAGAGGGTGGCCGAAGAGATCATCAAACGCGCAGAGGGAGAATTAGCTATTAAAAAAGGAAAGGTAAAAGGGTTATCCAAACCACGGGTCTTCATCCAGATCGGAACAAAACCCCTGGTCGCCGCTGGTGGGGACTCTTTTATCGACGATTTTGTCGCCTTTGCTGGTGGGGTAAATATTGCTCACGAGGTAAAAACAAGCGTCTACAGTCGTGAGGAGGTGGTCAAAAGAAACCCTGACATCATTCTCATCGCGAAGATGGGTATCGCAGGTGAAAGGGAGAAAGAGCAATGGGCCAAGTACACGACCATCAGAGCCGTGCAGACCGATTACATCTACACGGTGGACCCCTACCGGTTCTGTAGCCCTACCCCCCTCAGCTTTGTCGAGACGGTACAGGAGCTAGTGAGGTTATTCCATGGGGCTGAATAAACGTTCACTATGGTTAGGGTGGATTTTTCTCTTGACTGTACTCCTGGTAGCTGTCGGCCTCTTTTCCCTCGGGGTAGGGGCGGTGCATATTCCTGTAAAAAAAGTTCTACTATCACTCACCACCGGCAGGGGGAGCCCGGAATACGCCATTCTCTTTGAGGTGCGTCTGCCGCGCATCCTCCTCGGTCTGGCCGTAGGAGGGGGGCTTGCCATAGCCGGGGTGGTCCTCCAGGGCATGTTTCGCAATCCCTTGGTGGAGCCCTATACGCTGGGTATCTCCGGAGGGGCGGCCTTGGGGGTAGCCCTGCATCTGGTTGCCGGCGGCCCCGCAGGTTTAGGCCTTTTCTCTCTGCCCGTCAGCGGATTTTTAGGGGCGGTCGGGGTCATGGCCGTTGTCTATGTCCTCGGCACCAGGGGAGGGATAATAAAACTTTCCCGCCTCCTCCTTATTGGGGTGATGGTGAGTTTTATCGCCTCGTCCCTGATCATGCTCATTATGGCCATGACGCGGGTGGAGGATCTGCACGGGATTATCTTCTGGATCATGGGCTCTCTTCAGGAGCCCAATTCCTCCCTCATACGGGTCATCCTCTTCATCTCTCTGGGGGGGTTGATCATCGCTTTGTTTTATGCGCTAGACCTCAATGCCCTCTCCCTGGGCGAGGAGGAGGCCTTTCACCTGGGGGTGGAGGTGGAGCGGCTGAAAAAAACCCTTTTTCTCTTGGCCTCTTTCCTCACGGGCTGCTGTGTTTCAGTGACAGGGATCATAGGGTTTGTCGGTCTCGTGGTTCCCCATCTCATGCGCCTTGTGGTGGGAGGTGATCATCGTATACTCCTGGTGACCTCGTACCTCTCAGGGGCCATCTTCCTTATCCTCTGCGACACACTGGCACGGGTGGTCTTGGCTCCGATGGAGCTGCCCGTTGGTGTGATCACAGGTCTTCTCGGGGGGAGCCTCTTTATCTATGCCCTGAGCAAGAGGGGGGCATCTTTGTGACGGAGGGATCGATGCTGGCCATCAAAGGCATTTCATGCGGTTACGGAAAGCGAATCGTCCTCCATGATGTGGGCTTCGAGGTGCAGAAGGGGGAGTTTATAGGAGTCATCGGTCCCAATGGCTCAGGCAAGACCACCCTCATGCGTGCAATCAATGGTTTTCTCCCTCTCACAAAAGGGGCTATCCTCCTTGAGGGGAGGGGGATACAGCGGATGGTTCGCAGAGAACTGGCGACAATGATGGCCGTGGTAACGCAAGCACCTGAGGGCGTGCCTCCTTTTTCTGTGGAGGAATTTGTCCTGTTGGGGAGGACTCCCCACTGGCGCAGGTTTCAGCTGTTGGAAACCAAGAAGGATGGGGAGATAGCCGAGGGGGTCATGGAACTGACAAAGATAGATCATCTGAGGAGAAGGAGGATGCGAGAGCTCAGCGGTGGTGAGCGCCAGCTCGTCTTTGTGGCACGGGCCATCGCCCAGGAACCCCGCTTGTTGTTTTTAGACGAACCCACCGCCCACCTTGACATCGGTCACCAGATCCAGATTATGGATCTATTAAGGCAGTTAAACAGGGAGAAATCCCTGACCATCGTGGTTGTCCTGCACGACCTCACCCTCGCCAGCCTCTACTGCGAGAGGCTTATACTCCTCCATCAAGGCCAGCTCTATAGGATCGGTTCTCCCACAGACGTACTGACTGAGGGAGTGATCGCGGAGGTTTATCGGACTGCGGTGACGGTTATGGAGACCCCGGTAGGGGGTAGACCTATTATCCTGCCTCTTTCGGGGGAGAACTAAACGATCAGTTGTCAGCGTTCAGTGCTAGCTGGATGCTGAAGGCTCTTTTGATCAATCCTTTAATTGGAATGTGACAGGGACAATAACCGTTGATTTCACCGGGATGCCCCCGAATTTGGCGGGTATAAAGCGCCAATTCTGCACGGTCTTCAAGGCACTGCGGTCCAGTACCTCATAGCTCGAAGACTTCTTCACCCATATTCTTCCCACTTTTCCGCTGGCCAGCACCTCCACCTTGAGCCTCAGCGTTCCCTCGTATCCCCTGCGTCTTGCGACCTCCGGGTAAGGCGGTTTGGGATTTCCCTCTTGCCGGGGGATGGCCAAGGTCGAGTCACCTCTGCTGTCTGGATCCCTTCTCCCGGGGGTATCATCCTCAACCGCGGGGGTCTTGACCCGAGCCTCAGCTTGAGGGGATGGTTTCCGCTCTGCGATCTCGATTTTTTCCCGGAGGGGCTTGGTTTCTCGTTGCTGCGTTGAGGCCTTTTCCCTTGGTGGCTGCCGCTGCCCCCCCAGCGATATCTCAATGGATCCAGGTATCTCTTTCACGTCAAGGGCAGGTGTAAGAAAGAGAGGTGACGAGAAGATGCCAAGATGGATGCCCCCGGAGACAAGGGCTCCGACGATAAATCTATTTATTTCTCTTCCCATTGGGTTTCCAGGGCAAGTTTATGGATCCCCGCCGACCGTGTCAGGTCCATGATCTCCACCGCCCTCTGGTAGGACACGTCCCGATCCGCTCGCAGGTAGACCTGAATATCAGGGTTTTGCTTTCTCTCCTTGACGAGAAGGGAGGGGAGGGTACGCGTATCAACCTCTTGATCCTCTACGAAAAGTCGGCCATCCTGCTGGAGGGTGATGGTGATAAAGGCTTTCTTATCAACTGTGGCAGTGGAGGCCGTCGGCAGGTTTACTGGAAGCCCCCGGTGGACGGTCATGGAGAACATGGAATAGATGAAGAAGACCAAGAGGAGAAAGACCACATCGATGAGGGGGATCATCTCTATCCGGGGTCTCTTCGTGAACCCCCGCCTGATTCTCATGTGCTCACCTTTCCCGGTTTGAGACCCGTAGTGCTATTTCTCTGGCGCTCGAAGGTAAGCTCCAGGCTACTGGCGAACTTTTCTATCTCCCGTGCAGTACGCTCGATGCGTGAAAGGAAATAGTTGTACGGTATCAGGCTCATGATGGCGATGGCCAATCCTGTGGCCGTGGTGATAAGGGCCTGGGCGATTCCCTCTGTGACTACTTGAGGGCTTTCTATCCCCGCCGCCCCGAGGAGGTGGAAGGAATTGATAATCCCGATTACCGTACCGAGGATTCCCAAGAGAGGTGCCAGGGTAATAATGGTATCGAGGATGGTGAGGTTTTTTTTCATCCGCTTTACCTCTTCCTCGGCCCTCATCTCCAAGGCCTGAGAAAGGGAGTAGTTGCGGTGAACGATACCTTCCAATAATACCCTGGCGATGTAATCCTGAGAGTCCCTGGCCCGCTGGGCCGCCTTCTCATAGTGACCCTTTTCGGCCAACTGCAATATCTCGCTGATTAAGAAGGTATCTCTCCCCCTCTCCGCACTTAACCAAAAGATGATCCTCTCCACGATAACGGCGACGGAAATGAACGAGCATATCAGCAACGGGTACATAATAGGTCCACCCCTGACAAAAAAGGTCCACATAGTTGCGCCTCCCGAAAAATTTTTAGCTTACTTCTTAAAAAATCCCAGGTCTTCTGAAGGCGACCGGGGATTTAATGCCTCTGCCTTCACGGCCTTACCTGCGAAGACCTCAGCGTGAAGCATAGTTAGGCAAGTTTTCTGGCTTGCGCATCGTCCTACTCCCCGCGCCTTCCCATTCCGGTTTCCCGGAACAGTGGCCTTCCGCGGGTTTCGTACACGCTCACAGAGGCGGGCCCGCTCCCGCTTTTAACGGGATTCCTTTTTAACCCTCCGCCGAGGGTACCTAACTATCGATTATCCTTTTTCTTTTACATCTTACATATCAGGAATTCCGCACCTTGTCAACAGAGGGGGTATCAGCCTCGTCTTAAGGGAATGGGAAAATCTATGGGTGATAGCGAATTATAGAAGAAAGGTTGACGGGTAAATCAGAGACCTGGAATCTCTTTTCATTGGGTGAGGTTTGCAAGGGAGCCGTCCACTTCTAACTTGCTGAGCGAAGAAAAGACGATGAATATCCGGTTGTTATTACTCTTCGGTATGTCCTGAGACTATTTCCCCATCTTTAAACATTGCTCGTATCTTCTTTCCTGAAGCGGGACGATCAGAAAAACCTTTTGCTTCCTTGTAATCGCTATTACCGCTAAAGTCCTTCACAAAAAAGATCGCCTTGAGATTGTCCATAAAGATCTTTTTTATCTCTTCGCTGTGGATTCCTCCAACAGCAATGTGAAACAAGGGCCTCTTGGGGAGAAAGTCAGCCGTTGTACCCTTTAAGATATTTCCGCCTTTCTCATGCACCACAATCTTATTTGCAGGCATTCTTTCCCTACCTTTAAATATAATAATAGGGACAGAAGGTACTGTTATTGCTTTAGGCTGATTAAGTTTTTTAGGATATTGTACAAGACCTTAGTTGAGAAGAAGATGCTTGTCAAGAAAAAATCTCGTTCTTCCCCGGCTCTCTGGCCTTGCCGAAAAGGGGCTTCAGGATGAAACTCATCGAACAATTCTTACTAAATTTAATTTTTTTTAAATAAAAAATGCACAAATACAGTCTTGCACGCTTTAGTATGTGTGTCCACAATTGGTGTATTTGAATCTGTAAATATGTGGTTTTGCCCAATTATATTGTACAAGATGAAGTATCGACACATACGAGCTATT
>CAZFIR010000177.1:0-5528 GCA_964519535.1 uncultured Thermodesulfobacteriota bacterium | reverse complement strand
ACGGTCAAGGGGTATGCCCGGCACGAACGGGAGGTCTTTATCGAGGTTACTAATGCGCGGGCAAAGGTCGCAGGGTCGGTAACACCATCCCAGCAGATAGAAGCAAACACTGAGCTGACAGCGGCCCTGAGCCGGTTACTGGTGGTGGTGGAACGGTATCCCGATCTCAAGGCCAATCAGAACTTCATCCGCCTCCAGGACGAGCTGGCTGGTACTGAGAACCGAATCGCTGTGGAGCGCATGAGGTACAATGAGGCGGTCAGGGACTATAACGTCTATATCCGGAGGTTTCCCAACAATATCTTGGCGGGTATCTTCGGCTTCGGAAGGGCCACCCTCTTTGAGGCCCCGGAGGAGGCCGAGAAGCCGCCAAAGGTCCAGTTCTGATCCGGCCCCCCCCCTTTCCCTTTGAAGGACCTCCATAGGGGTTACAGGGGAGATGGCGAAGGAAAGGAGGATGAGATGGCAGGGGGGAAAAAGGGTTGTTTGTTCATCTTTGTTATAGTCGGAGTTTTGGTTCTGTTATTGTATCCTTCTATCAAGCGGACCCGCAATCAGTTGATGGCCCTGCACGAGGAGATCAAAACGGCCTGGGCCCAGATGGAAAAACAGCAGCAGCACTGGTTGGATCTCATCCCCAACTATGTTCAGACGGTCAAAGGGTGTGCCCCACACGAACAGGAGGTCTTTGGGAAGGTTACCAGGGCGCATGCAAAGGCCGCCGTGGCAATGACCATGTCGCAAAAGATAAAGGCCAATAATGCATTGACAGCGGCACTGGATCAACTGTTGATTGTGGCAGAACGGTATCCCGACCTCAAGGCCGATCAGCAATTCATCCATCTCCAGGAAAAGGTGGCCGATGCCGAGAACAGCATCGCCGAGGGGCGCATGAGGTACAACGAGGCGGTCAGGGAATATAATGCCTATAGCCAGAGATTCCCCATCGTTATCGTGGCAGCTATTTTCGGCTTCACCAAGGCGCCTCTCTTAGATGCACCGGAGCCTCCACAGGTCCGGTTCTGATATTACTGTTCCATGTTTTCTTTGGGGGATGGATCGATGAAGGCCATGATCCTGGCTGCCGGTCTTGGGACCAGGCTGGAACCCCTGACAAAAATCAGGCCCAAACCCCTCTTCCCTGTGCTGAACCGGCCTCTGCTGGGCATAATAATCGAGCAGTTGGCGAGTATGGGGGTGACGGGGATCATTATCAACACCTACCACTTGGCCGAGCAGATGGAGCAATTCGTGGGCGGGGTGAGATGGGGGGTACAAGTGGAAGTGAGGCTTGAGCCCGAGATCCTGGGAACTGGTGGCGGGATCAAGAACTGCGCCGATTTCCTCCGAGACGCCCCTTTTTTTGTAGTGGCCAACGCCGATATCTATCATACCTTTGACCTGAGACCCGCGCTGCACTATCACCGAGAGACAGACAACCTCGCTACCTTAATCCTCTGTGACCATCCCCGCTTCAACCAGGTGGGTATCGATGTGGAAGGTCGCATCGTCAGCGTCAGGGGGCAGTCGATCAAAAAATCCATCGCTCCATCACGGATATTGACCTTCACGGGTATCCACATCATCTCATCCGGACTTCTCGAACACATGCCCTCCGCCGGATTTTTTGGTATTATGGAATTCTATATGGAACTTGCATCCCAGGGAGAGGCCATTAGGGGATATGAGATGGAGGGGGGATATTGGCTGGATATCGGGCGGGTGGCGGACTATATGGACCTGCATCGGCATCTCATGGGCGCGGGAATGGGGCCGGTCATCCATCCCCAGGCCCATCTGGAGGAGGCAATCCGGATGGAGGGGATTATCTGCGTGGGCAAGGGGACGCGTATCGGCGCCGGGTCCTTTCTGAAGGATTCCATCCTCTGGGAGGACGTTGTGGTGGAAGAGGGCAGCGTTCTTGAAGGATGCATTGTCGGTGATGGGACGCAGGTGCGGGGCCGGCATCACGGGGAGGCCTTGATCCCAGGGTGAGCATGACCGCAGAAAAGAGAGCAGAGAGAGGAACCGTTCTCTCACAGGACCTGATTTGTTTTGTCGAGGAGCGCCTCTTGACGGAAAAGCTCTCGTGGGAGGAAATCGCCGGTGACGGTTCGCAACGGCGCTTTTATCGGGTCACGGGGAAAGAGGGGAGTTGGGTGGTTATGGTCCACGAACGCCCGCCAAAGGATCTGCGCGGGATAACGGAGAACGATTCCTTTCTCTACATCGCCGGACACCTGCGGGCAAAGGGAGTTCCCGTACCGGAGATCTACCATTATGACAAGGAGCGGGGTTGGTTTATTATGGAGGATCTAGGGGATTGTCACCTCCAGACCGAGGTCAAGGAGATTAAGGGAGATCGCGGACAGATAATTGAAATCTACCAGAAGGTCATCGACCTCCTCGTTATCATCCAGGTTAAAGGGCGCGAGGGGTTTGATCCCGCCCGGACCCACAATGCGCCGTATGATGGGGATTTCATGCTGGCGTGGGAGTCGGGTTACTTTCACCGTGCCTTCCTGAAGGGCTACCTCGACCTCGAGTTCCCTGATGAGGAACTCAGGGAAGAGCTGAAGGACCTGGCCCAGCGAGCGGTGGAGGCATGGGCCGGGTATTTCCTGTATCGTGACTTCCAGTCCCGCAACATCATGATCAGGGAGCGTGGATTGGGCCTTCTCGATTTTCAAGGGGCGAGGCTGGGACCACTCCAGTATGATCTGGCTTCCCTGTTGCTGGATCCCTATGTGGAGCTGGAGGAGGGGGTGCGAGAAGAACTCCTTTCCTATTACCTGGAGCGGATACAGGAGCGGATCGCCCTGGGTCCCCAGGAATTTCGGGAGCTCTATCCCTTTGTAGCCTTGCATCGAAACATGCAGATCCTGGGTGCCTTTGCCTTTTTGAGTCAGAAGATGGGGAAGGATTATTTTCGCCAATACATCCCCCCTGCTGTGAAGAGCCTGCGCGCCCTCCTGGGAGATCAGTTCTTTGCGCCATATAAAAATTTGAAACGGGTTGTCTTAGAGGAGATTCAGGGGATATGAAGAGATGCCATCCACCGGTAATGCATCCACCACTCCAGCCGGGTGATTGCCTCGGTATCGTGGCGCCAGCCAGCCACATCCCGAGAGGAAACGAAGATTTCCTGCACCGGGGTGCTGCGCGGCTGAGGGAGATGGGATTTGAGATTCGATATTCCTCTTTCCTCCTGCAGAGGAGGCACCTCTACCTGGCTGGAACGGATGAGGAGCGTGCCCAGGAGCTCATGGAGATGTTCCTCGATCCTGGGATCAAGGCCATCCTGTGCACACGGGGCGGCTATGGTGCGCAGCGGATCATACCCTATCTGGATCCCGATGTAATGCGAAGCCATCCCAAGGCCCTCGTGGGGTGCAGCGACATCACGGTCCTGCTCATCTATCTGTTGCAAAGGTGTCTTGTCATTCCCCTGCACGGCCCCAACGTTGCCACCCGCCAGTTTGTAGAAGGGGATACGGAGATTGCGCAGTCCCTCCATGAGGCCCTCACTGCTTCTGCACAGGTCGAGAAGATCACCTGCTCCGTTCTGCGCGAGGGCGAGGCCCAAGGAGAGATTATTGGGGGATGTCTCTCCTCACTGGTGACGACAGTGGGGACCCCGTATGAGCCGGATCTGCAGGGGAAGGTCCTCTTTGTGGAGGATGTGGATGAACCCCCCTATCGAATCGACCGGATGCTCACCCATTTGAAGAGCGCGGGGAAGCTGGCGGGGGTGAGGGGGGTCGTCTTCGGCCAGATGCCCGGGTGCGATACGGAGAAGGGCCTCCTGCACAAGGTGATCTTGGATGTCTTGAAGGAGATTGAAGGTCCGGTACTCTTCGGTTTCCCCTCGGGCCACGGGCCACGCAACCTCACCTTCCCCCTCGGCACATGGGTCAGGATACAAGGAGGGGTAATGAGCTTTCACGGAGAGGGTGAGCATGGTCCATGACGAGGTCCCCTAATTCCCTCTTTGGAAGGTCCACAACGAGAAGGGTTGTCTTTCATAAGTCATGCTGAAAAAGGGTGCACACTGCTACTTCATCGGCATCGGCGGGATCGCTATGGCCCAGACCGCCCTCCTGCTGCAGGAGATGGGATATGCGGTGAGTGGCTCGGACGCATCCCTCCATCCCCCTACTGACAGACTCCTGCACGAGCGTGACATCGTCGTCAAGGAGGGATATGACGCCTCCCATCTCTCCCCCCCTCCCGACCTGGTGGTGATCGGCAACGCCGTATCCAGGGGCAATCCAGAGGTGGAGGCCGTTCTGGACAGGGCGATCCCCTACCTCTCCCTCCCCGGTTTGATCGAAGAAGTCCTCCTGGGCAAGAAGCGTTCAGCAGTGGTGGCTGGCACCCATGGAAAGACCACCACGGCCTCCCTGCTCGCCTGGCTCCTGTTTTCAGGGGGGTTGGATCCCTCGTTTCTGGTCGGGGGGATGGCCCTGAACTTCGGCCGGGGGTACCGGCTTGGAAAGGGGAAGTGGACCGTCCTGGAGGGGGATGAGTATGACAGCGCCTTTTTTGATAAGGGTCCTAAGTTCCTTCATTATCTGCCCCAAATGGTGATCCTGCACAGCATCGAATTCGATCATGCCGACATCTATACAAACCTTGAGGAGGTGAAGGGCGCATTCCGCCAACTCCTCGCCATCATCCCGAAAAAAGGTATCCTCATTGCCAATACTGATGATGAAGTCGTCGGGGATATGGTCTCTGCGGCCCTGTGTCCGGTGGAGACCTTCGGGACGGCGGGCCGCTGGTCACTCAAAGGCGTGCAGGTAACCCCCGAAGGAACGACCTTCCGTCTTCAGCAAGGCAGTGAAGAGATGGGGGCGTTCACGGTCCCCCTCTGGGGGGAGCATAACTTAAAAAATGCCGTGGGGGCTGTGATCGCTGCCAGCCTCATCGGGCTTTCCTTTGCTCAAATCAGAGAGGGGCTGCGGACCTTTCAGGGGGTCAGGCGCCGGATGGAGGTGATCGGAGAGGCAGGAGGCATAGCAGTGATCGACGACTTTGCTCACCACCCCACCGCCGTCAGGGAGACCCTGCGGGGGGTGCGGTCTCGTTTTCCAGGGGGGCGTTTATGGGCTATTTTTGAGCCCCGGAGTCAGACCATGCGCAGAGATATCCTGCAGGAGGAACTCACCGCGGCCCTGGGGGAGGCCGACCACGTGGTGATCGGGCGAATCTTTTCACCCCCTTCTGAGGGAGAGGCATTGGACCCCCACAGGGTTGTCCAGGAGATCAACAAGGCAAAAGGGGATGTTGCTGCCACCTACCTGGAAGCCCCGGAGGAGATCGTCACCCACTGCGTTGAAAGGACAGCCCCAGGGGATGTCATCGTGGTGATGAGCAGCGGTTATTTCGCAGGCCTGCCACAGCGGATATTCACGGCCCTGAGGGATCACTCGTGAGCGCGTGAACTGACCCCACAAAAAGAGGAGTTATGAAATATGGCCAAAAAGAGAGCAAGTGAGAATCTAGATTTTAAGGATCGGAAGGCA
>CAZFIR010000176.1:0-2809 GCA_964519535.1 uncultured Thermodesulfobacteriota bacterium | reverse complement strand
CATAGTTCAGTGGATGTATTGAAAGAAGGGTTGCTGATCTTTTTATTTTTCTCCTCCGTCTATTGCGCCTTGAGGTTTTTACAGGAGGAAAAAAGGAGATGGTTGATCTGGACAATAATCTTCGCCGCAGGCGGGGCCATGGTCCGCATGAACACGCTCGCGGTTTTGGCGGTACTGGGGCTATCGATGGGTTATGGGGCCTTCCGCGAGATGTTAAGAGAAAGAAAGTTGGCATACCGTTATCTCTGGGCGGTTGTTCCGATCCTTGGGGCTATACTGGTTTTTGTTGTTACGGTGATCTGGAGCTGGGATTTTTTGACGACAAAGAAAGTTTACGGCCTCGCACAGGACTTTTTTGTCAAATGGTTCGGTTACCAGAGGCCGGGCCTGTTGCGTGTTGGATTACAATGCCTTGCTATTGTCGATCGGCTCATAGAGAAGATATACTACGTGCCCCTGCTCCTCGTTCTCTTCGGCCTCGGGTGGAGGGTGAAGACCAAAGAATTCAGCGCTGAGGAGAGGCATCTTGCCCTTTTGATAGGGGCGCTTATCGTCATCTTGTTCCCCAATTTATATGCATCAGGGAGATATCACCTCCCAGCCATCTTCCTGTTATATCTCTGGGCCGGATTTGGCTTCGTAAAGATCAGGGAGTTGATCGATAGGAGGTTCACGAAATATCCCAGGCTCACGGCCATTATACCTGTTATGATCCTCCTCGGGACAATGTTGCCCATCTCTCTTCAGCCCCAAAGGTTGGATAAGATCAGCCGCAAGGAGGCAGGGCTGTGGTTACGACAACAAACACCCACCTCACCGCTTATTCTGACCGACGACCCCAGGGTTGCCTACTATGCAAGGGGAGCATATGTGCTTATTCCCGCCGAGGCTGCCCCCGAGGAGATCGTTAAAAAAGGAACGAAGGAGAGAGCAGATTATCTGGTCATTGAGGGGAAGGGAACGGGGATCTTAGAGTCTTTTGCCCCTTTCGAGAAGAAAGGGGAGCTAGAGCTCATCCTCCGCCATCCCTACGGGAAGGAGGGAAAGGTCATGTACGTCTATAAATTCGGGAAGCGATGGAGGCAACCACGGAAGACCTCGTAGGATCCTTCCGAAGCTTAGAACTTTCTTAACACAAGACAGACGTTGTTTCCGCCGAAGGCAAAGGAGTTGGATATGGCGGTGGACATATCTTTTTTCTTTGCCTTGTTGGGGGTGTAGTCGAGGTCGCACTCCGGATCGGGGGTTACGTAGTTGATGGTAGGCGGAATGACACCCTCCTTAAGGGAGAGAAGAGTAGCCACGGCTTCAATTCCTCCGGCTGAGCCCAAACAGTGTCCGATCATTGACTTTATGGAGCTGATGGGGATCTCAGAGGCCTTTTTGCCGAAGAGCATCTTGATCCCTCTGGTCTCCACCACGTCGTTCACCGGGGTCGCTGTCCCATGGGCGTTGATGTAATCCACCTCCCCTGGGGGTATTCCCGCATCCGCGAGAGCAAGTCTGATAGCCCTGGCAATCCCCTCTCCTGAGGGTTCAGGGGCCGTGAGGTGGTGCGCCTCGGCGCAGATGCCGTAACCTAAAACCTCACCCCATATCCGGACGCCCCTCGCCCGCGCATGTTCCAATTCCTCCAAGATGAGGATACCCGCCCCTTCCCCCAGGGAGAGTCCCTGTCTGTTTTTGTCAAAAGGCCGGCATCCCTCAGGGTCAATGGCCCTGAGGCTGTTGAAGCCGGCATAGGTCACCTCACAGAGGGAATCGCTCCCCCCTGAGATCATCAGCTCCGCCGCCCCCGAGGCGATTGTGTCGTAGGCAAAGGCGATGGCCGCAGAGCTGGAGGAACACACCGTCGCGGTGGTGGTTCGGGGACCGCACAGGTCAAACTCCTGCGCTATATGGTCCGTAGTGGTGGCAAGGGCAAAGGAGAGCAACAAGCTGGGGGAGGGTCTTTTGGGGGCATGGGTATAGATAGCTCGGAAGTATTGTTCAACCGAGAAGATACCCCCGGAATCAGCCCCTAAGATGATCCCGAATCGTTCACGATCTATTGCCGACGCTTCAAGGCCAGAAGCGTTCATCGCCTCCCGGGCAGCGACGATCCCGAATTGATCGCAGCGAGACAGCCTTCGCAGCTCCTTAAGGGTAAAATGATGCTCAGGTGATAGTCCATCTACCTCACCGCCATTATGGCTGCGATATGCTGCGGTGTCAAAGATGGTGATGGGTCTGATGCCCGAACGCCCCTCCTTCAGGGACCGCCAGAAGGTGGGAAGGTCATTCCCCACGGCGCTCACGACACCCATGCCGGTGACTACCACCCGCCTCTTGCCCACGGTTCAGACCTCCACCAGGACTGCTTGCAGGAGCAAAATCTTAAAGCTTCTTGTGTACCCGTCCATGGTTTATTGATGCCTCATCGGCTCGATGATCTCGACATCAGGGGGGAGACGCAGCTGAAAGGAGGAATCCGAGAGCCCGACATTCCTCTTGACGTTGAGGTAATTGATGGTGGTGGAATCACCGCTCTTTTCCATCAGTTCCAATCGCTTCGGCATCCAGTTTGCCGTGTCAATGGCGATCCTGATCTCTTGAAAGATGGCAAGGTCCTCCGCAGGATCTATACCCAGTACCACTTCTCCCGCCCGCTCTTCCTGTAGCCATATCTTCTGCCCCAGGGTCTCGATGGGGTTTTGGAAAAAGAGGAGCCATTTGGCCAGGACGGGGTTGCCGGCCACGTCATAGCGCTGGGCCACCTGCTCCTCCGGGAAGTAGATCAGAAGCACACCCGCGTTTAAGACCGTTACGG
>CAZFIR010000175.1:0-3227 GCA_964519535.1 uncultured Thermodesulfobacteriota bacterium | reverse complement strand
GCAGAGCCAGGGGTTTGACGTGCTGGGGATTTATCGTACCTTTAATGCTTCACTTCTTAAATATGTTCTGCGCCTTACCCTTTTTTATCCCCTGCATAGGATCTTAAATGTTGATTTTGCCAAGTCCATTGTGGTCCTGGCAGACAAGAAGGATGAAAAACGTGTAAAAAAAGGCAGGTAAGTCTTGGTTGAGCTTGCTTGATGGAAGTACACGGTATGTCTTCTCGGCATTGATTATATGAAGTCCACTTTGCTAGATGATCGAAAAGAATATAAAAAATGAAGGTCGCTTTCTTGATTCACAGCCTAGAGGTCAACAGCTGCCGATACCGCATCCTTCAATACCTTCCCTATCTTGAAAACGCGGGTATTGAGGTATCCATCAATTTCTATCGGCGGACATGGCGGGATAAATTAAGATTGTATAATACGTTAGGGCACTATGATATTTTCTATATTCACCGAAAACTCTTCCCTCCCCTCGAATTTGCTTATATTCGCAAGAAGGCAAAAAAAGTCATTTATGACTTCGACGATGCTATCATGTATCGGAGTTCCAGTTCTAAAAACCCGCACTCTCTTTCCAGACGCATCAAGTTTGCCTATATGATGAGGCGGGTTGATTTTATCATTGCGGGAAATAATTTTTTAAAATCTGAGGTATTACCCTACAGTTCTCAAGCAGAGGTTATCCCTACCTCTATCAATCTTTCACGATATACTACAAAAGAGCACTCTCGTCAGGAAGGCCCTGTCATCATTGGCTGGCTTGGAAGCAGCAGCACCCTGAAATATTTAAAAAAACTCATGCCGACATTGGAAAATCTTTATCAGAGATACCCTTATTTCCAGCTTAAGATCGTTTGTGACCGGTTTCTCGATAGCATCAAGGTGCCCGTGATCAAGAAGAAATGGTCCTCGGAGACAGAAGAGGCAGATCTCAAAAGTTTCGATATCGGTGTGATGCCCCTCAAAGATGATCTCTGGTCAAGGGGCAAATGTGGCCTTAAGATCCTTCAATACTTTAGTGTTGGTGTTCCCGCGGTTTGTACCCCGGTGGGCATCAACAGAGATATTGTTCAAGATCATGTCAATGGTTTTTGGGCCCAGGACGAAAAACAATGGGAGGATAGGCTTTTAAGATTAATCCAAGAGGAGGGATTACGCAGGGCGATGGGCATCAAGGGAAGAAAGACGGTAGAAAGCCTCTATGCCGTTGAGGTCAATGCCCCACGATTACTTGGCATCCTTAAAAAAGTTAATTCGGGGAATGTATAAAAATGAAATGGTTCTTTTTTAAATTGGCTTTTTTGTATCCCAGGGTTTATGCCTTTTTCTGCTATTATCGAAAAACAGAACACAGGAGAGAATATGAAGAGAAGATAAAGCTCTTCTACAATAAAGACATGGATCAGAAGGGGATAAGAAGGATTGTAAGGGGGATCTTTGAATTGAGGGGGCTGAGAAAAACACAGCGGTATCTCATTCCCCTTATGGATAACCGTTTCATTCAACAGTTCGTAACGATAGAGGGCCTTGATATACTGGATCGTGCATTAACCAAAAAAAAGGGTGTTATCCTGATGGCAGCACATATCGGAAATTTCCATATCGGATTTAATATCTTGAGGGCACTCGGATATGAAATCAATTTCTTCAAGGGTGGGAATCCGAAAAAAACGGGATTTAAAAAGTTCCGATATATTGACCCCGTTGAGTATACCATTTTTGCCCACAATGCCCCCCTTTCGAATGCTGCAAAAGAAAGGATCTTAGAAATCCTCCGATCAGGGAGAATCATCTACTACACTGGTGATGCAGAGGGGGGGAGGAAAAAAGCGGAAGTTTCTTTCCTGGGGCGTACAATAAATTTTCCGACTGGAATGCTTCACTTTGCCCTTCAAGCCACTGCCATCGTCGTCCCTTTCATTCATCTACACCGACGAGGGAAAATAAAACTGATCTTTAAAGAACCTATTGACGGCGATTGGAAACAGGGCGAAAAAGATTACAAACGGATCATCGGGGAGTTTGCAAAATTATTGGAATCCTATATTTTAGCTTATCCGGAGGAATATATGGGGATTTACGGCCCTACTGTCTTAAGCAATTACTATCGGTCCTCTAAAATGTAAAAAATGAGAGACGTCATACTGTATTAGAATTTGTATGCCAAGGCAAAAATCATATTCCTTACAACGGTGTGCGCCGAGATTTTATGGAGTGTTAGCTGATGTGGCCCAGAAGGGCATCTGATGATCTATCGGATAAGAGGGGTGCGAAGGGATTACGGTGGTCCATTTCTGAAGGCACCGCTCAGCGGTTACCCTCTTCGTTGTTAGGAAATCCAGAGGCATTTCTACTCAATAATCCTCCCCAAAGACTCTTAAAAGAATCCCCAGTTCGCACAGTCTCGATCATCTCAGGCCCTCAGGGGGAGCTCTTACTGAAGCAGTATAAGATAAGGGGCTTCCAAGAGCGATTGAAATACCTTGTGGTTCCCTCCAAGGCCCGGATGGAGTGGGTGATGGCGCATCGTGCGCTGAGCAAAGGAATTCCGACCCCTTTACCTTTAGCCATAACCGAGAGGCGTAAAGGGCGTTTTTTACAGGATGCCTTCCTCATCACCCAGGCCATTGCTCCTGCTGCACCCTTAATCGAATTGATGGTTGAGGGGGGGCATGAGGACTTTCTATTCGGAGCAGCCCAATTGATCAGGGGGGCGCATGAAGCCGGTCTCTTTCATCAGGATCTGCATGCCGGCAATATCTTGGTGGGGATGGAAGATAAGAAATTATATCTCATTGACCTCCACCGATCCAGATTCGCCAGCAGTGTCTCCAAGCACAGACGGCTTTGGAACCTGGCGCAGTTATTTTATTCTCTCAAGGAATGGCTCTCTACTGAGGATAAAAAGGCCTTTTTGCAGCAGTACGATGCGGAAGAGGACACATTTACAGAAGGGCTTGAGGTGAGGTTAGAGAAGATCGGCAGGCTGGAGGAGCGGATCTATCGACGGCATATGAAGAGCAGGACTAAGAGGTGCCTCAAAAACAGCGGGGGATTTTATGTCGCCAAGGAGGATTGCTGGCGGATATGGGCTCGGAGGGGATGGGAGCCTCAACAATTGCTGAAGATAATAACAAAACACCAGGATATCGTGGCCAAGGGTAAGGATGGCCTGATCAAGGATGATCGCCGCACAGCCATTACCCTCTTTGATTTTA
>CAZFIR010000174.1:0-4773 GCA_964519535.1 uncultured Thermodesulfobacteriota bacterium | reverse complement strand
CTGCTGTTCAAACGGCCATACAGAGGTATCCCCTGATCCAGGGTTCATGCTGGATACATTCGAAACTTTATATTGTTGAACAAGGTGCCCACCCAAATACTGCATACTGGTCTGCAGGAGGTGCCCTTTGAGGAAAGCAATCCGCATTTTTTTCTGCAAGTCGCCTTGTGCTATCTCGATAGCATCCATTTCGGTTCCGCAGGTAGCGATGTACGGGAATACGCGCTCTATCGAATCAAGATTTTTTCTCAAAGCGGGGCTGGTGAATCGGACTCCATCTATGGTGACGGAATCGGTGCCTTTCTCTTCTATAAAAGAAACCTTATACAGTGCTTTCGGCTTTCCTATCGCTTGGGCCTTGCTAATGAGGTCCTCGAATTCTTTGGCACGATCAGTGCCGGCTTTGATCCGCAATTGTTCAGATAATTGCTCTGTATTAAAAGTAAAAGGAATATCTGTGAGCGAAATCATTGTAACCTCTTTCGATCGCAGGTAGAGCTGATGGGTGTATGCCTCCTCCTCAACGTCAGGGCCAGGCGGTATATTTTTAAACAATGAAGACTCTTAAGGTGGTCGTCCACAGCAACGTTGCGGTTTTGTCCTTTCGTCGTTGATGGCGGCGCCGAAGAACGACACATACGGCAGCTTCACGGTTCCTTGCGGTACGGGTCCTGATCAGGTGCCGACTCACCCCCAACCTTACGCGCTTGTTCGTAAGTTAACAGTGAGGCATCAGGCGTGTACGTAAGGATAATAGGCTTGAAGGCTGTGTGAGGCTCCTCAGCACTAAGTGTGAAAATTGCGTCTGAGGCAACCTTCACATAACTCAGATTATCTTCCAAACAAAACTTTATACCGTGCCATGTAAACCAACAACCGCTGCATCTCGACTTTGCACCATACTCATACTGCGTCTTGACATGCTCCCAGTTGGCTAAACGACTCAACCCATCCAGGATCTTTTTTTGCTCGAAGACTCTCAGGCCTGTCATGCCGTGTGCTTCAATAAAGGCATTGTTCTCCTGAAGAGGCAGACGTTCAAAGTGGTCTTCCTCCCATCGAAAAAAGGTTGGGCGTTTGTATAGACTTTCATCCTTAAAGAGGTAGATTCCATCCTGAAGCCTCACAATATAACTGAGGTTATCGTGGAATGTTACCCCGTTTTTGATAGAGAGGGGAATGCGACGCCGAAAACCGCTGGTCCCCACCACTATGACTTCTTGAAAGCGACCGCCGCCTGCAGCAGTACTGAACACACCCCTCTCGGCAAAGTGGATGGATACCATAGGAGATGATGCTGGCCACGGTTCGGGAGGGGGGTCTATGGGTTTCGCGAAAACTTGTATTTCAAGGAATATCCATATCTCCGAGGGTCCAGCCAGCACCTGAATGTAGCTGGGTTGATATATCGTTTGGTAAGTGCATTGCCGGAGACGCCACTCGAAGACTGCTATAGGCCACTCCATAATCGCGAAGAAAACGGAGGAGAAAATTGCAATCACCAGGGAGAATAGTGCTAATGACCTGCCTGTCAGCTTGCCTCTGCTTTTTTTGATGGCACGTAATGCGACAATGCCAAGAATAATAGCAAGAGGCGCGCCGAGACCATACGTGTACCAGAAATAAGTGGGTAAGGCCGTTATCGCCAGTATAAAACTCGCTACAGCAAGTCGGCTCGTGCGTGTTTTGCCTTTCACTTTAGTCCCCTGCTGTCATAGACCAACTTGTCAATGCGTGGAAAACTTTTCCATATATTGCCTGTATATCATACAAAATTTTCCAGCTATTGTGATATTGAAATATAAAAAGATGGAATTTACCCCCCGTTTTTCTGCTTTCCCTCTTTGTTGTGAGCTGCGAGCGATCCGCCTTATTTCCCCCCAATTCCCCATGGCTGGGCCTTCGTCCACGAACGTGGAAAACTAGATATATCTCCTTCTCCCCTTGGGGAGAGGAAACCCAGAGGTTTTAGTTTCTAAGCAACTCAGAATGGAATATCGTCATCTTGCTGAGTGGGCTCGGGAGGTTCCTCGGTAGACTCGCCGCCCATCTCTCTGCTCTGGTCCCTGGCCGAAGGGCCACTGGCTAAAGAGCCACCTCCGGCTTCGGCAGCTGCCCCCAACATCACGATGTTATTGGCCACGACCTCTGTTGTCCACTTCTTGGTCCCCTCTTTGTCCTCCCAGGAGCGGGACCGCAAGCGACCCTCCACATAGACCTGTTTCCCTTTGCTCAGATATTCCGCACAGATCTCCCCCAATTTGCCAAAGGCCACGATCCGATGCCACTCAGTTCTGGTCTCCTTACCTCCCTCTTTGTTGGTCCAGTTTTCACTGGTGGCGATTCGAAAGTTGACAACCGCTGCTCCTGTGCTGGAATACCTGACATCAGGATCAGCCCCCAAATTCCCCACTAAGATTACCTTGTTGACCCCCCGCATCTCTTGCCCCTCCTCTCCGGTTTCTGACCCCATACGGTAGCACAGAACAACCACGCGTGCAACTCCCCTGGAGGTTGCTGTGCAATGGAGTTGACTTTGACCCTGAGGTCATTTAAACTATTCCGCAATGGCCAAGGGCTCTCTTAAATATCCGGCGTTTTCCTTAGTATTATTTTCTCTCTGGTTGTTCAGTTGTGCTCCCCGTCTCCAACTTGTGGAGGGGGGGAGATACAGCGATCCCCAGGGGTATTTTGAGCTTTCCATTCCCGAGAACGGGTGGTCATTGTTATCCTGGGAAGATGTGGATTTTGCCCTGTGGGATCCGGAAGGTGGGGCTGCGATCATGGTGGATGTGACCCCTCTGAAAGAGGATGTGGAGCTGCGCACCCTTGCCCGTCACCTCCTTATCGCCTTTGAGCGTAAACGGATTCTCTCCCAAGGGGCCGCGGAGGTCAACGGCAGGGAGGCTGTGAAAACGGTGTTAGAGGGGTGGGTGGAGAACACCGCGGTCAAGGCCGAGGCCTATGTAGTGAAGGGGGAAGGGGTGTTCTACGATATCGTCTTTTGGGCACCTCGTGATGTCTTTCCCCGCAAGGTGGAGGCATTCCGCCAACTACTTGTCGGCATCACCTTTCTCCAACCGTAAAGGGCTCCAATGCAAGAACCGATCTCTGCCATCACGCAACGCGTCAGATCTGCCCTCATGTATGTGGGGGGGGCTGCCAAACTTCTCTTTGAGGCGATCTCGTGCGGCGTCAGGCCGCCCTATCAACTCGGCGCCATCATCCAGGAGATAGAATACATCGGCATCCATTCATTGACCGTGGTCAATGTCATTGCCCTCTTTACCGGCATGGTCCTGGCTTTGCAGACCTCCTATGCCTTGAGCCGTTTCGGTGCCAAGGGGTTCATCGGGGTGGTGGTAGCCATATCCTTGGTCCGGGAGATAGGGCCGGTCTTCGCCGGCATCATGGTAGGAGGCAGAGTCGGTTCGGGGATCGCCGCCGAGATCGGCTCCATGAAGGTGACCGAACAGATCGATGCCATTCGGGTCATGGGGGCAAATCCCGTGAAGAAATTGGTGGTCCCCAAGCTGATCGCGACGATCGTGGCCCTGCCCCTCCTCACCGTCGTGGCCGATATCTTGGGTATCATCGGGGGACTGCTGATCAGCGTTATGGAACTCCAGGTAAACTCGTACTACTACTTCACCACCATCTTGGGAAACATATCCCTGCACGATGTGGCCAGCGGGATCGGCAAGGCCTTCTTTTTCGGCCTCATCATAGCGGTCATCGGATGCTATCAGGGGATGACCACCACGGGGGGGACCGTGGGCGTTGGTCGCTCCACCACTACTGCCGTGGTGGTGATTTCCATATTGATATTGGTATCCGACTTCTTTTTGACCAAGCTCTTTTTGATGCTGTGAGAACATGAAGAGATCGATTATCGAAATCAAAGACCTTCACAAGTCCTATGAGGATCTCCAGGTCCTTCAGGGGGTGGATCTCAATATCAAAAAAGGAGAGACCATCACCATTTTAGGGGGGAGCGGGACCGGCAAGAGCGTTTTGCTTAAGCTTATTGCTGGCCTGGAAAAACCAGATCAGGGTGCAATACATATTGATAAGAGAGATATCGTACCGCTCAAGGAAGCCGAGTTGGTCCCTATCAGGAGAAAGATAGGGATGCTCTTTCAAGGTGGCGCACTCTTCGATTCCCTCAGTGCCGGGGAGAACGTGGCCTATCCCATCCGGGAGCATTTTCGCATCACCGAGGAGGAGATTCAGCGGATTGTGCAAGAGAAGCTGCGACTGGTGGGGCTCGAGGGGGTGGAGAACAAGATGCCGGCAGAGCTGAGCGGCGGTATGAAGAAGCGTGTCGGCCTGGCCAGGGCCATCGCCATAGACCCCGAGATCATCCTGTACGACGAGCCCACGACCGGCCTTGATCCGGCCAACACCCAGAGGATCAATCACCTCATTGTTGAGCTCCAGAGGTTGTTAAAAGTTACTTCCATCGTGGTCACCCATGACCTCGACAGCGCCTATTCGGTAACGGACCGCTTGGCCTTGTTGTATCGAGGACGGATCGTCATGAAGGGTACCAAGAAGGAATTCGAGACCTCCCCCGTGCAGGAGGTACAAGACTTTATCGCCAAAAAGATCGTCGAATAAAGACCTCAAGGAGGAGTATATGAAACCGACCAAATTTACCGAGGTAAAGGTAGGGATCTTCGTGGTGCTGATCCTGTTGCTGTTTGGCGTGGGCATCTTCGCGATCGGGAGCCACCAGAAGTATTTTCAAAGACAATATACCCTGTGGGCCTC
>CAZFIR010000173.1:0-6250 GCA_964519535.1 uncultured Thermodesulfobacteriota bacterium | reverse complement strand
ATGGTGATGCCGGGGGATAATGTGACGTTTCAGGTGGAGTTGATCACCCCTATTGCCTTGGAGAAGGAGCTACGTTTTGCCATCCGGGAAGGCGGCCGCACCGTAGGCGCAGGGGTCGTCACCGAGGTCGTGGAATAAGGGCAGAAAGAAATGCGAACAATAATTACCCTTGCCTGTACAGAGTGTAAGAGGAGAAATTATACTACAACGAAAAACAAAAAGACGAAGCCAGACAAGCTCGATTTCAAGAAATATTGCCGTTTTTGCCAAAGGCATACCCTTCATAAAGAAACACGATAGACTCGGGGGTTTTACAAGAAGGTATGTCTGCCTTCTAACCGAAAGTACGTCAGGCCAGTAGCTCGAACGGCTAGAGCACCGGACTCCAAATCCGGGGGTTGGGGGTTCGAATCCCTCCTGGCCTGCCACTGCTCACTTTTAATTCTTGCTGATTTCCGTGCTTGTCCTGAGTCAAGAGTCGAGGGAAGAAAGTACTATGGTTACTAGTATTCAAAAGGTTACGCAATTCATAAAAGAGGTTAGGTTTGAACTCAAGCGGGTGACATGGCCCTCCCGCAAGGAAACGCTCGCGGGAACAGCGGTGGTCCTGATCATTGCCTTGATTGCCGCCTCCTTTTTGGGAATCGTAGACTTAGGTCTCTCCAGGTTAATCAAGATGGTCCTTAGTGGTTGACCGCCGAGAGGATATCGTAGGGAAAATGAAAAGGTCTCGTTATGGCGCAAAAATGGTACATCGTTCATACATACTCTGGATATGAGAATAAGGTGAAGACCTCTCTGGAGGAGCGGATCAGGAAATTCGAAGAGGAGAAAGAAAGACAGGGAGAGAAGGATGCGCAGGGGCAATATATCACTGACATCCTCGTCCCCACAGAGACGGTTATAGAACTGGTCAAGGGGAAAAAGAAGACCTCTTCTCGCAAGATATTCCCCGGCTATATCCTGGTAAAAATGGAACTCAATGATGAAACCTGGCACGTGATAAAAGACACCCCGAAGGTAACGGGGTTTGCCGGAGGCAGAACCCAGCCGCCTGTGCTTTCCGACGAGGAAGCGGAGAAAATCATTGCCCAAATCACCGAGGGTGCCTATACACCCAAACCAAAGGTGAGCTTCGGCGAGGGAGAGAGCGTGCGGGTGATCGATGGCCCTTTCACCAATTTCGTGGGGACGGTCGAAGAGGTAAAGCCTGATAAGAGAAAGGTCAAGGTCTTGATCAGCATCTTCGGCAGATCGACCCCCATCGAATTGGACTTCATTCAGATAGAACGTAACTGATCACGGGAGGTATTATGGCGAAGAAAAAGGAGGTATTGGGATTGATCAAGCTGCAGATACCGGCCGGACAGGCTTCTCCTTCACCTCCGGTGGGCCCTGCCCTGGGGCAATATGGTCTCAATATCATGGAATTTTGTAAGGCCTATAACGAAAAGACCAAGGGACAGGAGGGAACCATCATCCCCGCGGTCATTACGGTCTACACCGACAGGACATACACCTTTATAACGAAGACCCCGCTCACGTCGGTCCTGTTGAAACAAGCCGCTCAGATCGCCAAAGGATCCGGGGAACCCAACAGGACCAAGGTGGGAGAGATCCCCCGAGAGCGGATCAGCGAGATAGCTCGGATCAAGATGCCTGACCTCAACGCCAATGATCTCGAGGCTGCCATCAAGATGATCGAAGGAACGGCCAGAAGTATGGGACTAACAATAGTATAGGGGAAGACACGATGGGCAATGCGGGCAAGAAATACAGAGAAGCCAAAAACAAGATCGACAGAACCAAGCGATATACCCTGGAAGAGGCCTTAGACCTCCTCCGCGAAACCGTCTATGCCCGCTTTGATGAGTGTATCGATGTTGCCATTCGACTCGGGGTAGACCCCAAAAAGCCCGACCAAATGGTTAGGGGGACGGTGGTCCTCCCGCACGGCACGGGCAAAGAGTTAAAGGTTCTGGTCTTCGCCCAGGGAGAAAAGGAGAAAGAGGCCAGGGAGGCGGGAACCGATTATGTGGGTGGAGAAGAGTTGGTGGAGAAGATATCAAAAGGCTGGCTGGACTTCGATAAGGCCATCGCCACCCCTGATATGATGAAGGTAGTCAGTACCTTGGGTAAAATCTTGGGACCGCGCGGGCTGATGCCTAATCCAAAGGTGGGTACGGTGACCTTTGAGGTGGGCAAGGCTGTTCAGGACATCAAGTCCGGAAAGGTAGAATTCAAGGTAGATAAGGCGGGAAACCTCCATTGCTCCGTGGGAAAGGTCTCTTTCGGACAGGAAAAGTTACGGGAGAACATCCTTGCCCTGTTGGACTCCGTCATCAAGGCAAAACCTGCATCAAGCAAGGGTGCCTATGTGAAAGGGCTCGCCATCTCCACAACGATGGGACCAGGGATCAAGGTTGATCCCCTCTCGGTAAGGGATCTCATGAGGACGTAGTAGCCCACAGACAAAGAGGGAGGAAGATAGGTTGCAGAGAAAAGAAAAAGAAGCGCTGGTAGTAGATCTACACGAAAAGTTCAAAGAAGCCAAGGCCGCCATCTTGACGGATTTTACCGGATTGAATGTTGAGCAGATAACTCAGCTTCGCCGCACGCTGAAAAAGAGCTCGGCGGAATATACCGTGGTTAAAAATACCCTGTTGCGGCGCGCCTCTCACGATACCGACATTGAACTCCTCATGGAATACTTCGTCGGTCCCATTGCCATCGCCCTTGCCTATGAGGATCCGGTTGCGCCAGCAAAGATCTTAACGGAGTTTAGCAAACAGCAACCTGTCCTGGAGGTCAAGGCTGGCGTGATAACGGGGACAGTGCTGACGCCACAGGATATCAAAGCCCTAGCCTCTCTTCCGAGCAAAGAGGTCTTGGTGGCCAAGCTCTTGTCACTGTTAAAGGCCCTTCCCACGCGCCTTGTGCAAGTCCTCAGCAGCCCGGTTCAAGGCTTGGTATCGACATTGAATGAGGTCGCAAGAACAAAAGAAAAGGCATAACAAAATCGGGGGTTACCCCAAAGAAGTCCTTAAGGAGGTAAGAAAGAAATGACAAAGGCTAAGCTGACGAAAGATGATGTGATTAAGTACATTGAAGAAATGCCTGTGTTGGAGTTGGCTGAATTGGTCAAGGAACTGGAGGATCGTTTTGGGGTGACAGCCGCAGCTCCAATGGCCGTAGGTGTGGCGTCTGCAGCAGCACCAGGTGCCGCTGCAGCTCCCGCTGAAGAGGAGCAAGCGGAGTTCGATGTCGTCTTAACCGGTTTTGGCGAAAAGAAGATCCAGGTGATCAAGGCCGTTCGAGAGGTGACCAGCCTCGGACTCAAGGAGGCCAAAGACCTCGTTGAGGGTGTTCCACAAGCGGTAAAGGAAAAGATCGCAAAAGAAGAGGCCGACAAGATCAAGCAAAAATTGGAGGAAGCCGGGGGAACGGTAGAGATCAAATAACAGTGACAAAGAAGGTACTGTCTATTGAAAGGGGCTTCTCACATGCTTGGCAATAGGGAAATAAGCAGGTGAAGGGGGGGAGTCCCTTTTTCCACCTCGTTTTAACGCAAAAGAGGAATACGCTATGGCACGTTCCATTATCGATCAACGGAGACTCCGGAAGGATTACGGTAAACTAAAGGAGATTCTGGAGACCTCCAATCTCATTGAGATCCAACTACGCTCTTATGAGCAGTTTCTCCAGAAGGATGTCCCCCCGGAAGAGCGCAAGGATTTCGGCCTACAGGGGGTCTTCAAACAAGTTTTGCCCATCAAGGATTTTTATGAAACGGTGGAGTTGCGTTTTGTAAAATACCGTTTGGGAAAGGCCAAGTATGATGTTCAGGAGTGTCTCCTCAAAGGAATAACCTATTCTGCTCCCCTACGGGTGACCATTCAACTCATTATCTACGATGTCCAAGAGGGGGTGAAAACCGGACAGATAAAGGCCATCAAAGAACAGGAGGTATACTTTGGCGAAGTCCCCCTCATGACCGATAACGGTACCTTTATCATTAATGGCACCGAGAGGGTGATCGTCAGCCAACTGCACCGCTCCCCGGGTGTCTTCTTTAACCATGAGCTACCCAAAACCCATATGGGGCGGCCCCTCTACTTCGCTCGGATTATCCCCTATCGGGGGTCTTGGATCGACCTGGAATTTGACCAGAAGGACATCCTCTATGTACGAATCGACAGAAGGAGAAAAATCCCCGTAACGGTCTTTCTCAAGGCCCTCGGTTATTCCACGCAGCAGCTTTTGGATACGTTCTATCGCAAAGAGAAGATCATCGTAGGTCCCGAAGGTTTTCGCAAGAAGGTGGATCATAATCTCATGGTGGGACAGCGGGCCTCGGCAGATATCCTCGACCCCAAGACAAAGGAGCTTCTCGTCAAAAAGAATAGAAAAATCACCGAGGGGCTTATGAAGAAACTCGAGGCCGCGGGCATCTTTGAAGTTGCGGTCGAACCCGACACCTTGGTGGAAAGGGTTGCTGCGCGTGATATTATTGATCCCGCTACCGGTGAAATTATCGTCGAGATCAACCGGGAGTTGACCGAGGAAATAATCGAAGAAATCAGGGAGCGAGAGATCAAAGAATTTGAAATCCTTCTCATCGAGGAAGTAAAGAGCAGTCCCTCCATGAGGGAAACCCTCTTGGCGGACAAGATCGTCCTTTCAGATGACGAAAGGAAACAGTTGCCCGGTGCCGATCCCACCATCATTGCCCAAAAAGAGCAGGAAAAAGCCAGCATCGAGATCTATCGACGTCTTCGACCGGGTGATCCACCCACCTTGGAAACCGTCAGGACCCTGTTTAATAACCTTTTCTTTAACCCGGAGCGATATGATCTCTCCAAGGTGGGACGGATGAAGATAAATCATAAATTGGGCCTGAACGTCCCTCTCGAGGTAACTACCCTCAGGCACGAAGACATCTTGGAGGTAGTACGCTATCTTATCGGCCTCAGGGAGGGAAAGGGGAGCGTTGACGACATCGACCATCTGGGTAATCGTCGGGTGAGGACCGTGGGGGAACTCCTGCAGAATCAATTTCACATCGGTTTGGTCAGGGTGGAGAGGGCCATCAAAGAACGGATGAGCCTCCAGGAGGTGGAAACCCTCATGCCTCATGACCTCATCAATTCTAAACCCCTGACAGCAGTGGTGAGGGAGTTCTTCGGGAGCAGTCAGCTCTCTCAATTCATGGATCAAACCAATCCCCTTTCCGAGATCACCCATAAGAGGCGGCTGAGTGCCTTGGGGCCTGGAGGTCTCACCAGAGAACGGGCCGGTTTCGAAGTTCGTGATGTGCACCCTTCACACTACGGGAGAATCTGCCCTATCGAAACCCCGGAAGGCCCCAATATCGGGTTGATCGTCTCCTTAAGCACCTACGCTCGGGTCAATGAGTATGGCTTCATCGAAACCCCTTATCGTAAGGTAGAAAACGGACGGGTTACCGACACCATCGACTACCTCTTTGCCCTGGACGAGGAGAAATACACCATTGCTCAGGCCAACGCCCCCATTGACGAGGAAGGGAAGTTCACTACCACACTGGTCTCTGCCAGGAAGGCCGGAGAGTTTGTCATCGTAAAACCAGAGGAGGTGGACTACATGGATGTCTCCCCCCGACAACTGGTCAGTGTGGCCAGTTCCCTCGTCCCCTTCTTGGAGAATGACGATGCCAACCGGGCCCTGATGGGGTCCAATATGCAGAGACAGTCGGTTTCCCTCCTGCGCACCGAGGCCCCGCTTATCGGGACCGGGATGGAGCGGATCGTGGCGAGAGACTCCGGGGTCACGGTGGCGGCCAGGAGAGACGGTGTGGTGGAGAGTGTGGATGCCTCCCGGATCGTGATCAAGGCGGAGGAGGACGGGGAAGGAGTGGGGGTAGACATCTATAACCTCACCAAGTATCAACGCTCTAATCAGGGGACTTGTATCAATCAGAAGCCGATCGCATCACGAGGTGAACGGATAGAAAAAGGGGATGTCCTCGCCGATGGCCCTTCTACGCACATGGGTGAACTGGCTTTGGGACGTAATGTTCTGGTCGCTTTTATGCCATGGGGCGGCTATAACTTTGAGGACTCCATTCTCATCAATGAGAAGCTCTTGAAGGAAGATATATACACCTCCATTCATATTGAGGAACTAGAGTGCATGGCACGCGATACCAAACTTGGAAAGGAAGAGATTACCCCCGATATTCCCAATGTGGGTGAAGAGTTGCTGAATGATC
>CAZFIR010000172.1:0-5991 GCA_964519535.1 uncultured Thermodesulfobacteriota bacterium | reverse complement strand
TTGGACGCCATGGTCGGTTCTCCGCAGCGATTGCAGGGGATTGAGGGCTCTATTGTTGCCTTGGGAGGTGCTGCTGTGTCCACGGCCCGAATCTGGAAAATCTCCTCTGCCGTTTTTCCCAAAATCTCTTGGCTCTTCTGTTGGTGAATGGCCCAGAATTCTTCCCGTTCCTCTTCCGTAGCGCTCTCATCCATGACCTTTCTCAAAAACTCCTGATGTCTTTCATCCAATCCAATAACCCCCGGCTTCATCGCGATGCGGACCCCTTTCCCCGATTTCCTGCTGATGAATGTAAACACCTGCTTCCCGTGATCCTTATGAATGAAATTTCCCTTGCCAAAGGTGCATCCCGTCAAGACCTGTACGGCATCGGTGCCGCACGCATTGGTCTCCACGATTGCCACGACCTCTTCGTCCATTGCCCGATGTTCCTCAAGCCAGGCTATCCCGGCCTTGGCCGCCTGGTAGCCTATGGCCAAACCCGGGCAGACATGCCCGTGGAAATCAGCGCATCTCTTAAAATCATCGAAAAGTAAGGGTTCTTCTTCCTTCATGCTCTGCCTCCATCATGGACGTTTACGCTTACTGAGCTATCCCTATGATTTGATAGGGGTTTACTCCCGCCATCTTCATGTTCTTCACCATGTCAGGCGTGATCTCAACCTCCTTGACGACACTCACGAACCTTTCAGGCCGGTCCAGATAAGGAATCAGAGACCAACTGCTTTTGATCCTGGCCGTGAAAAAGGGGGGGTTTGATATACCTCCTTGTGGGTGGAAATCAGCGGCCTTCAAGCCTGCCAGCTTGTAGGCTGCATTCCAATCGAACTGGAGCGCAATCGCCTTGCCCTTATTGTTTTTGGCGTTCCAAAGGACCATGATGCCAGCCCATTGCCCCCTTTGGCCTTCCATAGATTGACCTTCAGCCATATCCTTTACATACAGGTTTCCTTTGCCCGGTGTAAGGTCCAGCGTCGTAGAGACGGCATCATCCTTGCAGCATGGAGGGCAGGCGAACCAGATATACTGCTCACCCGGCCCGACCGGATATTTCTCCTGGATCAACTGAGCGATGAGATAACCGGCTGTGACGCCAGGACAGAAATGATTGTGATGTTCGCAGCATTTCAGGAAGTCATACGGAGCCCCTTTTGCATGGGATGTCAGGATTGATAAAACGGAAAACGTATCCCCCTTAAGCACCTTCATAATTTCACCGTACTGCCTCGGATCAGTTGCGGTATTCCCTTTTATGTTGAATTGAACCTTATTGGTGTCGTCACTATCGTGAAAAATGACGACCGTGTCTCCATTGTCTTCTCTGCGGATGGCTACAATCAACGGGTGACCAACAGGCCGTTGGAAAAAGAGCAGGTTCCCCTTGCCGATGGAACAGCCGGTCTCTTCCTGGATCACGTCCACATATGCCTGAGCGGCCTTTCCCTTCAGCTTCACATAGGGAGCGTCGGTCAGGGCACAGAGATTGGGGTTTCCCTTTTCCACAGCGAGGTCATGCATGCCTTGCATAATGAGACCTCTCACGTCAGTTGCCGCCAAGGCACCGGCGGCATAAGAAAGAAACAAAAAACCTCCTAGAATCAAGATCACTTTCTTCATCATATACCTCCTTTATAAAATTTATCAGTGCTCTCTTTACTCTTCCTTATACAAAGGGGCCAAAGGGTCTTTCCCGTTGGGAAACATGGCTGAAAAGGATTCTTGCTTTTTTAGATCTTTCACCGTGCAGAAGCGCATCCCCTTTTTTCCGCCTGCCATCAGGAGGGGTATGGCCTTTTCAACATCGAGAAAACCGTCAGGCCCGAGTACTGCATCAGACAATTCGAGCCGGACAACTTTTCCAATGATCAGGGCATATGTATCCTCTTCGAAAAGCTTTACCAGCTCGCACTCCATCCATGCATAGCAGCCTGCAATACCCGGAGGCCTGATCTTCTGCGAGGGTTTCTCCTCTAATCCGGCGTCATCGAATTCGTCTATCTCAGGAGGGGTATGCCGTGCAGTAGGAATTACTTTATCGATAAAGTCCACACCAGCTAGATTCAGAACGAACTGGCCCGTATCCCTGATATTTTGCAGTGTGTCCCTTTTATGAGCTGAAGCAGCGCAGATGAGATCCAGCGGACGCAACACAGGCATCACACAGGACCAGGGAGCAATATTGCGAACACCCTGCTTGTTTATCGTAGAGATAAACGTCACGGAAAGTGGCATTAGACCTTCCCTTAAAAAAGGCTTCAGAATCATACAGCACCTCCCTATTATTCGTTTGCCAATAAAAAAGCCACGATCGCCTCCATCCCTTCAGGGATGAATCACCTTCGTGGCTTCAATCTTTCCGGATACGGATTAACTCTTTGAAGCTATGTTATTAAGCCAGGCTCCCTGCCTGTGTTTGATAAGCTCCAATTCTTATATAACATAGTATGCCTTAAGGAATCTTGTCAAGGATTATCGTTTGTTCCGGTCAGAGGGGTATAGGTATAGTTGCCAATTAGGAGAGGGGAGATTTTTTGGCAAATCCTGGATTACCCCTTGCCTTTGCGCCAACTGAGCGGATATAATGGCGAGCGCTGTGGAGAAAGGGGCTTCTGGTGAGGCGGACAAGGAGGAAACCATACAAAGGCTGGTGGGTTCATTTGAGGAGAACACCCTCCCCTATCTCCGGTATCCCTCCTTCCCGGAAAAGCTGGTGAGGGCACAGTGGAGAAAAATGGTTGAGGAACTGACAGGTAAGGAGGTCGATGGGGAATGAAGAGGTTCATGATCATACCCATCGCACTCCTCATACCCTTTTGTGCCCTCCTGCCCCATGCGATCGGGCACCCTGCCATACCCGGGGAGGTGAAAAATGGCATCAGCTTCCACTACCGGGTCCAGAAGCTGGGGACCACCGTCATCACGGCCTCGCTCTCCATAGAACGGGATGGCCCCCTGCACGTGGTGAGGGCAGCCGTGGATACCACGGGTATGATCCGCCCCTTCTTTCGGATGCACAACCGTTTCTGTTCATACGTGAAAGGGGAAGGGTTAGAGCCGCAGCGATACGTGAAAGAGATAGATCAGCGGGGGATCTTCTCGCGAAACAAGCGCTACACCGATATCCTCACCTTTGACCCCGGCACGTGCACGGTCCTGGTCGAACGTGAAGACCCCCCCGATGCGAAAGAGATAGCAGTCCCCCCGCAAACCTATGATCCACTCGCCATATTCCTCAAATCCTTTCTGGAAGCAGAGGTGGAGGACGGCAATGAAATAGCAATGAGGATCTATGACGGGATCAAGCTCAGGGAGGTCACGTTCTCTGCTGCGTATGGGGAAATATCGACCTCCCTCTATGGCGATATCAAGGCCGTATGTCTGAAGTCCGAGGTCCCCTTCAGCAGCCTGGGAGACGAAGTGGGGGCCATAAAGATATGGTACACCGATGATGAACGGAGAATCCCCGTCAACATCACCTTGGAGCTCCCCTCACTGGGGAGCGTGAAGTTTGAATTGGAGCGGGTCGAGACATGGTAAGGTATGTATGTGATCTCTCATGGTCGCTTTGTAGTCCACGAACGATGAAAATTGATTTATTCCCAAATATATAAATAATCACACGAAGACACGGGGAACACAAAGAATTCCAGGAGAACAACAATATAAGAAATCTCTGTGACCTTTGTGGCTTTGTGTGAGAACAAACAAGTTCGCAACGATCAGAATGTCAGGATGTTGCAACCACCCTCGTAACTACCCTGCGGGAGATATGCACCTCCGCGGAAGAGGACCTTTCCTATGCGAAATGAGACAAAAAAATTTTAAAGGTATTTAAATGTAGCTGCCTCTCGTAGCGGTTTGGCCCTGGTTCGAAAAAATTCAAAAATAAAGATTCGACTCTTTTTGCTCCAGCCTTTTTGATAGGCTTCTCGCTATTCTTTCCGTCAATTCATCTTTGCTGCTTATTTGAAGGCCCTTCTTCTTTCTCTCCCCCAACATAATGAGCGAAAATCCAAATATGCCGAGTGGCAGAACAACGACTTCTCTCATGAAACTAAATGGTTTCGGAATGTTCAATGTTACACCAAGAAGAATGAGAATACAGCCTATCGACATCAAAGAGAATCCCTTCCAAAGATATCCATACCATGCTTGTTTGCGTGAATTCATATAACAATATGATGTCAAAATGAGAGACACTGCTAGTAAACTGCTTATGATAAAAATTAATATCCCATATTCCCCATACGATGCGATCATATTCTTTCCTTTCCGCCTCGCCTCAACGGCATTAACCGATGCTGCCGAAGTCCCGGACATCCCAGCTGATCAGTAGAGTTTGTTTTTCTTTCTTGAGATAGTGCTGTCATGTAATTCCTTAAATACCGACGATCATACTTTTCACCCAAATGAGAAATAACCATAGCATTAGTAACATTAAGGGAAGATTAAAATAGAATGAAGATTTCTTAATGTTCGATTAAAAAACGGAGGGATGGAAACGTGATATTCCAATTGTGAAGAAGCCTGTTTAATTGCTTATCAGATACGGAGGGGTCGGGCCATGGAAGGAGCATAGTAGACGATTTCTTATATTTCAAGACCTGATCCCAATAATCCAGTTACGGAGTTCTTTTCGGTTGCTTATCTAACTTCTTTTTTGTCTTTTGTTCCTGTTTCCTGTTCTTCTGTTTCTGACTCTTGTTCTTATCCTTCTTGCCGCCTTTGTCTCCCATTGTGTACATCCTTTCCTGTTATCAATTATCTTCTCGCCGCAAAGGGCGCTACGTAGTAAGTTATGGTTTTTCGTATCTTCATTGTCCTTTCGGCCAACTATACATACACGCTAAAATAATGTTTCATAATGTATAACGTTTGAGCTCAGCCTTGCAACATTTGAGGTCGAACCATGTTAATTTCTTGATATCTAAAAATTACCATCCTAAAAGTACCTGTTTTCAAGCCTTAAATCATAATTTTGATGAGCAAAATCGTGCCTCTAAGGTTCATGTTCCTCTCACAGGGGAATTCCTTTTTTGTGGCATCGGAGTGTTATAGTACCACACATACGCCGGAATATAATGTCCATTCACCCTGGGCCTGTCCCTACTCTTAAAGGCTTAAACCCTCTTTTTTATCCCAAAAAATATCATCCTAAGGTTCCAACAAGCACCTTAATTCACCACTTTTTTCTTTCATCTCAAATACTTACCTAGGTCCGACCCCATACCCCTTCTAAAGATTTGACCTCTATTCTTTCCTTTCAATATCTTACCTTAAACCAAACAAAATCCATATATTTGGTAACACTAAGGGCTATATCTCCACATTGTAGCCCCTTCTTCTCCTTTTACAAGCTGATAGATCGTTCCGTCCGGTGTAACGCAATGTGAACGGGTAACGGATACTGCCTCTGAAGATACAGGCATATAAATTCTTTGCTTTTCATTACCATTACTGTCGAGAATCACCACGACTTCATGTGAATTTTCAATACTATAAGGTGGCCCTTCGTCAATGGACTCCTCAAATAGTTCTACCCCGAGGTAGATGTTTCCGTTCTTATCTATGTCCGCCATGGTTATATGCGAAATCGGTATATCGAAGCATATAGTATAAGTATCTTTGCCTGATATAGTATAAGTATTTATGCTTGATTTGTTTAATGTAGTTCGTGCAACAGTTGCCGTTATCTCACCGATTACACGTGCCCCGATAAGATATTTTCCGTCTCTGGAGAATTTTCCCGGTGCTATCTGCCTGTGTTTATACGGTTCTCCGGAGAGATCGCACAGCCTCACCATTGAAATTCCACTTGTGACCCGTAAGCTGACCCATAAGCCATCCTCTCGGCTGTATATTTCCGATACATTCCCGGTTTCCGTAATACCTTCGCCAATCAATTTTATATTCTTTAATATATTACCCTTATCATCTATCAGAACTACAGATTCGTATACAAACTGGTCAAGTAGAAATAAATTTCCTGAT
>CAZFIR010000171.1:0-23843 GCA_964519535.1 uncultured Thermodesulfobacteriota bacterium | reverse complement strand
GGACCCCTTGTTACCTCTCTATTTTCTTCAAATCAGGACGTGGTTGTATGAGGACTCTTGAGATCCTAAATGGTTCAGACCGATCCCAGATCGGATTGCCCGGAATGTCAAATCCGGGTTTGGGTCGAATATCGATTATATACGTACCTGGTGAAATATCTTGCGGTACTGTCCAGGGCTGAGTTCCATCGTTGAAAACAGTAGCGAACAATTTTCGAATAAAGTGAAGGTTTTGATCAAGAAGTGATATTTCCATATATGGACCCAGTCCTTCCGACTCCCACGTAATATTGTACGTATTCCCATGGTACCAGACAGTGTTGGGACGAGGATTTGTGACTGTTATTGAAGGGATCGTTCCAGCCAAGAGACGAAAGGAGCGGTCAGTATGATCCGTATACTGTTCATCCATGGTCGTGATGTGGATGTAATAGCCAGAATCAGGTGCCGCGGTACCACCCTGATAGTCGCCCACGTTCCATTTCCACGCAACTGTTCCGCCAGGGTTTGATCTGTTTGAGCTAATGGTGCCTATTTTCCTTCCATCTCGAAAAAGCTCAAGCTTCACTTTTGTTTCAGCGCTAAGGCCTTCAGAGGTCCAGGTTATGTATTTTTCTTGCCCTATAAACCAAGCCTCTCCACCATTGGGTATAAGGAGACGTATGCTTTGTGAATATGCTACCTCTGCTGCAACAAACAAGAAAAAAACGATGAGGATTAAAAAGAAAAATTTTCCACTCATGTCGTATCTTTTACTTTCTTTTAGCATGGTTTCCTCCTCTGTAAAATTTTTCATATAATAATTAAGATACATAGTATTAGCAGAAAGGGGATATTTAGTCTAAAACAATTTCTAATAATCCCGCGGACGTTTTTTTACATCAAAGAAGGGTATCTCAAAGGTGTCTTGCAAGGCCTGCCCGCATTGTTCCATTCCTCACTGTATCGCCACCCTCGATGCAGACAGATACGTAAAGGGTTTCCCCGTGCCGGCTACGGGAGGACGGTAAAACCTTCTTTCAAGGCCCCTTCTCTCAGGTTTTTATCAAGGCAGACGATCTCAAGGTCCTGAGGCGCTTCTTCCGCCCATATGAGGGCTGCCGCGAGTTGAAGGGCATCTGCCGCTCTCAGCGGATGGATGGCGAGGAGCCTTTCCGCCCGCTGCCGGACGCGCTCGCTTGGCAGCACCTCAGACCAGGCCGTTGCCAGTGCGGTGAGGACCGCCCGTGACTTCCGTTGTGTCTCTGCATGAAGCGCCCCTTCACGCTGTCGACGCTCTAGGGCTGAAAGGCATTCAAGGCGTGTTGTCCACCACGCCACCATGTCCTCATCCGCTTTCAACACTGCTCGTACTTGTTCGGAGGCTGGCTCCTGCAGACACAAAGGGATAACGGCTGAGGAATCCCAGAATTTCATCTCCCGTTCTCCCGCTCCTGGAGAAGTGCCTCGAGCACGAGCCCCTGAGGGTCCTCTCCTCGGGGCATAGTCCAGAAACTCTGCGGGAGTTTGCCCGTCCCAAGCTTCAATAACCCCTCCCTTTCCATCTTGGCAAGGGATTGCCTGGGCCGTCTCTTACCAGAGATGGGGATGATCCGTGCCACGGGCTTTCCTCGGTCGGTGACCAACACTTCAGTACCACTTTTGACCTGATTCAGGTAATCACTCAGGCGCGCCTTTAATTCCGATATAGATGTTGCTTTCATATGTCCCTCATATCTTCTATTTTATGACCATAATAGTCATGTTTATCTTACCTGTCAAGACTATTATTCACCTAAAACTCCTGAAAAATCTGGAAACGGCAACGAACGGAAACGAAGTCCGGCCTTGACTTAGGACAGGGGAAAAGGAGATGCTGGTTCTAAATAACTTCTAGTAATCCCGCGGGCGTTTTTTTACATCAAAAAAGGGTATCTCAAAGGTATCATGCAGGGCCTGGATGGCGGCGTCGAGGTTGGCGGCCTCGATGACGCAGGAGACGCTGGATATGGAGGTACTGATGGCGATGACGTTGATCCCGTTGCCGGCCAGGGCATTGAACATCGCTCCGGGGACCTTCGGTTTTTCCCGCAAGTGCGGGCCGAAGACGCTCAGCACGGCCACGTCGGGGACATAGGTGATCCCCCTCGCATCGATGCCGTTCTTGAGCGATTCAAGAAGACCCAAGGCAGAGTCCAGGTCCTTTTGATCGATGCAGATGGCGAAGTTCCCGTACCCCTCGATATCCGACCCCTCGGACAAGAACTCGATATTGACCCCATGCTGACCCAGGACGCTCAACAGAGTCCCGGCCACCCCCGGCCGATCAGGAACGGAGAGGACCTTCAGTAAGGCCCGGCCTTCGCTCTGCATTACCCCGCCGATCTTTATCTTTCCCATCTGAGAGAGACCTGTCCTTATTCCCAGGTGCGGCGATCTACGATCTTCTGATGCCAGTCAGGGATGCTCCCCGGCGGTACGACCTCCACCGCGCCCTTGAGGGCCAGCATCTCTCTGATGGCCTTTTCCAATCGCCCCTTTAAGAGCCTTTTGTCTACTGTCTCATCCTTGACCTCGGCCACAAAGGTCATGACATCGGTATGATCTTTGCGCGTTACAATCACCTGGTATTTGAAGATCTCCGGGAACTGTGCCGCGACCTCGTCGGTCTGCCAGGGATGGATGAAGGTCCCCCTGACCTTGGTGGCCTGATCAACGCGCCCCAGGATCTTCTTGAGGCGGTACGAGGTACGGCCGCAGGGGCATGCTTCTGTTATTAATAAGGAGAGGTCTCCAGTAGCAAATCTGATCATCGGAAAGAGGGGGTTGAAGTTGGTGGCCACGACCTCCCCGGTTGCCCCCGGCTCAACGGGTTTGCCGGTGTGGGGATCGACGACCTCCACCAGTATATCCTGCGGGATGTGGAGCCCGTTCTTGTGATAACACTCGTACCCCAGACATCCCGTAAAGACCGTGCCATACCCCTGCCGCACGATCATCCCGAACTTCTCCTCCAACCGCTGGCGAAGTCCCTCGGGGAGCATCTCGGCGGTGCAAAATCCGACCTCAAGGGCGAGGTTTTTCTTGACGTCTATGCCCATGGCCTCCGCCCTCTCGGCCACGGTCATCAGGAAACTGGGGGTCCCGATGAATCCAGTTACCTTGAGGGCTTGCATCACCCTGATCTGCATCAGGGTATTGCCCACTCCGGTCGGGACCCCGGTGATCCCCACGATTTGCAGCGCTTCATCCAGGGTGAAGGCAACGGGCCACCCGTGGTAGTTGAAGGTGTTCTGGACGATATCCCCCGGGCGCATGCCGCAGCCATAGAGGGCCTCTGCCCAGCTTTTGATCTCGTGCTCCCCCATCTCCGGTTGAAAGACGAGGCCCGGGTTGATGTAGATCCGCTGAGCCTTGTGCGGGGGGATCGTCTCGAAGCCCCCGAAGGGGACCGCTTCCTTCTGTCGGGCAGCCAGATCATCCTTGCGTATGAGGGGGATCTTCTCCAGGTCCTGGAGGCCCTGGATATCTGCAGGTGTTATCCCCTTTTCATCGAGCGCTTTCCTGAAGTATTGAGAGTGTTGAAAGGCGTACTGAACGAACTCAAGCAATTTCTTGGAGAGATGATTCTCCCGCTGCCGCGGGGAGAGGGTCTCCAACTCTTTATCAAAAAAGCCCTTCTTCCTCTTCTCAAGCCTCATGTGTTCTCCTCTTTGTTATCAATATATGGAGAATGAACCCTTCTTTAATATAACCCTGTTATACGTTACTACAGAGGGGGTGTCATTGCAATGAGGTTGGGAACAGGATGGTTATCGCCGGGGAGGAGTCTGGCTTGCTTGTTTGATCGCCCTGGCGTACTGGGAGACCACGGCAACCAAGTCAGCACTGTGGCTGTGCTCTTCGATCATTTGGACAACGGCACTGCCGATGACGATCCCATCGGCACACGGGGCGATCTCTCCTGCCTGTTGGGAAGTGGATATGCCGAAGCCGACCACGAGGGGGAGCGCGGTTACCGTTCTTATTCTCGCCACATCTTTTGCGACATCTTCAACCTGCGGCTTGGCTGTGCCTGTCACGCCAGTGATGGAGATGTAGTAGAGAAAGCCCGATGCATGCGATGCAATCATCCTCACCCGCTCGGTACTGGTTGTCGGTGCGATCAGGGAGATGAAGTCTATTTGTTTTGGATCTGTATAGTGCCTGAGCTCGACGGATTCCTCAGGGGGGAGGTCAACGACGAGGATGCCGTCCACCCCTACCTCTTGGGCCCTGGTTGCAAATCGCTCGGTGCCATAGCTCAAGATGGGGTTGTAATAGCCGAACAGTACGATGGGGATCTCTGAGACTGTTCTTATAGATTCGACCATCGCGAGGATACGTGCGAGGGTTGCGCCATTTCGCAGGGCCCGCTGAGAGGCGGCCTGGATGATGGGACCGTCGGCAGTGGGGTCTGAAAAGGGGACGCCGATCTCGATGCAATCCGCACCAGCAGCCTCCAGCCCGACGATGATCTCCCTGGTCCCCTCCAAACTGGGGTTCCCTGCCGTGAGATAGCAGATGAGGGCCTTTTCTCCTTTTGCCCGCAGGGAGCTGAACGTGCTCCCGATTCTGCTCATGGTTGCGCTCCCCCCGTCATTTCTGAGATGATCCCTGCATCCTTATCCCCCCTGCCGGAGAGGTTGATCACGATGATCTTTTCCCTGTCCAGCTCAGGGGCCAGCTGCATGGCATAGGCTACGGCATGGGCGCTCTCCAGGGCGGGGATGATCCCCTCGTATTTGGAGAGGGCTATGAATGCCTGGACAGCCTCATGGTCATCGATGGTGACGTAGCTCGCCCTGCCTGTCTCGTGCAACAAGGCGTGTTCCGGTCCCACCCCGGGGTAATCGAGCCCTGCGGCGATGGAAGAGGCATCGCGCACCTGGCCGTTCTCATCCTGCAGGAGATAGGTCTTGTTCCCGTGGAGGACGCCGACGCGCCCCGCCGCGATGCTTGCCGCATGGAGCCCTGTCTCCATCCCCTTGCCGGCGGCCTCCACCCCGATCATGGCGACGTCGGCATCGTCCTTGAAAGGGTAAAAGAGCCCCATGGCATTGCTCCCCCCGCCCACACAGGCGATGAGGTAATCGGGGAGCCTTCCTTCTTTCTTGAGTATTTGTTTTTTTGTCTCCTTCCCGATGCAGCTCTGGAAATCCCTGACCATCATGGGATACGGATGGGGTCCTGCGGTGGAGCCGATGACGTAAAAGGTGTCCCGCACCCTGGCCACCCACCGGCGCATCGCCTCATTCATGGCGTCCTTGAGCGTTGCCGTTCCGGATGAGACGGGGATGACCTCCGCACCCAGGATATTCATGCGAAATACGTTAGGTGATTGTCTCCTGATATCCTCATCACCCATAAATATCTGGCACTCCATGCCGAAGAGGGCGGCGACTGTCGCAGTAGCGACACCATGCTGACCGGCCCCTGTCTCCGCGATCACCCGCTGTTTGCCCATCCGCCGGGCGAGGAGCGCCTGCCCCAGGGTGTTGTTGATCTTGTGGGAGCCCGTATGACCGAGGTCTTCCCTTTTGAGATAGATCCGGGCCCCGCCCAGTTCTTCGGTGAGACGGCGGGCGTAATAGAGTGGTGTCTCCCTCCCCGAGTATTCCCGGAGATATTGGTCGAACTCCTCCTGAAAGGCCTTATCCTTTTTTGCATGAAGATATGCCTCTTCCAGTTCAATGAGGGCGGGCATCAAGGTCTCGGCTGCGTAACGTCCTCCGTAGATACCGAAATGTCCGCCTTTATCCGGCCACTGTTTTCTCATAATTCAACCTTTTTAAAAATCAGGTCAGATATCTGGTCACATATCAGCATGAGCATGGCCTCACCTGCCGAATATCTTCCCCCTTTTCCCCCCTAACTGGCGCACAAGCTCGATGATTGCCTTGATCTTTTGATGGTCCTTCTTCCCCGGTGAGATCTCCGCGCCGCTGCTGATGTCTACGGCATGGGGCGCGACGCGCTCGATGGCCTCCTGGATATTTGCTATTGACAACCCGCCGGCGAGGATGATGGGGTGTGTCTCTTTGACCTTGACAGCCAGATCCCAATCCGATTTCCCTCCTGTGCCGCCGTGGCGCACGGGATCGTATGCATCCACCAGGATGGCCCTTACCGGATACTCTCTCAATTGCGCCAGATCATCCACGGTCCGGGGTGCGAGGGCCTTGATCACCAGGGATGACGGGAAGTGGCAACAGTATTCGGGCGATTCATCCCCGTGAAGCTGCACCATGTCAAGGCCGCATAATTTCACGGTCTTTTTGACCTCCTGGATGTCATGGTTCACGAAGACGCCGACTTTTGTGATAGTATCTGCGATATCATCCGGGAGATCCTTGATGATTCCCTTGACAATCTCCGGTGCCACGTACCGGGGGCTCTTTGGATAGAAGATAAAACCGATGGCATCGGCCCCGCACGCGGCTGCAAAGGCGGCGTCCTCCGTATTAGTGATCCCGCAGATCTTTATGTCCGTCACTACGCTATGTCCCCCTGCCCACAAGTTCCCTGAGTTTGCCCCCGATATCCTCGGCCCGCATTAAGGCCTCTCCGACCAGAAAGGCGTGAATCCCCGCTTCCATCAACTGCTCAATATCCTCTCTGGTGGTGATGCCGCTTTCCGTCACCACGGTTTTATCCTTGGGGATGGATGGAGCCAGCTGCAGTGTCGTCTTGATATTCGTAGAGAATGTCTTCAGGTCTCGGTTGTTGATGCCGATGATGTCAGCACCGGCCGCTAGGGCCTTGTCCAGCTCTTCTTTGGTATGTACCTCGACGAGGGGGGCAAGCCCTAGTGCTTCAGCCACCTGTATATACTCCCGCAATTGCCCCTCTTTCAGGAGGCTGGCGATCAGAAGCAGGGCATCCCCCCCGAGGAACTTGGTCTCATAGATCTGATACGTGTCGATGATGAAATCCTTTCTGAGAAGCGGAAGATCGATAACGTCCTTGATGTTCGGTAGATATGCCTTCTGCCCCTCGAAGAATTCATTATCGGTGAGGACCGATACAGCCGCGGCCCCGTGCTCTTGGTAGAGGGTGGCTATCTTACATGGATCAAAATCTTCTCTGATCCTCCCCTTGGACGGCGAGCGCCTCTTCACCTCGGCAATGATGGAGCAGGTCGAGTGGCTGATCGCCTTCCTGAAATCACCGGTGGGAGGGAGATCCCTCACGGTTGCTTCCAACCAGGAAAGGGGCATCATCCCTTTCAGGGAGGCGACCTCTCTTTTTTTTGCCTCTACTATTTGCTCGAGGATCACGACTCCCTCAGCTGTTGCTCAATTCAATGAGGGCCTGTAATTTTTTTATAGCAGCCCCGCTGTCGATGCACTCTTCGGCCATGGCAATGCCTTCTTGGATATCTTTGGACTTTTCCCCTGCCATGAGGGCCAGGGCCGCGTTGAGCAAGACGATCTTCCGACGGGCCCCGTCTTTGCCGGTTAACACATCCTTGGTGATTTGTGCATTGACCGAAGGGTCTCCACCAACAAGCTCCTCACCTGGATAGGTCTCACCAAAAATATCGATGGCATCAATATTATAGGTGGTTATGAGGCCGTCCTTTAATTCGGATACACGCGTCTGTCCCGTCACCGTCACCTCATCAAGCCCATCAAAGCCGTGGACCACGAAGGCCCTCTTCGTGCCCAGGTTTTTCAAGACCCCGGCAAACATCTCCGTGAGCTGAGGGTCATAGACGCCGATGAGCTGAGCCGTGGCACCGGCGGGGTTCGTCAGGGGACCTAACATATTAAAGATCGTCCTGATCCCGATCTCCCGGCGCGGTTCAATGGCGTACTTCATGGCCCCGTGTAGTCGAGGTGCGAAGAGGAATCCGATTCCGATCTGCTGGATACATTCCTCGACGATCTCCGGCTCGGCGCTGATATTGACACCGAGGGCCTCCAGGACATCGGCGCTCCCGCACCCACTGGAGACGGCGCGGTTTCCATGTTTCGCCACGGTGATACCGGCTGCTGCTACGACGAAGGCCGTTGTCGTGGAGATATTAAAGGAATTCATCCGGTCACCCCCGGTTCCCACGGGGTCCACGATTACGGTTGAACGGGCGTCAATCCTGGTCGCCTTCTGTCTCATGATGCGGGCAGCTCCTGTGACCTCTTCCACCGTCTCGCCCTTCATCCGTAAGGCAGTAATGAGGGCAGCGATCTGGGCCGGTGTCGCCCTTCCCCCCATGACTTCGTTCATGACTTCCATCATCTCTGCTTCGGTCAGATCCTCTTTGTCGACCGCTTTTGCAATTGCCTCTTTGATCATGGTTCGACCTCCTTTCTCCCCCCGGAGCATTTACCTCGCATCGATCATTGCTAAAAAATTCTTCAGGATACGTTTGCCGTTCGGTGTGAGGACCGATTCAGGGTGAAACTGGACACCTTCCATCGGATATTCCTTGTGCCTGATTCCCATGATTTCCCCTTCCTCTGTCTCGGCACTTATCTCGAAGCAGTCGGGAAGGGAATTTCTCTCCAAGATCAGGGAGTGATACCGACCTGCAACGAAGGGATTGGGGAGCCCCGAAAAGATCGTCCGTCCGTCGTTTTTGATCGTGGAGGTCTTCCCGTGCATGATCCTGTCAGCCCTCACCACCTCGGCGCCAAAGGCATATCCAATGGCCTGGTGTCCCAGGCAGACCCCCAAGATGGGGATAGTCGCGCCCAAGTGCCTGATCACCTCGACGGAGAGCCCCGCCTCTTTAGGGGTACGCGGACCGGGCGACAGGACGATGGTATCCGGTTTCAGCTCCCGTATTTCATCGATGGAGATCATATCATTTCGATGGACCACCACATCGCCCCCGAGCTGACCGATATACTGGACCAGGTTGTAAGTAAAGGAATCGTAATTGTCGATCATCAAGATCATGCCTGTTTCCTTTCTTACCGATTTTTCTGTTCGGTTATTTCGAGTCCGGCGGCGACCATATCGATGGCCTGCATCATTCCCATCGCCTTGTTGACGGTCTCCTGATATTCCGCCTCAGGGTCGGAATCGGCCACAATCCCCGCGCCCGCCTGGATGTAGATCGTTCCGTCCACAATCACCATGGTCCGAATAGTAATACAAAAATCCATGTTCCCCGTATAACTGAAATATCCGACTGCCCCTCCGTAAGGACCCCGCCGGGAAGGCTCCAGCTCATCGATAATCTCCATCGCCCTGATCTTGGGTGCGCCGGTGAGGGTGCCTGCCGGAAAGGTGGCCCGTAACACGTCGAACGCATCTTTGCCCCCGGCCAGTTGTGCCTGGACATGGGAGACGAGGTGCATGACGTGGGAATAACGCTCCACCACCATATATTGGTTGACCTGCACACTGCCGATTCGGGCAATCCTGCCCAGATCATTTCTTCCCAGATCAACGAGCATGACGTGTTCCGCCCTCTCTTTAGGGTCCTGCAAAAGTTCGTCGGACAGTTGTCTGTCCTCTTGTTCGGTATTGCCTCTCCCCCTCGTGCCGGCAATGGGGCGCAATTCAGCGATACCCTCTTCAAGGCGTACCGTGGCTTCGGGGGATGAACCGATGAGGATGAGATCTTCAAGCTTAATAAAGAACAGATACGGAGAAGGGTTGATGTAACGAAGGGCTCGGTAGAGATCGATTGGATCCATGCGGTGTTCCCTCTGGAATCGCTGGGAGATGACGACCTGGATGACATCGCCGGCAACGATATAATCCTTGGCTCGTTTCACCATCTCCTTGAATGCCTCCGGTGTCATGTTTGATTGAGGGGGTGTGTCGTCTGTTACATTCGACGGAAGATCTCTCGGTGCGACAGGGGTTTGTACGATCTCGATCATGTGATCGATCTTCTCGATCGCTTCATCGTAGACTGCCTGAAGGTCATCTCGTCCCTCGGTAAGGGTGCAGGATACCACCTTGATGGTGTGCCTCACATTGTCAAAGATCATCAGGGTATCGGTAATGAGAAACATCGCATCATCGGTATTGAGGTTTCTCCTGGCCCGGGCGGGGAGCCTCTCAAAATAGCGGACCATGTCATAACCGAGGAATCCCACAGCTCCGCCATAAAACCGAGGAAGCCCATCGACGGGGACGGGGCGGTAGCCGAATAACAAGTCCTTCAGTAATCCCAAGGGGTCTCCCCCGTGTTCATGGGTGCGGATCTCCTCATCTTCCTGGATCAGGACTTCTTCTCCCCTGACCGTGAAGATTACATGGGGGTCAGATCCCAGAAAGGTGTACCGTCCCCACTTTTCACCCCCTTCCACGCTCTCCAGGAGGAAGAGGTGGGGTTTAGCGCGCAGCTTCATGAGGGCCGAAACCGGGGTTTCCGTGTCGGCCAGGATCTCCCGGTAAATGGGGATCAAGTTTCCCTCTTGTGCCAATCGCTTAAACTGCTTGAATGCTGGATAGTACATCGATTGAGATTCCTCCCGTTAGTGAAATGAAAAAGGCCGTTCATCATCACGGCCCTTTTCATACAAACAAAAAAGCCGTGGAACCTTGAGAGGTCCTCCACGGCTTTTTCTGTATGTCAAATAGTTAGCGGTGGACGAACCCCTCCTTAGTGAGTGTTCCACCACCAATAATTAGCGATGTTGATTTTTTCCTTCATGCCTGAACGTCCTTTACGAATATGGAAATCTTATATCAGAGATCGGGGACACTGTCAATGATAAATTTTGAGGCATGAAACCCACATGTCATGCCTTATCTCATCATACTTTTCGCCTGCTCCATGTTTGACGTTACCATTCTAAATTGGGAAGGGTATTTCCCTAGGGTATATATCTTCAGGGCCTCTTCGAAGGCCTTGACCGCCTTGACCAAGTTCTGTTCCCGCTCCTTTATCTCGGCCAGGGCACTGAAGGCATTGCCGAGGTTGTTCTGCGTGCTCGCATAATCAAAAGGATATTCCTCCAGGGTATATATCTTCAGGGCCTCTTCGAAGGCCTTGACCGCCTTGAGCAAATTGTCTTCCTGTTCCCTGACCTCGGCCAGGGCAGAGTAGACATTGCCGAGGTTGTTCTGCGTGGTGGCGTAGCCCAGGGGGTAGAGCTCTTGAGTTCTAATCTTCAGGGCCTCGTTGAAGGCCGTGATGGCCTTGTTGAGATTCTCCTCTTTATCCTTGACCGCGGCAAGGGTGCCGTAGGCAACCCCCAAACTGTTTTGGATATCAGCATAGCCGGCAGGATATTGTTCCTTGGTGTATACCTTCAGGGCCTCTTTAAAGACATCGAAGGCCTTGTTCAGATTTTCCTCCTTATCCTTGACTTCGGAAAGAGCCCTGTAGGTATTGCCGAGGTTGTTCTGCGTGGTGGCATAGTCATCAGGATATTTTTTTACTGTTCTGATCTTCAGGGCTTCTTCAAAGGCCCTGACGGCCTTGAGAAGATGCTCTTCCGTATCCCTGACAAGTGCCAATTTATAGTGACAGACCCCTGCACTGTTTTTCACATGGGCATAAAGCTCCGGATCTTTCTTCGCTGATACTTTGCTTGCGATGCCGTTGTAAATCGCCAGGGCGTCTTCGGTCATATTCTTTTCCAGCAGTCTATCAGCATTATTGACGGAGGTCATATATATGGCCCCGTAAATTTGTTGTTCTCTATGTCCAAAGAGATAAAAGAGGACAACCCCCACCAAAAAAGCTCCGATCAACCCACCGATTATTCCGATAAACCACGGGTTATTCTTGCCCCATTTCATAGTGCCTGACTTCTTTTTAGGACGACTTGGCATGGAACCCTCCTGAAGGCTCAAAAAATGCTTCGTTTTGCAGATACTAGCATAATGGGCTTCCCTCGGTCAACGAAAAGGTCCTTTTGCGAACATCCGGCAACATCACTCCATGAAAAAATTCTGCAAGAAACGTGCTCAGATGCCAAATATCTAACCATTTGATATTAAAGGTTTTTTCTATGTCAAGGAATGGGATAGCGTTGTGAATGACAATTATTGTCACTTTTTCCGAGTAGGGCTGTTCGCTCATGATCCCCATAGCCTTCTTTTTGTCATCAGTTCAGCCAAACCCCCTGAGTCCCTTTTTTTGATCAGGGCTTCTACATCAGATACGGTTCTCCCGTAGAGGTTGAGGATTTTGTCGATGTGCGGGTTCGCGGTGATGATCTCGGCATAGAGTCTCGGATTGTTGGTGAATATTTCCTTTATAATATCGAGTTTTGTACTGAACATGGGTGTGGCGAACCTTTGCAACTCTGCGAGATCAGCCCCTGATTCACTCAGGATCATCCCCATGGTTATCGAGTTCAGGTGGTTCAAGGCCTGCACCATGGCCATCATGTCATCATGCCTCTCAGGAGTCGTCTCTATGACAGTCGCGCCATTTTTTGCGAGGATATTCCTCACCCAGTCGAGCCATCGCGCAACCCGCGCGGGACAGAGGACGATGGTATGTCCGGCTATGGCATCGACACCGGGACCGAAGAGGGGATGCAGGCCGATGACCGCTGCACGAGAAGATTGCAGCATGGCCTTGATTGGTTCTGTTTTAAGGGAAGTGAGATCCATCAAGAGTGCGTCCTTGTGCATGTGGGGTCCAACCTGCTCGATGATCTCCACGGTGATACTTACAGGAACACTCACGATGACCACCTGACACGTTTTGGCCATCGTCGGGATGTCAATCCCCTGTGCTCTCCCCGACACGTGAACGGTATAACCTTCCCGGCGAAAGAGACCCGCAAATATCCGCCCCATCCCCCCGGTGCCGCCGATGAGCCCGACTCGGATATCATTCATCTTACGTTCCTCCATTGCCCGCCAGGGTCAGTTGCCGCAAGAGGTGGTCTGCCAGGATGATGCTGACCATGGCCTCGCACACCGGGATGATGCGGGGGATAACCGCTACATCGTGTCTGCCGCGGATCGATACGGTTGCCGGCTTTCCGTCGATATCGATGGTCCGCTGGGTCTTTTCAATGGATGAGATGGGTTTACAGGCTACCCTGATGACGATTTCATCGCCATTGGTGATCCCTGCGAGGATACCGCCGGCATGATTGGTTGCGAACCCCTCCGGTGTGATGGGGTCATTGCACTCAGAACCGGTCATCTTTGCCGCCTGGAAACCGGAGCCGATCTCCACCCCCTTCACGGTACCGATACTCATGAGGGCCTTGGCGAGGTCGGCGTCGATCTTATCGAAGACCGGTTCCCCCAGACCCTGCGGACATCCTCTGACCAGGATCGCCACGATCCCTCCGAGGGAGTCCCCTTGCTTGCGCGCCTCCTCAAGCTTCTCAGCCATCCGCTGGGCCGCTTTTTGATCGGGGCAGAGGAGGGTATTGTTGTTGATCTCGGCGAGGGAGATCTCTTTCGCGGCAATACCCCCTAACTCCTGGGTGTAAGCGATGACCTCGATCCCTTCGCGGGCGATCACCTTTTTTGCGATTGCACCAGCCGCCACCCTGGCCACTGTTTCCCGACCGGAGGCGCGGCCGCCCCCGTGGTAATCTCGGATGCCGTATTTCTTGGCATAGGTAAGATCACCGTGCCCGGGCCTGAAGATATCCCTGAGCCCTTCATAGGCTGCGCTGTCTGCATCCCTGTTTTTGATGATGAGCGAGATGGGTGTCCCCGTGGTCTTTCCCTCAAAGGTACCGGAGAGGATCTCGACCAGATCCTCTTCCTGCCGGGGTGAGGCCGCACTCTGCTGTCCCGGCCTTCTCCTCGCCAGCTCCGCTTGGATCTCCGAATCCGTCAGATCGATGTTGGGGGGGCATCCGTCCACCACCGCCCCGAGGGCCTTGCCATGAGATTCGCCCCAGGTAGTGACCCTGAACAGGATGCCTATTGAGTTACCTGACATAATTGTTCCTTTTCTGTATCTCCGGGTCTGTTGCCCCGGGTCTGTATCCCCGTGCGCCATCGTTATGTCGCGTAGGGATTGTGCGCATTGCCATCGATATTACGACGGGCAAGGACGTTGCAGACCTCATCGGCGACCGCATCGATCCCCTTCCCCGACGTATCGACGGTGCAATCGGCCAACTGCTGGTAGACCAATTCCCTGACTGCGAGGATCTCAGCTGTCTCCCGTTCCAAGTCGCCGTCAGAGAGGGGCGGCCTCTGTGCAGTGCTCGCCCGATCGTTTTTCATCCTCTCGACGATGGTCCGGACATCGGCGGTGAGCCAGATGCAGAGCCCATTGCGTTGCAGGGCTTCTCTGTTTTCCGCATCCATGATAGCCCCGCCTCCCGCAGCGATGACCGCGTCTGTCAACGAGGGGAGTTTCTTGATGGTCGCCCTTTCCTCCGCACGAAAGGCATCCCACCCCTCTTCGTCGACGATCTCCCCGATGGACTTACCGGCATAGCTCTGGATGAGCTCGTCGGTATCGTAGAAGGGGATCCCCAACCGCTCCGATATCTTCTTCCCTACGGATGTCTTTCCCGTGCAACGGTATCCTATCAAGATGATCTTCATCACCAGTACAGTTTTTTCAGCTCGCCCCAAAAGCCCGGGAAGGATTTGTCCACGCAGCCCTCGTTTTGAATCCGTATGCCAGGGACTGCCAGCCCCAGTGCGGCGAAGCTCATGGCGATGCGGTGGTCATTATACGTCTCTATGTCAGCGCCGTGGGGGCTATTCCCTTCAATAACAAGACCGTCCTCCCGCTCTTCTGCCTGGACCCCGATCTTGTGCAGTTCTGCGGCCAGGGCAGCCAGTCGATCACTTTCCTTTATTCTGAGATGGGGTACGTTTGTGATCATAGTCCGGCCAGGGCGCACAGCACTCAATACCGCGAGGGTGGGGACCATATCGGGCATTGCACCCAGATCAAAGGTGTATTCACCCGAGGTCAACGCACCCCCGACTACCTCGACCCAATCCTCTCCCTTGATGATGGTGCAACCAAGCCGTTCCATAATGGTGAGTAGCTCGATATCCCCCTGCAGGGTTTCGGGATTGATGTGCTGGACCTTTACCCTTCCTTGGCACAGGGCCGCAGCCAGAAAGAAATATGAGGCACTGGAGCAATCCCCTTCAATCGGGTAGCGCCTTCCTTGATACTGCTGGCCGCCTTTTACAACATAACAACGGCGATTTTGGTCGACCACCTCCGCCCCGAACGCCTTCATTACTGCTACGGTCATATCGACATAAGGGAGCGAGGGGATTTTTCCCTGGAGCTCGATGACGGTATCTTCCTCGGCAAAAGGGGCGCAGATTAAAAGAGCGGAGATATACTGACTGCTCTCAATGTCCGCCAATGTCACCGTACCGCCCCGCAGGCCATGGGCATGGACGAACACAGGGGGGCAGCCATCTTTGTCATTGGCGCGGCAATCCGCTCCCATGTCAGTGAGGGCATCCAGGAGGGGTTGGATGGGCCTCTGACACAGTCGCTGGCTGCCGGTGAGGGTGAAGGTGCCTTCCCCCAGGGCAACCACGCCGGTGAGCAATCTCATGGCGGTCCCATTATTGCCCAGATAGATCTTCCTCCCGGAGTTTCTGATATGGCCGCCCGTCCCGTTGATTGTTATATTCCCTTTCGCCGTCGTGATTTCAGCGCCGAGGGACCGGAGCGCCTCCATCACATATCCCGTATCTTCGGCGATCAGGGGATTTTGTAAAGACGATTTCCCTTCAGCCAGGGCGGCAATAATCAGGGCCCGCTGGGTGTAGCTCTTGGAGCCGGGTACACTCACGGTGGCGTTGATGCCTTTGATCGGTTTAATTTCCGTCATGTTCGCCCAGTTTCTCGAGGACGATCTGGTACATAAACTCCCGGGGTGGTTCCATTCCCGTCCAGATCTTTATCTGTTCGGCCCCCTGGTGGACGAACATTCCTACACCATCCAGGGTCCTGCACCCTGCCTCTTCGGCGTCATGTAATAATTGTGTCCTCAGGGGGTTGTAGATGCAGTCCATGACCCACCTGAAATTGCCCAGGACATCCCTGCGCAGCGGTGATTTTTTCCGGTCGGGGGCCATCCCGACGGGTGTGGTATTGATCAGGCAGTCCGCCCTGATGCCTCCGATCTCTGAAAGGGGGTAAAATGGGCAGCCGAACTCATGGGCCATCTCTTCTGCTCTGGCGGCGGTCCTGTTTACGATCAAGGGGGTGCCCCCTCTCTCCAGGATGCCGAACACGGCCGCCCTTGCTGTCCCCCCCGCCCCGAGGATGACGAAGGTCTTTTTTTGGATATCCAGGACATCTTCCAGGGAACGGACAAGCCCGATCCAGTCGGTATTGTAACCGGCGAGCCCTCCATTATCATCATGCCAAATCGTATTGACGGCCCCGATCTGTTGCGCACTGCTTTCTACCTCATCGAGGTAGGCAATCACGGCGGTTTTGAAGGGGATGGTGACGCTGACGCCCCGTATGTTGCGTTTCCTGACCCCCTGAATTGCATCCTCCAGGTTTTCTACGCGCCGAGGCACATACGAGGCATTGATCCCCATCTTTTTGTATGCCGCATTGTGCATCAGCGGGGAGAGGCTGTGCCCGACGGGATTGCCAAAGAGCGCAAAGTTTATTGATTCAGGTTTTTTCATTATGCTGATGGTCCTGGTGTGATCATAGGTCTTCAGCGTGCCTCGGTGCCTGCGGCCGATAAAATCTCTTGGATCTGTTGCATCTCCTCGATGGTCAGTTGCCCCGGTGCAGATTCCGCCCCTTTCTCCAACGAGGCATAGCGCCAATAGGCGCCCAAGAGGGGCGCCATGACCCTGCTGATTTTCCCCTGCTCTCCCATACACAAGGCGATGATTGCCCGGCCCTTGTTCCGAGCGTAGGGGATAAGTCCGAGCACCCTCAGGTTGTCCTCCATCGCATGGGCATACGTGGCGATCTTGATGATGTCGGCCCCGGTTCTGCTGCATGCATGAAATCTCTTTTGTAACGCCCCCTCTGAGGGGGTCCCGCTGAAATCGTGCGAGGAGATGATCCATTTTGTGCGATTGTCATGCTTCTCAATATGTGCGACCAGTTTAGTGATCAAATGCCTTTCCGTCTTGGCCTCGATGTCCACATAATCGACCCCCAGGGCCACCGCCTCTTTCAGCAGCTCGACCCTTGCGGGCTCGCTGCCGGAGAACCCTCCACCCTCGTCACCCCGTCTATTGGTGACCAGGATCCGCTTGTCGTTCTGTCTCCCGTTCATCAATTTTTCCAGGTCGACGTCCCTGAGCTGATCGATCCTCAGCTCCAGGACGTCGGCCAGCGGCGAACTCCGCTCCATCTGCGCCAAGGCGGCCTCAGTGGTGCTGGCGACAATAGGGATGCAGATCATCGCGGCTCATCTCCCCTGGGATAGGAGCCCAGGACCTTGAAGAGGGTGGAAGCCTCCTCCACATCTGCCAGGCACTTTTTGGTCTTGCCATCATCCCGGTGGCCGGCCAAATCGACAAAAAAGAGATAGTTCCCTATCCTGTCCCTCATAGGGTACGATTCGATCCGCGTGAGATTGACCCCCTCTCTGGAAAACGGCCCCAATGCCTGATGCAGGGCACCCGGTACATGGGATGTCGCGAAGATGATGGATGTCTTGTCTGTTCCCGCTGCCGTGCTTTGGCCCCTGCCGATGACGAAGAATCGCGTTGTGTTCGAGGGGCTGTCCTCGACCCCCTCGATGACGATCTTGAGCCCATAGGTAGCTGCGGCAAGAGAACTTCCGATAGCCGCACCCTCCTGATCCTTCAGCACTTGTTCGACCGCGGCTACGGTGCTGCCCACCTCAACAAGGGGGGCGTGCGGTAGATTTTTTCTCAACCACCCCTGACACTGAGCAAGCGCTTGTGGATGGGAGTAGACTCGCTTGATTTGCTCCATCTGTGTGCAGGGAGAGATCAGACAGTGTGAGACCCGGAGGAAGATCTCCGCACGGATAGTGAGGGGGGTTGCAATCAACCTGTCCATGGTTGTCTTGACGGATCCCTCCAGGGAGTTTTCCACCGGCACCACACCCCATGCAATCCGCCCCCTCTCCACCTCATCGAAGACCTCGGAGACCCGCGTCTGTGAGTAATACAGGGCGCTCTTGCCGAAATGGGCTTGGGCGGCGAGGTAGCAGAATGATGCCTCTGGCCCCAAGTAGGCGACGGTCGTCGGCGCCTGGAGGGTCCGAGAGGACGAAATGATCTCCCCGAAGATATTTTTCAGGGCATTATCAGGCAGGGGGCCCTCGTTGATCTCTTTGATGTACTCATAGACCTTTTCCTCCTGTGAGGGGTCATAAATCTCCCCTCCCTGCGAACCTTTCGCCTTACCCACCTCGATGGACAGCTCGGTCCGTTCGTTGAGGAGCTTGACGATCTCCCGATCCTTCTTGCGCAGTCGCTCTCTGAGGTCCTTGAGAGATTGCTTTTTCATCGCTGTAATCCCTCGATGGTTTCCCGGATCAGCGGTTCCGGCACACCGCTCGAAACAAAGGGGATTCCGATCTTCTTCAAGAGCACGAAGTTGAGGACATCCCCCGTCTTTTTCTTGTCCCCTTGTATACGGGCATAGATCCCATCGGGACTGAGGTCCTTGGGGATGCGGTCGGGAAGTCCCATCGCCCTGATGAGGGTGATGATCCGTTCCCGGTCTTCGGAGGGGAGGTAGCGCATGCGCTCCGATATGGTGGCAGCGGCAATCATCCCCATGGATACGGCGTCTCCATGGGGGATGGTGTAGCCGGACTCCGTTTCGATGGCGTGGCCTATCGTATGGCCGAAATTCAGGATGCGGCGGACCCCCTTTTCTTGCTCATCGATTTCGACAATGCCTTTTTTAATGCGGCATGATCTGGTGACGAGCTCTTCGAAAAGGTCCACGTTCCCGTTTTTGATTGCGTCAGTCTTGGCCTCAAGTGTGCTGAACAGTTCCGGGTCGTCGATGATGCCGTACTTGACGACTTCCGCGAGGCCGTTTTGCAATTCCCGCGGCTTGAGGGTCTTCAGAAACACCAGGTCAATGAAGACCGCCTTGGGCTGATTGAAGGTCCCGAGGATGTTCTTGCCGGTGGAGAGGTCGATTCCGGTCTTGCCCCCGATGCTGCTGTCCACCTGGGCGAGGAGGGTGGTGGGGACCTGGATAAAGGGGATGCCACGCATATAGATGGAGGCAACAAACCCGGTGATATCGCCCACGACGCCGCCGCCAAGGGCGATGAGGGCCGACGTTCGGTCAGCCCCCAGTGTCATCAATCGGTCAGCGATGCGGAGGCTGGTCTGGATATCCTTTGAGGCCTCCCCCGCTGGGAAATCGATCATATCGACTTTGAGGCCCATTTCCTTGAGGGTTCCCTGTACACTTTCTCCGTGGAGGGCCGAAACAATGGAATCCGTTATTATAACATAACGCCCCGCCCAGTTATGCTTCGCCAGGAGCAGGCCCATACGGTCTATAATGTTCCTCCCGATATAGATCTCATACGAGGATGACGTCTTTTTGTCAAGGTGTACCTTGATCTTATTCATTGGATGAACCGAGCCTCCGCTCTCATGATTTTATCGATAGTCCTCAGCTCCTCCATGAGCTGGTAGAATTTTTCAGGTTTGAGGGATTGTGCACCATCGGAGAGGGCCTTATCCGGTTCAGGATGGACTTCGACGAGGAGTCCGTCCGCCCCCACCGCCTTGGTGGCCCTGGCCAACGGGATGACATACTTCCAGTGGCCGGCGGCGTGGCTGGGATCGATGATGATTGGCAGGTGGGTTAATTCCTTGAGGACCGGTACGGCGCTGATGTCCAGGGTATTGCGCGTTGCCGTCTCAAAGGTGCGAATGCCCCGCTCGCAGTGGATGACCTGGTCGTTCCCGGACGACAGGATGTATTCAGCCGACATCAGGAGTTCTTCGATGGTCGTCATCAAGCCCCGCTTTAACAGGACCGGTTTGCGCGCCTGTCCTACCTTTTTGAGGAGGGGGAAGTTCTGGACATTCCGCGCCCCGATTTGGATGATATCGGCGTATTCCTCCACCAGGTCCACATCGGTGGTATTCATGACCTCGGTGACAACGGGTAGGCCCGTCTTCGCCCGGACCTTCTCGAGGAGCTTAAGCCCTTCCTCTTGCAGCCCCTGGAAGCTGTAAGGGGATGTCCTCGGTTTAAAGGCCCCTCCCCTGAGGATGTGGGCACCACCCTTTTTGACGACATAGGCGCTCTCCATCAACTGTTCTTCGCTCTCGATGGAGCAGGGGCCAGCCATGATGATAAAATCAGGCCCGCCGATTTCCAGGTCGCCGATGCGGATGATTGTGTTTCCCTCCTTGAACTCGCGGCTGGCCAGTTTGTACGGCTTGAGGATGGCCACGGTCTTTTCGACCCCCGGCAGGTGCTCGGCGGACTTGAGCTGCTCCTTGCCCCGATCGTCGCCCACCACACCGATGATGGTCTGCTCCACGCCAAGGGAAGGGTGTGCTTGATAGCCGATGGATTCGATCCATTTCATGACGTGGTCTATCTGGGCCTCGGTGGCATTCTTTCGCATCACGATTACCATTGTTCACCTCCTTCAAAAATAAGGCAAAAATAAGGGCCATGGTTCTTTATGCTACCATGGCCCAATAAAAAAGCCATGGATAGCATCTTACTCTACCCATGGCTTAGTTGGCTATGTAACCGCCCTTACGGCCCCGTCCTCCTAAGCGATGGGCAGACCGCTATCCAATAATAGAAGTAATAACGCCAGTTATGCCTGTATCCTTTGCTGCCCATCACGTTCACAATCATCCTTACTTCTGGTTTTGCTTAATGCCTAATAAAAAACATAACCCGCTATTTTTGTCAAGTGGAAAATGAAAAATTATGGGGATGAGGTAACATTCTCATACTGCCCCCTTTCTCGGGTGAGGTCCGTTAAACGCCTTTACAACCCCCTTCAAGCTCCCTTATAATAACCCTTCAGGCATTACTATTGTGTGATGCCTTGTGGCAAAACGAGGGGGTTATCTCGGCAAAAAAATTACCATTTCATCCGCAAAACTAGAATCGGTATGGGCATGAAAAAATTATTCTTAGCATTATTTGTCCTGATTGCCTTTTCCGGTTGTAGTAATAGGTTGGATAATGAGTATTTTTCATATGAGTATCTGAAGAATGATTACGACCAGGTTGCCGTTGTGGTACACGTGGATGTCCAGGAAGCAAGCGCTATTGATAGTATCGGTGACAGTACTGAGGGATATGTTCGGTATCTTGTCCGCGGTCAGGCAATTGAAGCTTTCAAGGGAGACGTCGGCAATGGGAAGCCCCTTGAGTATTATTCAGTCGCTGAGAAAGGGTATGATCCCCAAAACTACCGAGGCCACAGGGTTGTGTTTCTCAAACAGGTACTTGACAAGCGAAACGAGGAATGGGTCTTCTGCGAATTGGAAAATTCCGCCCGGCCTGCCTCAAAGGCCATTATCAGAAAGATGGGGCGGATTGAGAAACAAGCCGTTACCAAATAAACTTTAATAAACCGTCGTATCCTACCTGACAACATCATTAATGCCCACTTGCTTATGAGTCAAAAGAGCAGACTTGTCCCCTTTCATTAAGTTGTGCCATTGTAACAGATGGGAGCGAATAACGATTTTCGTCACTTTTGAGGTCAATTTAGGCCATAGTGCCTCTGCCGCACCAGCATTCTTATAAGGCAATATCCCACTTCCCTGTGAAATCAAGTCATTCGAAGGATGAGGACGGGGGTACAGTTGGCACCCAAAATGCGAGCAATGTGTGCGAATCAAAAAAAGATGTGACACAGGAGGGCGTCTACGATGAGGATACGGAAGCCAATAATACCATTGTTGCTGGTCGCAGCGCTTTGGATACTTGCATTTGTGGCAACAGCCCCTGCCGCGTTGCCGCCGGGATCGTACGACAAATTAAAGGCAGAGGCGCAGGAGAAACTAAAAATCAAGATAGTGGCGGTTGAGCAGAAGGCACAGAGCGATCGTCGTCTCGATGTCCTTTTTACGGCGGAAGTGCTTGAAGTTGAGCGTTCAGAGACAGGGCTCAAACCGGGGGATACGATCCAGATTCATTCCTATCGATGGACAAAAAGTTACGCGGGGCCGAAGAATCCCCCATTGCTTCCCGTTGGCTGGACCGGCATCGCGTACCTGAATAAGGCGGATGGTGACGCAAAAGACGCGGACACAGTCTATTCTCTTGCCGCGTACGGAGCCAGCTTTGAGGAGTGCGAGTAAGCCCGTATTTGGATAATTGGCTGCGGCTTCCAATGCCTTTATTGCTCAGTAATGGGTATAGCCAGTTGCATGGCCCGAAGGCAGATCAATTGATGTACCAATAAAATATCAAAAGGAGAAATGCCATGTTTTTCAGAAAGGCAGCAGTGGTGGTAATATGTTGTATGTGTGCAACGACACTCGCCTACGCGCAGAGGAGTCTTCCCTCGCCGCAAGACCCCGAAAAGAGCGGGACGATGGAGCTGACCCGTACCGATATGCGACTGAAGGCGCAAGCAGAGGATTACCTGAATCAAGGAAACCTTGATAAGGCAGTAGAAACATTGACGGGCATCTCGAACCAATGGGTGTCACATTGGTTCCTTTCGTATGCCTACGAGTCTAAGCTTCTTTACAAAGAAGCATTGGGAGAGGTTGACTGGTTGGTGCATCACAGCCAGCGCAAAGACCTTACTATTGAACTCACTGATAGGAAACAAAGACTTGAAAGAGAAATAAGAGACATGGACCAGCAAGTTGATCCCCAGCCACAAAAAAAGGGTTTGTTGTGGGATTAGCACAGTGTTAATCAATCCGGGGGGGCTGATGGGAAAGAAGCAATTGCAGATCTTGTTGTTAGTTGTCATGCTGGCATTGAGCATGATGTTGGCTCATAGCCTTATAGCATCGGAGAAGGATGAAGCAGTTACAATAGTTCTGCAGGGAAAAACCATACAGCTATATTCACCATTTGAAATCAAAAGTGCCATGATCTATAAAGACGGAGGGACCATTGCCATTGTCATAGAAGATGGTATGGGGCGCTCTTTGCCGTTTTGCCTTGATGGTAGGTTCAAAAGGCCTTCGAAAATTCGTCTTTTATATGTCGGGGCAACACATCCCAGCGAGCCTAAAGCCAAACAGGTGCCTATCGGCTCGGCAGCGGAAAAGGCTATTCTCACGATCCTTCAATCCGCGGAGATCGGTGGGCCTAATCCATATATAAGAGAAGACCTCGTGGAGATTGTCATAGAGGAGCTTGAGAGCAGATAAATAACCCATATAAAGACGCGGATCAGGTAATGATGAGCCGGTTTGGGGGTTAATCAATCTCGAGTGTCTTTTTTCACCGGCTCATCAATATGCGTTTTGGAAGTTTTTTGAAGGTACAATTTTACCACTCATAATCCTCGCATCGATCACCTAGTAGCCTTCTCCTCATCCCATCACTTTTGCGCTCGGGAGGGCGCGGAGCGCATTGCCTTGACACTCAGGGTACTGAGCAGCACGATGGATGGAGGGTCTCTGGTCTTTGGTTGAGGGTGCCTCGGTTATGGCGATCAGGCTGAATCCTTCTCACATTGAGAATCCTTACCTCTCGGCAGGCGAGAAGAACGACCTGCTTATTCTTCTCGTGACTGCACGTACCTGTTTCTATCTTCCATGAAGCTCTTGTAAATCTGATAGTGCGTAGTCTCCTCATATTCTATCTGCTTTATGTAGACATTGTCAAAACTGTAGATAGTGGCGTTGGGACATGCCAGAAGAAAGGGAGAATGCGTGGCAATTATGAATTGAGCCTGATTCGCCTGCGACGTTTTGCTCAGGATATTCATTAATGCGAGTTGACTGCGAGGGGAAAGCGCAGTTTCCGGTTCGTCCAGTAGATACAGTCCTTTGATTTGATAGCG
>CAZFIR010000170.1:0-19868 GCA_964519535.1 uncultured Thermodesulfobacteriota bacterium | reverse complement strand
TTACTAAAGGGGAGAAGGAATATATAGTGCTACAATGTAATGGCGACACAGTCTCTTATCGCAGGGGTCTCACCCGCGGCCGCTTCATCCGGCCCGCCAACTCCCAGAGGGGCCCCCGATAGCCAAACTTGCGGATCCCCTCCATGAGGGGGGGGGAGATATTGATCTCCAGGCCGGGGACGATCCACCCCCTGCGCCCCATGGCCCCCTCGGTGACGAGCTCGATGAGCCGCTCGTGATTGATCAGCGGGGAGATATAGAACCTGGGCTCCAGGAGATCATCTTCCTCCTTGATCACTCCCTCCTGCACGGCCATTTTCTGCAGGGGGGTATGGGGATAGATCCTAATCCCCACCATGATGATTACGGCCGTGGGATCAAGGCGGTCCATGAGGGCGAAGGTATCCCGTAGGGTGGCCTCATCCTCACCTGGACCCCCCAGGAGCAGATAGAGGGCGAAGTTCAGATCGGCCTCCCGGCAGTGCTGGGAGGCCGATCTGATGTCCTGGGTCTCAAACCCCTTGCCGTAGATCCTCAATAGTTTTGATGATCCCGAATCGACGCCCAGCTCCACCCCCTGGCATCCAGCCTTGACCATCAGTGCGGTGATCTCAGCGGTCAGAAATCGGGGATTGACGAAGGACGTCCATTTCATGGTCACCTTTTGGGCGATCATCTCGCGGCAGAGGGCCTCAGTGTAGTCGGGGGGATAGTTGAAGATATCATCGACGAAATAGCAATAGTCCACCCCGTGCTCCGCCTGGAGGTCCTTCAGTTCCCGCACCACCTCCCGTACATCCCTCACCCTCACCTGCTTGCCTTCCAAGAGGGGATACGTGCAGTAGATACACGTGAATGGGCATCCTCGTTTGGTCTGGATGTTGGCCATCCCACCCTCTTGCAGATATCTCTCATTATCCAAGACCTTCCTTGCAGGAGTCCCGAACGAATCCAGGGGGAGAGGCGGAAGGAACGCATCCTTTCCCTTGATCAAGACCCCGGGGATTCCCTCAAGAGAAGCCCTTCGTTCCAAGCGCTGCACCAGCTCTGCAATGCTTCCCTCTCCCTCTCCCATAATCCCGCAATCCACATCGAGGCGTTGTATCAGGGGGAGGGGGGCCAGGGAAAAGCCGGAGCCGCCGATGATGAGGGAGGCAGCAGTACAACGACGCGTGATCGCTATCGTCTCCTCCAGCTCCGGCAGGTAGGATAGGGAGGGAGGGTAGGTGAGGTTGTCCAGGTTTCTCAGGGAGATGCCGATCACATCAGGAGGGAAATCCTGCACAATCTGAGTCACATCATGTTCGACATTTGAGGAGAAGCAGAGGTCTATGGCCCGGACATCATGCCCCTGCGCCATGAGGGCCCCGGCAATATAGGCGAGACCCAACGGGGCAACGGGATAGGGCATCCGCTCCCTGTTGGCCGAGATCAACAGAATCTGCATCTTTTACAGAAAAACACAAAAGGGGGTTTTAGTCAAGGAAGGTCGGTTCAGACCAGCAGTGCTCTCAGGTAGGATTGAACCCTCACGCAGCTTCAGCCTGTCTCCTCTGAAGGGTCTCAAGGAAGGCCTCAATGCGGGTCCTGATTTGGGTCTCCGAGTAAAATCTTGGATCCCCCATATCGGACTCGAAGATAAGGGCAGGGCAGCCTGTCTTTTCCGTGAGTATATCCTTGAGCGTATAGACCGCGAAGGAGACGGCCTTACAGCTGCGGTTGACGAACATGATGCTCCCGTTCAGGTCGTAGCGCTGAAAGAGGTCCAGGGCCCTCTCGGCCCGCTCCTCCAAGGTGACGTTGGAGAACGCTGAGACATAGTTCTCCGCCAAGGTCTCCAAGGGGTCTTTTGAGGTATCAAATTCATGGCACCAATCATGGACGTAGAGGGAGGTGAGAATATTGGCGCCGTAGGACTTGAGCAGATTGAAGTGATCCCGGAACTTAAACCAGACGGGGAGGTTCTCCCAGTAGAGGCGAAATTGCTCGTTCTCCACCACGCCGATCCCCTTGTCCGCCTTCTCTTGTATCTCATCGCAGAGGGTCTGATAATAGTCCACACACTGCGGGGTACCCCGCAGATAGACGATGATGGCCATGTGGATGAGGGCATCGAAGATGCTGATGGGGGAGGGCTTGTAGGCGGCCATGTCCAGAAACTTGCGGTACAGGAGGCTGGCATCCCGGGAGTAGGCGATCACCTCGGCCAACCGGTCATAGTCGTATTTTTTGCCGGTGAGTTCCTCCAGGGCCGCGATCAACTCTCGCAGCTGCCTGATGCAGTACTGCATGATCTCCTTGCGTGCCCCCGGATCGCGGATCCACTGGGGGGTGTCGAAGACAAAGAGGGGGACCTGATACTTTCGCGAGAGGACCTCAAACCACTTGGTGAGGGTGAAGCACTGGGCGTTGCACGCCAGAAGAAAGTCAGGATCAGGGATGCCCCCTGTGGCGCTCTTGCCGGTGATCCGATATCCCAAGTCAGAGCGGGCATAGGCGCAGAGGTGGCTGGTATATCCCCTCTTCTCCATAGCCAGGGAGAGCTCAGTCCCCATCTGCCTGGTGAGGCAGGCCACGGCGTGGTTCTCAGGATAGATGGGAATGATGTCATGGGCCACAAAGATCTCCACCGGCGATACCGCCGTGGTATAGGCCACATATTTTCCCTGCTCGTGGGCCGTGCGGGCATCTTCCAGATACGCAGCGGTCAACTGTTTGGAGAGCTCCTTGGCCGATACCTTCTCTTTGGTTTTTTCAGGCTTCTTGCCCATCTTATGGTGCCCCCTTCCCGATGACGGATTCACAAAAGGCCTGCAGCCGGGTCTTCAACTGGGAGAGGTGGGTAGTTTGATATTCCGTCTCCAACTCCAAGAAAGGAATTCCCTCTTCCCGTATCGTGGCCTTGATGTCCGGAAGGTCATAGTCCTGCGATTCGCAATACTTTATATGGCAGTAAAAGATGGCCTCCGCCCCCCCCTCGCGGTAGAGCTCAAGCAAATCGGCATAGATCCGCTTCACGTCCGAGTTGATGGGGGTAAAATAGGGCTTGCGCATGTGTCTATCAGCCAGCGCCTCGGCGGGATCGGAGCCTTCCTCGACGTCATGGTAGATGTAGCGCGAGGCCGTACAGAGGTTGTCGCCCACGATGGTCCCCTTCACCTCATCGATCATATCGTAGATATTGGGGGGTTCCACCACGATCCCCGCCATAATCACCTTGAAAAATCGGTCCTGATCCTCGAGACGCCCTTGTTCGTCCTCAGCCCAATCCAATACTTCCTGCACGAGGCCGTTATGCTCCGCCTTGTCCATGAAGAAGGTCGCCTTGACCACATCGAAGAATTCCCTGTTGGTCATCAAGGCAGGGGCCTCCCTCTTGATGCCGTAAAGTCGTTTCAGCAAGGAGCGGTTCTCATTGTAAAGGTGGAAGCTCCCCCAGAGGTCTTCATCGCTGATCTCCCGGCCTGTGTAATTTCCCAACGCTGCTCGCAGCCTCCGGCACTCCTGCGCATACCAGTCGTGCGCACTGGAGCGGGCCACCTGCCGGGGGGCCAAGAAGTTCTCAAAGTAATGATCGGGGAACTTTCTCTTCCAGATATCACAGAGGTGCTGGGTGGTATCACAGACCTGTGACAGGATAAACCCATCAAAGAACGCACCCTGATAACCGACGACCAATTCCAGGTTGCTCCTGGCCAGAGAACACGAATTATCCGGAAGGAGGGCTGCGGAGTGACGGATTGGCTCATTCGTCCCCAGGATCAAAAAGGGGTGCAGCCCTGCTGCATGGATCAACTCTTCGGGCACATCCGCCAGGGTGCTCCCGATGATCCGCTTTGTCTTTTTGAGGTCTGCCAAGCAACCATAGGGGTCGTTGGCGATCTCCACCAATCTCGATAAGGCTTTTGGTTTGATCCCATGCTTTCCCATCGTGCATTATCCTCATTGGACCTACATCAAAGATAATAAGGATTAACCACCCTTGTCAAGAGATAAAGGATCATAATGTACATGTTTATTATGTTACATAAAACCTGCCAAGACTGTTGTCAAGATCATCTGATATGAGAGGACCACTCATGTCAGACCATGCTTGAATAGTTGCGGAGGAAAGATCTTGTGGTTGAGACCCCGATGGGCATGCCCCCGATTTTAGATATTGTATACTGCAATCAAAAATACTATAGTGAAAAAAACGCAGGGTTCTGTAACATAGTAAAATCGTTAACCTTAATCAAGAAGCGAGGTAAGCGATGGGAATTGATATCCACATAGGTGAAATACTCGCGAGGAACGCCCGCTTGTACCCCATTGATACCGCTCTCATTGAACGGATCCCGGAACAAAAAAAGAGACGGGAAGTCACGTGGCAACAATTCGATGATGCCGCAAACCGCTGTGCCAATGCCTTGATTAAGAGGGGGATCAAGAAGGGGGACAAGGTTATTCACCTCATGGTGAACTCCATCGATTGGTTGATCGCTTACTTTGGGATCATACGGACCGGAGCGTGGGCAGTGCCGTTGAACTTTCGCTTCACCAGCAATGACATTCAATACTGTGTAGAGGTAGCTGAACCTCGAGCGATGATTTTTGGAGAGGAGTTCACGGATAGGATAGATGCCATACACGACGCCATGCCCACGATAGAGCACTACTGCTTCGCGGGGAAGAACGCGCCGTCGTATAGCGAACCCTTTGAAAAGGTCCTCGAAGCCTCGCCATCCAATCCACCGGGTGTCGACATCACCTATGACGACCCCTGCGGGTTGTACTTTACCTCTGGGACCACGGGCAGGCCCAAACCGATCCTCCTCACCCATAAGAACATGGTCTGCGCATGTATCACGGAGAACGCCCACCACTATCAGACACGGCGCGACACGTTTATCCTGATCCCTCCCCTCTACCACACCGGTGCGAAAATGCACTGGTTCGGGAGCCTGATCGTAGGGGGACGGGCAGTGATCCTGAAGGGTGTTGCCCCCGAGTGGATCTTAGAGGCGATGAGCGAAGAAAAGGGGACCATTGTTTTCCTCCTCGTCCCCTGGGCCCAGGATATACTCTTGAAGTTTGACAGCGGAGAAGTGAAGCCGAACGACTACGATCTCAGCCAATGGCGCCTCATGCATATTGGGGCTCAGCCTGTTCCTCCTTCGCTCGTGAAGCGCTGGAAAGAGTACTTTCCAAACATGGCCTATGATACCAATTATGGCCTCAGTGAATCCACAGGACCCGGGTGTGTCCATCTCGGCATAGAGAATGAGCATAAGGTCGGCGCCATCGGTCTGCCCGGTTTCAACTGGGAGACACGGATTGTCGATCCGGATGGCACCTCTGTTCCCCGAGGAGAGGTCGGAGAATTGGTTGTCAGGGGAGATGGAGTAATGAAGGAATACTATAAAAACCCAGAAGCAACCGCTAATACCTTAAGAGACGGATGGCTCTATACGGGGGACCTGGCCCGCCAGGACGATGATGGATTCATCTTTCTGGTTGACAGGAAAAAAGATGTCATCATCTGCGGTGGCGAGAATGTCTTCCCTGTCGAGATAGAGGACTTTTTACATACCAATGCAAAGGTAAAAGACGCGGCGGCAATCGGTTGCCCGGATGAACGAATGGGCGAGATCGTGACGGTCGTCGTCGAGGTGGTACCGGGGCAGACCATGGCGGAGGAGGAAGTCTTCGCCTTCTGTGAAAAACTGCCTCGATACAAAAGGCCGCGGAAGGTCTTTTTTGGGGAGGTCCCTCGCAACCCCACGGGCAAGATAGAAAAACCAAAGCTGAGAAAGCAGTACATCGGCATTGAAGGAGCGTTCAAGGCTTAGCAAAGGAGGGCCAGCAGCTGCAACAAAACCGGAAGGTTGGGATAGCAACCACAGCACCGGAGACTTTATACACGGGAAAGAAAGAAAAGGAGTCTCACCTTACAAAGACCCACTGAAACGTGGGCCTTTTATTTTTATCAAGGATGCTGGAACTCAAAACACTATTGACGAGAGGGTCAGAAGAGATCGGGGTAGTTCTATCCGACCGGGTGATAGAAAACTACCTCTTTTATATCGCGGAATTGAAGAAATGGAATACGAGGATTAACCTCACCGCCTTGACAGGGGATCTGGAGATTGGGGTAAAACACTTCCTGGACTCCCTCACTGTTGTCCCGTACCTGCACGGCGCAACGCGCGTCATGGATATCGGTGCGGGGGCGGGATTTCCCGGATTGCCCCTGAAGATCCAATCCCCCGCTCTCGACCTGCTCCTGTTGGAGTCCTCTCAAAAAAAGGTCTTTTTTCTGCGCAATATTGTGAGGGGACTGAAGTTGGAAGGGGTTGAGGTCGTCCATGGCCGAGCACAGGACAGAGGTATCAAAGAGCGATACGCAAAGATGTTTGATCTGGTCCTCTCCCGGGCCCTTGCAGACCTGCCGACCTCCCTGCAACTGGCCCTTCCCTATGCCACAGGTGGAGGACGTATCGTGGGGATGCGGGGCAGGAAGGGGGAGCAAGAGCAAGGGGAAACGGACTGGAATGCCTTGGGACTGCAACTGATTGAGGTGAAGAAGGTAACGCTGCCCTTTGTAGAGGAAATCAGATTTCTCTTGGTCTTTCAACTCCTCGAGACATAATCTCGAAAAATCTCGACTGCGCCCATCAGCCAAGCTCCTGAAATTACCCCTTTTCAAAGGGGTGTGATTGTGATAATTAACGGAGGGAGATGGCCTGGTTAATCAGAGGGGCTATTCTATATATATGGGGAAGGTTATCAGCATCGCCAATCAAAAGGGAGGGGTCGGGAAGACGACCACAGCGGTGAATCTCGCCGCTTCATTGGCCATAGCCAAGATAAACACACTCCTCGTAGATGCCGATCCCCAGGGGAATTCCTCAAGCGGCGTCGGATATAATCAGGAAGCAATCCAGGAAAACCTCTATCACGCTATGATAGAGGAGATAAGCATCAGGGAGGTCATCAGGGATACCGAGATCCCTCATCTGAAGATAGTCACCGCCAACACGGATCTTATCGGGGCGGAGATCGAATTGATCAACGAGATCGCCAGGGAGAAAAGATTGCGGGGGATTTTACAGGAGGTGGTACCTGAGTACGACTTCATCTTGATTGACTGCCCCCCCTCCCTGGGTCTCCTCACGGTCAATTCTTTGACCGCTGCGCACTCCGTACTTATCCCCCTGCAATGTGAATACTATGCCATGGAAGGATTAACGCAATTACTGAAGACAATCAGGATCGTCAAGGAGAATCTCAATCCAGCTTTGCAAATCGAGGGAATATTGTTAACCATGTACGATCTGCGGAACAACCTTTCACAGCAGGTTGCGGATGAAGTCCGTTCCCACTTCAAGGGGCGGGTCTTTTCTACCATTATCCCGAGAAATGTCAAGTTGAGCGAGGCACCCAGCTTCGGGCAACCTTGTATCCTCTACGATGCCGAGTCAAGGGGGGCGCAGAGCTACGTTGAATTGGCCCAAGAGATTCTCAAGAACGGAAAGAGGAACTATGGCTAAGCGAGTTGCCTTAGGTAAGGGGTTAGGGGCCCTTTTCCCCGAGTTGGAGAAGGGGGAGAAGGGGAACCTCCAGCTCTGCAATATCCATGACATTCATCCCAGCCCCTGGCAGCCGAGGCGGCTGGTCCCCGATGATGGTATTGAGGAACTCGCTCAGTCCATACGCGAGAAAGGGATCCTGCAACCCCTGGTGGTGCGCACAAAGGGGGAAGGGTATGAGATCATCGTGGGAGAGCGGAGGTGGCGGGCGGCCCAAAGGGCAGGTCTCACAAAGGTCCCCGTCCTCCTCAAAGAGGCCACCGATCAAGAGGTCCTCGAGTTGGCCCTGATAGAAAACCTCCAGCGTGAGGACCTCAACCCTCTGGAGGAGGCGGAGGCGTTTCAGCGCTTGATCACGGAATTTGCTTATACCCAAGAGGTCTTGGCCCAACGGATCGGCAAGGACAGGTCTTCCGTGGCCAATACCCTGCGCTTGCTAAGACTACCCGAAGAAGTGAAAGATGCCTTGGAAAGGAACGCGATAAGTATGGGGCACGCCCGGGCCCTTCTGGCCCTGCGCGATGGGGGGGAGCAGATTGCTTTCTGCCGAAAGATCATAAAAAAGGGCCTCTCGGTTCGTGAGACAGAAGGTGGTATACGGCATCTCCTTGAGACGGGCACGAGCAATCCCCCCAAAGCGGTGGTCATACCGGAGATAGAATCCCTTCGGGAGGAGTTGCGTCACATCCTCAAGACCCAGGTGAGAATAAAGATGAGAGGTGAAAAGGGCGCCATCGAGATCGAGTTCTACTCCCTGGATGACCTGGAGAGGATCTTAGCGCTCATACGAGGAACGAGGGCACTGTAAAAGGTGAAAAGCAGTGATCAGCCGATCTCTGAATGATAGGGCCTCACGGTAACACGATGCCATACATTACATAACTGCAAGAGGAGGGATTTCAATGGCGGACAAGAAGTGGAAAGAAGGCAAGGGCATGGATACCATGGAGCGAACAGAGGTGAATGCCTTTATGGGAGGGGAAACCTTCTTCGAGGGCAAACTGAGCTACACGGGTGCAGTAAGGTTGGACGGCCGTTTTAAGGGCGAGATCCGGAGCGACGATACCTTGATCGTTGGAGAGACTGCGAAGATTGAGGGGGAGATCCACGTCGGGAGCGCCATCATCCAAGGTGAGATTGTGGGCAATCTCTACGCCAAGGAGAAGGTAGAGCTCCACCATCCCGGGAGAATGATCGGGGATATCATTACCCCTGCTGTCGTAATCGACGAGGGGGCAATCTTTGAGGGCAATTGCAAGATGAAAGAGAGAAAAAAGGAGGAGAAGAAGAACGAAACGAAGGAAGACAAGGGGATAGGTATATTCGCACGAAAAAAAGAGACCGAGGTCAGGGCGGAGGACAAAACGAAAGAAATAAGCAGCTAAGCCGTGGAGACTTCTTAAGCATAATAACAAGGGAATTCTCAAGGCAAGCGGAACATAACGATTCAACAATACTCCTCGATCCGGTCGGTTTGTCGCTGGGCGTCGGTGATCGCGATCGGGTTTTAACCGTGATAAGAAAACGTGGGGGAATCGACGGTGGTTTTAAAGAAGACAGGTCATGCCTTTGATACCGGTGTGAGGGCCGCAATCGCAACAGTCCGGAGGAAAGCTGCACCCAGCAGCTCCAAACATCCCTTGCGTGAGAATAATGCTTATCAAGAAAAAATCTGTCTTGATTTACCGCCACTCCGTACGTCAGATACTTGCCTGCATATTCAGTAAGCATACGCTTCGGAGCAAAGAGGGTTGTGCATGCAGACACCTACGTAATGACGCTCTTTATACCGCATCCAAATAGGGGATAGGTCCTTGCAAGGGCGACAATTCATCTGCTGCGTGAGGGAAGTGTTTTAATCTGCTTATTGAGGAGGGACTGGATGGCCTTTATCGCTACGTTTTTCGTTCTTTTTCTTTTTTGGATCTTCGTATCCGGACAGCTCGACTGGTGGCATCTTTCGTGGGGTGTCCTCTCTTGTGCCTTAGTGGCAGGTATCTCTCATGATTTTCTCTTTAAAGACATTAAATCAGAAGGTAAGATCAAAGAAACCGCGCTTTTTTTCGCGTATGTCCCGTGGCTCTTATGTCAAATTATACTAGCTAATATTTATATCGCCTACCTTGCCCTCCACCCCAAGATGCCGCACTTGATCGACCCTCACATCATTAAGTTTAAGACCACATTAAAAAAAGAGCTGGCACGCGTTACGTTTGCCAACTCCATAACCCTGACTCCCGGGACCATTACGGTGTTAATCAAAGACGATTACTTCTTTGTGCATGCCATCGACATGAAAGTGGCCACGTCCTTGCCGGGGAAAATGGAGCAACGCATTGCTCGGGTATATTTGGAGGATTAAATGGGTGGTTTTTCCTTAGGCGTCGCCCTTGTTCTCTGTGTTATCATCCTCCTTTCTCTCTATCGGGGGGTGTTTGGGCCGACAGTCTTTGACCGGATCATCGGTGCTGGTTTCATAGGCACCAAGACGATCATTCTCCTCCTGTTTATCGGATTGATCTATGACCGGATTGACATGTTCATAGATTTGGCATTGGCTTACTCTATTCTAAACTTTATCGGCACCTTGATTGTCTCAAAATATTTTATCCGGAAAGGGGCGAGATAAGTGATCATTGGAGCAAAGATATTTATGCTGGCAGGTCTTTTCTTTTTTATGACTGCCACCATCGGTTTTTTGCGTTTTCCTGACTTTTACACCAGGATGCACGCCACGGCAAAGGGCGACACCCTCGGGACGCTGCTCTTCGTTGTCGGACTAGCCCTCTACACGCTGCACCATGGTCTCCACTGGTTAAGTATTGTTCAAAGTGCCAAGCTGATATTCATCGCCGTCTTTTGGTTTTTGGCAAGCCCAACAGCCACCCATGCCTTGCTGAGATCTGCCCTTGAATCGGATCTGATACCGTGGACCAAGGACGGAAAGGTCGTGTTGACCTGGCCACCGAAGAGGAGGAAATAGATGATCTGGCCATTAAATCTGATGTTGTTGGTATTCGCCCTCATAGCCGCCGTAACGGCTATTACGGTAAAAGATCTCTTGAGTGCTGCCGTACTCCTCGGCGCCTTCAGCTTCTTTATGTGTCTGATCTGGTCAGAGATGGGGGCGGTAGATGTCGCCTTTACCGAGGCCGCGGTAGGGGCGGGGGTAAGCACCACTTTCTTTGTCGCCGCCGTTTACAAAACGACGAGGAGGACAAAGGACTGATGAAGAAACTCATAGGTATCGTGATTGCGATCGCCGTCCTCATCGTACTGATGTACGGGGCGGAGGATCTGCCACCATGGGCTGATCCGGGTCAGCCGGCCAGCCTCCATGTCTCACCGCGGTACATTGAGCGGGCCTTTGAGGAAACAGGGGTTCCTAATATCGTTACCGCCGTGCTCGCAGATTATCGAGGTTATGATACCCTCTTTGAGACTGCCGTCATCTTTACCGCAGGCGTTGCGGTCCTCATGCTGTTGAGGAGACGTTTGCCTTGATACGCGAGCAAGAAGATATCATCATCCAAACCGTTTGCAGGATCTTTATCCCCTTTATGCAAATCTACGGCCTCTATGTCCTCGCCCACGGCCATGGCAGCCCTGGAGGAGGATTCCAAGGAGGCTGTATCTTCGCCGCAAGTTTCATACTGATGGCCATTGCCTATGATCTCGATGAGGTAAAGAGACGCTTTGCCGAGAAACTCAATATCTTCTTTTGTAGTCTCGGCGTATTCATCTATGCGGGAGTAGGATGGCTTTGTCTGCTTCTCGGTGGAAATTTCCTAGACTACGGGAAATTGAGCGTCATTCTTCCCATCGATCCGGTGATGGCCCGATATTATGGCATCGCCGCTGTTGAAACGGGGGTCCAGATTACGGTCATGGCGATTATGGTCTCTATCTTCCTGAATCTGGTAACCGGTGGAACGCACGAAGAAGAAATGCAGAAAACCCGTGTTTGAAACACTATTCACACAATATAATTATTTGATTTTTGCCATCCTGCTTATGCTTGGCCTGTATAGCATGATGGCGAAAAACAATCTTATGAAGAAGCTGATCGGCATGAATATCTTTCAATGGGCCATTATTCTCTATTTTATCTCCATCGGTGCTAAACGAGGTGCACAAATCCCTATCGTTGCTCAAACACATAGCCACGGCCAAGAAATTGCTCTCCATGCAACGGATTACATAAATCCACTGCCCCACGTTCTCATGCTAACTGCCATCGTCGTCGGTGTTGCGACAACCGGTATTGCCCTTGCGCTTTTGGTTATCCTCTATAAAAGATACGGTACGCTTGAAGAAGATGAGATCATAGAAGCGTTGAAAAAATGATCATTGAACAACTCCCAGCCCTGATTATTGTCACCCCGTTAATTCTATCCTTGGTTGTGAGTGTCGCCGGACTGTGGGAGCGAAGGCTCTGTTTCCCTCTTGTAGTGGGCGCCCTTACTGCATGCCTGGTCTGTGCCATAGGGATTCTTGCCGTGGTTATGAGGCGGGGGGAACCCATTCATTACTTTTTCGGTGGCTGGCACCCCCCCTGGGGGATCGAATATACCATAGATTATCTCAACGCCCTCGTGTTAGTAGGTGTAGCCGTTATATCCTTACTGGTAACGATCTATGCCAAGAGAGCCATAGAACGGGAGATACCCGACACAAAGCACCCCCAGTTTTATACCCTTTTGCTCCTGCACGTAACAGGCCTCTTTGGTATCACCGCTACCGGCGATATGTTTAATCTCTATGTCCTGTTAGAAGTTGCCTCATTCTCCGCCTATGCCATCATTGCCTTGGGGGAACAGGGTGCTGCCTTTGCCGCCTTTCGTTATGTCATCTTTGGCACCATTGGTGCCTGCGCCTACCTCCTGGGGACAGGATACTTCTATATCCTTACCGGCTCACTCAATATGGCTGACCTGACGCACCTCTTGCCTCACTCGTTTTATTCTAAAGCATTGCTCGTTGGCTTTGCCTTTTTTATAGTGGGGATAGGCATCAAAATGGGCATATTCCCGCTGCATATCTGGTTGCCTGATGCCTATACCTTCGCCCCCTCGGCAGTGAGCGCACTGCTCGCACCGTTGTTCACTAAAGTGGGGGCGTATGTCATCATCAGGATCATGTTTACCGTCTTTGATCCCTCGTTTGCTATAGGGCTTTATCCGGTGACGGATGTTCTGGGATGGATAGCGGCGATCGGTATACTGTTCGCCTGCATGATGGCCCTTGCCCAGTCCGACTTTAAACGGATGCTCTGCTATGTGCTCGTGGCGGAAATGGGATATGTCATTATCGGTATCGCTTCGGCCAACCGCTTCGGTCTCACCGGTGCTATCCTGCACATTATTAACGATATGTTTATGATGGCATGTCTGTTCACCGTATCGGGCGCGATCTTTTACCAGACAGGTACGCGAAATATTTACCGCTTTCGTTCCCTCCATCGCACCATGCCGATAATCTTCGCTCTCTTTATCGTGGGTGCCCTGTCTGTGGTGGGAATACCTCCCCTGTGCGGTTTTTTCAGCAAATGGTATCTGATCCTCGGAGCCATCCAGGCGAAACAATGGGGGCTGGTGGTGGTAATGCTGCTCAGCAGTCTTCTGATGGCTATCCTGTTCTTCCGCGTCATTGAGATCGCGTACTTTGCCCCCCCCACGGATCAGGTGCATACCCCTCATAAGCACGGCAATACAGGAACTGTTATGGGCAGCGTGCCGCTCAGCATGGTCATACCTATGATACTGATAGGTATAGGAATCGTCCTGCTCGGCATATTCAGCGGAGTGATTATTAAACACATTATCGCGTTTGCTATTCCATCAACGTTGTAACGAGAAGAAATGGAGACCGTACACTCTGCAACGCCCCTTGTGGCCCTCATAGCCTCCCTCCTCGGTGCCTTGCTTATTTTACTGACCGGAGCGAAGAGGGCAAACCTTCGCGAATTTTGGACCATCGCGGCGGCGGTAACACAATTTTCCCTAATCTATTCGATGCTTCCCCACATCCTGCACGGTAACGTTGTTGAGTGCACCATCATTGAACTCTACACAGGGATTAACCTTCAGTTCAGGGTTGACGCCTTCGGAATGATGTTCGCCCTCCTTGCCTCCTGTTTGTGGATCATCGTCTCGGTATACTCTATCGGATACATGAGGACGTTGAAAGAACATGCTCAAACTCGCTACTTTTTCTGTTTTGCCATGGCCCTCTTTGGGGCGACAGGTGTGGCCATGGCGGGCAATCTGCTCACCCTCTATATGTTTTACGAAATTTTGACCATCTCTACTTTTCCATTAGTCGTCCATAAGGAAACACCCGAGGCCCTCCGGGCAGGCAGGAAGTATCTGGTCTATCTCTTGACCGGTGCCGCTTTTGTCCTGTTCTCCATGGGTTTGACGTATTATCTGACCGGCAGCCTCGACTTTGTCGCAGGCGGTTTTGTAACAGGGCACGGCTCACGGGGTATCCTGCAATTGCTCTTTGTCACCTTTATGATCGGTTTTGGTTCCAAGGCAGCCATTATGCCCCTCCACGAATGGCTCCCCTCGGCCATGGTCGCCCCTGCTCCGGTAAGCGCCTTACTGCACGCCGTGGCGGTCGTCAAGGCAGGTGTGTTTTGTTGCTTGCGGGTTATCCTCTATATCTTTGGACCTGAGCTCCTTGTGGGATTGGGCCTATGGATACTGCTGGCCTTTTTCGTCTCCATTACCATAATCATGGCTAATTTGATCGCCCTGACCCAAGACAACTTAAAGAAGCGACTGGCCTTTTCCACGATCAATAACCTCTCCCTTATCATCCTGGGGGCGGCGCTGCTGTCTCCTGATGGCATCAGAGGTGCGATGCTCCATATCTCGTTCCACGGTTTCATGAAGATCACGCTCTTTATGTGTGCCGGGGCCATCTACGCAGTAACCCGCAAAGAGAATATAAGCGAAATGGGCGGTATCGGGAGGCAGATGCCGTTCACCATGGCTGCCTTTGCCATTGGAGCGGCAGGTCTTACCGGTATACCGCCGGTCTGCGGGTTTATCAGCAAGTGGTACCTCTGTCTGGGAACGTTGGAAGCAGGGCAGATCATCTTTCTTTTTGTTATTATCGCGAGTGCATTGCTGGATGCTGCGTACTTTTTCCCCCTAATCTATAACGCGTTCTTTAAAAAAACCACGGGGGAAACCACCCGGAGGAAGGAAGCGCCCATGTTAATAGTTGCTCCCTTAGTAGCCACTGCAGCCTTCTCGATAATCTTCTGTGTCTTCCCCGATGCACTATTGCATTTCTTTGCGCTCGCAACCAAAAGCGTACAAACGATCATGGGGGTGCTGTAGATGACGAGGATCTTACGATATCTCTTTCTGATTGCGTGCGGTCTGGCTGTGCTGCTGGGATTTCTGATCCATGTCAAACACCCGCTCTTCCGGTGGGAGACAATCCCCGCCTTTGATGCGGCATTCGGGTTCCTCGGCTGTATCATCATCGTGCTGATTTCTAAAATGCTCGGAAAATACTGGCTCCAAAAGGACGAGGATTACTATGATTAGTGCGGTACCCCCCGCCTTTATCTTTATCCTCGGGGGCCTTCTCCTCCCGTTGCTCAGAGCACGCAGGCTGAAACAGGTATGGCTGCTCTTTATCCCCGCGCTCGCTTTCGCAGACCTCCTCGCTATGCAGAGCAGTGGTACGTACTGGATCTACCATTTTTTGGGGTACGACCTCGTCTTCGGCAAGATCGATACGCTCAGTATGTGCTTTGGCTATGTGTTTGTCATCGTGGCATTCCTGGGGATGGTCTATGCCCTCCATGTAAAGGAAGACGGTCAGCATGTAGCTACGATGTTCTATATAGGGAGCGCGCTAGGGGTTGTCTTTGCCGGCGATCTCTTTACGCTGTTTGTCTTTTGGGAAATCATGGCCGCCTCATCGGTATTCCTCATCTGGTATCAACGAGACAAGGCCGCCCTTGGTGCGGGTTTTAGATACCTCATGGTGCACCTGTTCGGCGGAAGCGCGCTTTTAGCCGGTATCATCATCCACGTGTCGACAACAGGATCCACACAGTTCGGTGTCATCGATTATGGAAGTCTCAGCTCTCTGCTCATACTCCTCGGCTTTATCATCAACGCCGCCGTACCGCCGTTTCACGCGTGGCTCTCGGATGCCTATCCCGAGGCCACCGTTACCGGGAGCATCTTTCTGACCGCCTTCACTACCAAAAGTGCCGTCTATGTCCTCATACGGGCCTTTCCCGGGGTTGAGCTCCTGGTCTGGATGGGGGCCATCATGGCGGTCTACGGCGTTGTCTACGCGGTGCTGGAAAACGATATCAGAAGGCTCCTTGCCTACCATATCATCAGCCAGGTGGGATATATGGTATGCGGTGTGGGGTTGGGGACCGAGATGGCGATCAATGGTTCCACCGTCCACGCCTTTTGCCACATTCTCTATAAAGCCCTGCTCTTTATGGGCGCTGCAGCAGTCATTCATGTGACCGGGAAACGGAAGCTTACCGAGCTTCAGGGGAAAAATTTGTACAAAAAGATGCCTATTTGTCTTTCCCTCTACATGGTGGGCGCCTTCTCCATCTCCGCGGTCCCGCTCTTCAACGGCTTTATCAGCAAAACGATGGTGGTGGCTGCAGCAGGTGAGTTGCACCGGCCGGTTATCTACCTCCTGTTGCACCTCGCCTCTATCGGTACATTCCTCCATACCGGCTTAAAACTACCCTACGGCATATGGTTCGGGAAAGCACCTCAGGTTGAAACAAGAGACGCAATAGAGGCCAAGGAACCTCCCCTCCATATGTTGATCGCCATGGGAATGACCGCCTTTCTCTGTATCGTTACCGGTGTGTTCCCCCACATACTCTACAACCTTCTTCCCTACCCCGTTCACTACAATCCTTATACACCATACCACATCGTCGGGATGCTGCAGCTTCTGTTGCTGACCGCAGCTGCGTTTTGGCTCTTCGCAAACAAGCTCGGCGGCGAACCAACCGTGAGCGTTGACACCGACTGGTTCTATCGTAAAGGGGCTGGCCTTGTGATGAGATATTGTTACCGACTGAATGATGTGAGGACAGGCATGCAAACGTTCGCATCACGTGTGGTGGAAGGCGCCGTCGTTGCCAGTAAAAACCCGATCCAATCGGTTCAAACACTCTTTTTCCGAAAAAAATCAGTTCTGTCGCCGTATGATGCCGACGCCTATCGCCAAGCCATCGGCGTGGGGGTGATGGTTTTACTCGTCTTGCTCTGTATTTTTTGTGTTATCCTTTTTTTCCGTGTGGGGAAACTTCTCATGTGAAGCGTCTGCTCTTTCTTTCATCACCGTGAGGTTCTAAGAAAACCAAGAGCAAAGGCTTTCTGTCGTAACACAGCATGATCGTATGCTCTCTCGGAGGTCTCGTGATTGAGGTTGACATCCTCATGGGTACGGGTTATAAATATAGAAAGTAAGAGTACCAAAGGAGTTGACCATGCGGGAAAAAGTAGAAGCAGCATTGGAAAAGATCAGGCCGACCCTGCAGGCAGACGGCGGTGATGTGGAGTTGGTGGATGTAGCTGATGGGGTGGTGAAGGTGAGGCTGACGGGGGCGTGTGGCACATGTCCCATGTCCACCATGACCCTCAAGACGGGTGTTGAGCGCATCTTGAAGGAGGAGATCCCCGAGATAAAGGAAGTGGAGGCCCTCTAACCATAAACCATCCTGAATTCTCCCCTGCATACGATGGAGAGAATAACCCTCCATGCTCCAGCCAAGATAAATCTCAGATTAGACGTCCTGGGAAAGAGGCCCGATGGCTATCACGAGATCAGGACGTGGATCTATCCGATAAGCCTCGCGGATGAGCTTCATATAAAAAAGGTAAACACGGCGAAGATAACCATCTCCTCCTCGCACCCCGATCTCCCCCTGGGGGAAGAGAATCTGGCCCATCGTGCCGCCGCCCTCTTTATCAAAGAGAGGGGTCTCTCAGGGGGGGTACAGATAGCTATCATCAAGCGCATCCCCCTGGCCGCCGGCCTGGGGGGAGGAAGCAGCGATGCCGCTGCTGTTCTGAAGGCCATGAACATCCTGTGGGGGACCAATGTTTCCCTGGAGGGGTTGATAGAGATGGGGGCGCGGATAGGGATGGATGTCCCCTTTTTTATTTTTGGCAAGGGTGCAATCATGGGGGGAAGGGGAGAAAGGCTGTTGCAATCCTTACCGCCTCTGAAGCTGTGGATGCTCTTGATCAACCCTGGGCTCCCCTTATCCACGAAGCACGTGTACCAACAGGGTAAATGGGGGTTGACAAAGGATAGAGGGGATAATAGAATTTCAATGCCTCCGCAGGACACTGAAAAGATGGGCACATTCCTCCACAATGACCTCGAAGGGCCGGCGTTGCAACTGATGCCTCCCATAGGGAATATAAAAAGATGCTTGCGTGAGGCAGGGGCGAGCGGGGTCTTAATGACGGGGAGTGGGCCCACGGTCTTTGGGTTCTTTGGTGAGGAAGCCGAGGCACGGCGAGCGGCGGGAGATCTGAAGATGGAACAGGGATGGCTCTCCTTTGTCGCCCATAGTCTTATCGATATTTAGGCCGATATCTAGGCCGATGTAGAGGCCGATTGATAGGGTGTTTGGGGTGTCGTCAAGTGGCAAGACACGGGGTTTTGGATCCCGCATTCGGAGGTTCGAATCCTCCCACCCCAGCCAATTTTCTTTTGATGAGAAAGGTGCTGTTCCAAGATGTTAGTGCCCGATAGTCCTATAAAGATATTTTCAGGAAATTCCAATCCTGGTCTGGCGGAGAAGATCTGCAGCTATGTAGGTGTCCCCCTCGGCAGGGCCCAGGTGAAGACCTTCAGCGATGGTGAAATCGCGGTGGATATAGAAGAGAGTGTCCGTGGTCTTGACACCTTCGTCGTACAATCCACCGGTCCTCCGGTAAACAACAATATGATGGAACTTCTCATTATGATGGACGCCCTCAGGCGGGCCTCGGCAGAGAGGATAAATGCCATCATCCCCTATTATGGGTATGCCAGGCAGGACCGCAAGGTAGCCCCCCGGCAGCCCATCTCAGCCAAGCTGGTGGCCAATCTGATCGTGGTGGCCGGTGCGTCCCGTGTTCTCACCATGGACCTCCATGCGGGACAGATTCAGGGGTTCTTTGATATCCCCGTGGACAACCTCTATGCCTCTCCCATCGTCCTTGATTATCTGCTCAAGAAATTCAAGGATGATCTGGTGCTCATATCCCCAGACGCGGGGGGCGTAGAACGGACCAGGGCCTTTGCCAAGAGGCTGGATGCCTCACTGGCCATCATTGACAAGCGGCGCGAGACGGCCAATGTCGCCCAGGTCATGCACATCGTCGGTGAGGTAAAGGGGAAGATCTCTATAATCCTCGACGACATGGTAGATACTGCCGGGACGCTCACCGAGGCGGCGAGGACGCTTAAGGAGCATGGGTCCACGGCCATTTACGCCTGCTGTACCCATCCCGTGCTCTCGGGCAATGCCATTCAGAGGATTAACGATTCTCCTATTGAAGAACTCATCGTGACCGACACGATACCCATCAACCACGAGGCAATTACATCACAAAAAATAAAGGTCCTCTCTGTGGCCGAGCTCTTTGGTGAGGCGATAAAAAGAATTCACAACAGTGAGTCTGTCAGTTCCCTGTTTATATGAAAAAATAAGAAGGAGCAGCAGATGCCGACAAGGTCTTTAGCAGTCCAATGGAGGACGGGAAAGGGAAAAGAAGAGGCGCGGAGGCTGAGAGGTCAAGGATTGATACCCGCCGTGGTCTACGGACAACGTGAGGAACCTATTCCCGTAACCCTCAATCCGCAAGAGCTTTCCAAGGTCCTGCGCAGTGGGTCGGGTGAACGAACCCTGATCAACCTTACCATCGAAGGGTTGCAGGATGGTCCTGTCACCAAGACCGTTATTCTCAAGGAGAAACAGGTAGATCCCTTGAAGAGGACGCTGTTGCACGTGGACCTGTACACTATTGCCATGGACGAAGCAATCCACGTCAGTATCCCGGTCCATATCGAGGGTAAGTCCATAGGGGTGGAGCAGGGCGGCGTGCTTGAGCAGATCCTCAGGGAGATCGAGGTGGAATGTCTCCCGGGAGATATCCCTCCAGGTATCAATGTCGATGTCTCCTCGCTCGACATCGGCGACTCCATCCATGTAGGGGATATTACCTTAGAAAAGGCCAAGATACAGGTCGATCCTGAGCAGACCATCGTAACCGTCGTACCACCGAC
>CAZFIR010000169.1:0-31991 GCA_964519535.1 uncultured Thermodesulfobacteriota bacterium | reverse complement strand
CATCCTCGGCGCAGTTCCCGAGGATATGATTCGGTCAAAGGCTGAGGACATTCTCAAACAGTTTCCCCCCGATACAAAGGGGCACATTTAAATAGGGAGAGGAAGGCAAGGGTGGCAATCGCTCGTAAGGAGAACATAAAGAAAATATATGAATCGTTACCGAAACGTAATTGTGGCCTATGTGGGTATGATAATTGCGGACAATTTGCGAAGGCAGTGGCAGAGAAAAAAGCATCACCTTTTGGTTGCAGGCAGAATCCGTGGTTAGGTTACAGGCTAAGCGAAATAATCGGGGTAAAAGTACCAGCCTACGGTTATGGATTTCAACCTGCCTTCTATTCTAAACCAGGCGTTGCCCCCTCCCCGAAAGTCTTAAGAAAAGAGGTACGAGGGCTATTCCAAAAAGTGGATGATATCTTGGCAAGGATTGAAAACCTGAAAGCAAGGAGATAAGATGCGGTGTAAAGAGGAAACTAGTTTAATTGTTATTAGGCTTATTCTCCAATGAAGATTGTTGATAACAGCATAAACTTCCACGTAGGGATGGGTTTATGCCCTCCCAAAAGGAAAGAGCAGATAGAGATATTTTTAAGAGTTTCTATTTTAAATGAAAGGAGGTGTTCGATATGCCTTGGGGAGATGGAACAGGTCCAGCAGGACTCGGTCCCATGACCGGCAGGGCGGCCGGTTACTGCGCCGGATATTCCGTCCCTGGTTACGCCAATTCCTATGGCCGCGGTTGGGGCAGAGGAGGAGGCCGCGGCTGGGGCAGAGGCATGGGCCGCGGCTGGGGATATGCGCCGTATGGGTATGCCCCCTATGCTGGGTATTCGCCGTATGGGGCTGGATATTCACCCTATGGGGCTGGGTATACACCCTATGCCGCCCCATGGGGACAGGCCCCTACCAAGGGACAGGAGACTGAGTTCCTCAAAGACCAACAAGGATTCCTCAAGCAGCAAATGGAGGAAATCGACAAGCGGCTCCAAGAACTCGCTGCTGAGGAGAAAAAGTAAGAAAGCAAGGGGGAGGGTAAGCCCCCTCCCCCTTGCCAATCGTACCGTGAATTACTATATATTAAGTACAGGCATGATAAAGAGTTGCCATGTGGGTCGTTGTTAGTTCTATTTTATGTCGATTAGAATACACTCTTATATGAGTAGTGTTCCATTGGGGAATGGGAAGATTATGCCAACCAAAGAAACGAGGTTTATAGCGGGGCTGTTCGCCCTCAACACAAATTATGGATGATGAACAGCATGTAAAGGAAAAAGATGAGCACACAACAACAACAAGAGGCGCGCGCTGCAGAACAGAGGAAAACGGAAGAGCAAGAACGAGATAAACGAGTAGCTCAGACCCTTGGAAAAATTCGCTATAAGATCATGGTGATGAGCGGCAAAGGTGGCGTCGGTAAAAGCACTGTGGCCGTCAACCTCGCCGCCATTCTCGCCGTGGATGGCCAGAGGGTGGGGATCCTCGACGCAGATATCCACGGACCTAATATCCCCAAGATGTGGGGGGTTGACTGGAAGCCCCTGCAGGGTGGAAACGAAGCTATTCGTCCCGTGGAGGTCCTCCCCAATGTCAAACTGATCTCCATGGCCTTTCTGCTCCCCAATCCCGATTCCCCGGTGGTGTGGCGGGGGCCAATAAAACACACCGCCATCAAACAGTTTCTGGGGGATGTGGAGTGGGGCGACCTCGACTTTTTGATCGTTGACCTCCCACCCGGGACTGGAGATGAACCCCTGAGCGTGGCCCATCTGATCGAGGGCATGGATGGATCCATTATCGTCACCACCCCCCAGGATGTGGCCCTCCTGGACTCCCGAAAGTCGGTAAACTTCAGCCGGATGTTAAAGATACCGGTCATCGGCATCGTGGAGAATATGAGCGGATTAAGGTGTCCTGAGTGCGGACATCTTATTCCCCTCTTCAAGATAGGGGGGGGAGAAAAGGCCGCCAAGGATCTCAAGGTCCCCTTTCTCGCCCGTATCCCCATCGATCCAGAGGTGGTGCAGAAATGCGATAGCGGCACCCCCTATGTGGCCTCCTATCCGGATTCAGAGGTGACAAAGGCCTATAACGAAATAGCAGAAAAATGCAAGGCCTTTGTGGAATCTCCCAGCAAGCAGGTACAAGAGGGAAAAAGCGAGGCAACCGTTGCGGCGGTACAAAAGAAGAGAAAAAGGAGGTAACAATCTATGAAGATTGCCTTTGCCAGCGAAGACAATCAGGGATTGAAAGGATCATTGAGCGCCCATTTTGGGAGGTGCCCTTATTATACCATGGTGGACGTGGAAGGGGACAAGGTAATGGACACCACGGTCATCGACAACCCCTATTTCACCAGTCACGTCCCCGGTGCAGTGCCCCAGTTTATCAACGAGCAGGGCGCTCAGGTAATGATCGCTGGTGGGATGGGGCCGCGAGCCCTCGAACATTTCAACCAGTTCGGCATCGAGGCCATCACCACCGGGATACAAGGAACCCTCGAGGACATCCTGAACGCCTATTTGCGTGGCGAGATAAGCGGGGCCACTGGCTGTGAACACCACCATTAAAGGCAAAAGGAGATAAGGACATGAAAATAGCTGTCACATCTACGGGAAATACCCTCGATTCACCCATCGACCCTCGGTTTGGTCGCTGCCAATTTTTTGTCTTCGTAGACCCTGAGACCATGGAATTCGAGGCCGCGGAGAATCAGGCCATGATGGCCGCCGGTGGGGCAGGTCCTCAGGCGGCCCAATTCATCGCCACCAAGGGGGCTGAAGCGGTTATAACCGGCAATGTGGGACCGAATGCAGCCTCTTCCCTAGCCGCAGCAGGAATCAAGATCTTTGTCGGCGCTACGGGCACGGTACGGGAAACCATTACTCTCTTTAAAAACGGCCAATTGCAAGAGGCCGGTGAAGCCACGGTTGCTTCCCACTCCGGCATGGGAGGCGGCAGGGGGCAAGGAAGGGGCAAATAAGGGCATTCATCACTCATAATTATGAGTGATATCAATACATGGTGCGTTCGCAAGAAATATATCATAATGATTGAATATCAACAGATCGGGATAATCCATAGCCCTTTCCATGAAGCTGAAGGCACACCTATACAGCCTACCGGAGCAGCCGGCGTCCAGGGCACGGTAGAGGTGTTTCCCGAGTTCGCCCAAGGATTGAAGGATCTCGAAGGCTTTTCGCATATCATTTTGATTTATCACTTCCACCGAAGCGATGGATTCACGCTCCTTGTCACCCCCTTCATGGATTCGGTTCAACGTGGCGTGTTCGCCACGCGTGCCCCAAAGCGTCCAAATCCAATTGGCCTCTCTGTAGTACGGTTGCACAAACTGCAGAATCATACGCTATACATCGAGAACGTGGACATTTTGGATGGGACACCTTTGCTCGACGTAAAGCCCTACGTCTCTGAATTCGATCATTATTCGGCAGACCGCATCGGTTGGCTCGAACAGGCAAAAAAACATGTGCGGGGGACAAAGGCAGATAGAAGGTTCACATGATAGACCGCGAACAAGCGACCCGGCGACGGCCGTCCGCTGAAGCTCGCAGAGTTGAAGTAAGATAAGGAGTTGATCATGCCAATATATGAATATCGTTGTCGGTCCTGCGGAGAGGTCTCTGAAATCTTTCAAGGTGTAGGGGAAAAAAACGACCCCCTCCAGTGCACGTATTGTAACAGCACAGATCTGGAGAAGATTCTTTCCCCTGCATCCTTCTCCTTTAAAGGTCAACTCAGTGAGGGGGCCGGTTCTCGGTGTTGCGAGAGCGGGGTCTCCTGCGCAAATCCGAAGCGCTGTTGTGAAAACTAATCAATAAGAGAAAAGGGAGGAAAAATCATGCCACGAGGTGACGGCCAAGGCCCCCCGGGAGGGGGTGGTAGGGGAACAGGCAGAGGTACGGGAACGGGAAGAGGGAGGATGGGCGGTACCAGGCCAGGCACCGGCCCGGCAGGGGAGTGTGTATGCCCGCAATGCGGTGCCACAGCCCCCCATCAAGCTGGAATCCCCTGTTACCAGATAAAGTGCCCTCAGTGTGGCACATCCATGGTTAGAAAATAATACACGATGATCTGCGTCAGAGGGTTCCCACTGCGAGATTGCGAATAGGAGGCGTGTAATGCATGTCGCAGATGCGTTTCAACGGCGTTTTGGTGGTAGATGGATCGGCGTTAAATTCTATTATGGTGACCTTCCCATCTGCAATGAAAATCCCATCAGGGACGCACGTTTCTGTGAAGCCATAACCAGGTCCGTGGTTCACCCCGTGCTCTTAACCCCCGAGAACATTAATTGCCACGGAGCCCGTTATGTTTTCGGCTGGGATGAAACGGCCAAGGCGGAGATGGTGAAAAGATTCCATCATCAGGAGGGATTTAGCGAATCAAAGGCAAAAGAATTGGTGCAAAACCTCCCGAAGATCACCGGGTCCTTGAAGGGGATCGGCCTCAATATCCGAAATGATCATGATCTCTTTTTGTCCTATCTCCAGCCTGAACAGGTTATGAAGCTGGTCAGGAGTTACCAGGTCCATTTCGGGAAGGATTTAAACGTCGATCTCTCAAGCATCGTCTCAGTGTGCGGACATGTGGCTGTGGAGGCTGTTATCAAGAAACATATCGCCCTCTCTTTTGGCTGCAGAGATTCTAGGGAATATGGGGGTATAACGAGGGATCGGGTGGCCATCGGTGTACCCGTAGCGGTGGCACGGGCAATGGTGGAGGAAAAAGGATGATCATATCCGTAGCCAGCGGAAAAGGAGGAACGGGAAAGACCACCATCGCTACCAATCTGGCCCTGGCCCTGGAACAGGTCCAATTTATCGATTGCGATGTGGAAGAACCCAACGCCCATCTCTTCCTCAAACCCCAGATAGAAAAAAAAGTCGCAGTTACCATCCCCATCCCCCGCATTGACGAAACCAAATGCACCCACTGCGGCCGCTGCGCTGAGGCGTGCGAGTTCAACGCCCTCGTCGTCTTTCCCCAGACCGTCTTAACCTTCGACGAGCTCTGCCATGGTTGTGGCGTCTGCTCCTATATCTGTCCTGAGGCGGCTATAAGGGAAGAAGAAAAGGAAATAGGCGTAATAGAGTTTGGAAAACGGAACGGCATAGACTTTATCCATGGCCGGCTCAAAGTGGGTGAGCCCATGGCCACGCCCATCATCAGGAAGGAGAAGTCCTTTATAAACAACGAGAGGACAGTTATACTGGACGCACCCCCCGGGACGTCGTGTCCGGTTATTGAGACAGTCAAAGGGAGTAATTTCTGCCTCCTGGTAACGGAGCCTACTCCCTTCGGTCTTAATGATTTGATGCTGGCCGTAGAGTTGCTCAAGCAGTTGGCAATTCCCATGGGGGTCATCATCAACCGTGCCGATGTGGGGAACAAAGACGTGTATGAGTACTGCCGACGGGAGGGAATCCCTATACTCCTCGAAATACCCATGGATCGCACCATAGCTCATCTCTACTCTGAGGGAATCCCCTTGGTAGAAAAGCTTCCGGAGTACCGGGATAAATTCATCGGCCTCTTCGCCTGGATCAAGAAAATCACCAAGGGAACAGGAAGTGCTTAAATGGAAAGTTGGAAGGACTTGTACCGCCAAGATCAAGGACCAGAAGAACAGACTGGTTATCTCGTCTACAACGAGACTATCCTCGACCACTTCAAGAACCCCCGCCATGTCGGCGAAATAGAGGACCCTCATGGCATGGCCCTGGTGGGTGATCCCCGCTGCGGAGATCATATCCGACTCTACCTCACCATAGAAGGGGATACAATCACCGATGTCCGATACAAGGTTTTCGGCTGTGCCGCGGCCATCGCCACCACCAGCATCCTCAGTGAATTGGTCATAAACAAGGATTTGGATGATGCCCTTGCCATTACCGACGATGACATCATTGAGGCAGCAGGGGGGATACCGGCAAGAAAGGCCCATTGTTCTTTGCTCGGGGTGGTAGGATTGCACACGGCCTTGGCAAACTACTTTATGAAAAAGGAAAAAGGGGAACTGTGAAACAATTGATCGTACTCAGCGGCAAAGGGGGTACCGGGAAGACCACCGTGGTCGGGGCCTTTGCTTCTTTGGCAGAAAAAAAGGTTCTGGCCGACTGCGACGTGGATGCCGCCGACCTCTTTATTATCTTGGAACCAAAGAACATTGAAAAAACCGAGTTTTATTCAGGCCGCAAGCCGAGAACAAACCAAGAAAAGTGTACGGCATGTGGTATATGCACCGACCTGTGCCGCTATCATGCCATCGAGAACGGGGACATAGACCTGGTGGAATGTGAGGGGTGCGGCCTCTGCGCCCTGGCATGTCCAGAAGAGGCCATCAGCATGGAGGATGCCTTTTGTGGTGAATGGTTTATCGCCGATACTCGATATGGACCATTGGTCCATGCACGGCTGGGGGTCGGGGAAGAAAATTCAGGAAAACTGGTAGCGCAGGTACGCAAGGTAGCCCAATCGACTGCAGAGGAAAGAAACCTCGATCTCGTCCTCATTGATGGACCACCGGGGATTGGGTGTCCGGTGATCTCTTCCCTTGCAGGTGCTGACCTTGTCCTCATCGTTACAGAACCAACCGTTGCCGGTGTCCACGACCTTGAGCGATTGGTCGCACTTGCCCAACACTTCAGCATTCTTCCGTCTATCTGCATCAATAAATATGATATCAATAGAGAAAAGGCCCGCACAATCGAAACGTATTGTCATGATAACAATCTCCCTATCCTGGGAAAGATACCCTTTGACGTGGCCGTGGTGAAGGCACTCGTGGAGAAAAAGACCGTGATGGAATACCCGTGCCCCACGATCCATCGCGCTATCGAGGACATGTGGGGAGGCGTGCAAAAGGCACTGAAGGATATTAATAAGGATATAGGGAGTGCGCATGAGGAAGAGGGAAGATGAACTGAAAAAACAAGGGTGGCAAAAACGCTTCGTTGCCGAAGAGCCTAGATTGAGCGAGATGGTCCAGATATATGAAGAGACGGGGTTCGAGGTACACCTGGAACCTCTCTCTGCGGTGGAAGAGCCGGATGAGGGGAGTGAGGAGTGCCAAGAGTGCCGGATCTGTTTTAAGGGGGCTGAAGACCAGTATCGGGTGATCTTTACCCGCCCACAAGCGGGGGACGAGTAACGGACAGCATGAAGATCCTGGAAGACCTTCTCGAACATTTTACCCCGAGCGAGGTAGCTCTGCGAAATGTGATCGTCGGGGCACATTGGACAACTGTCTTGACGCGCGGGTGCGGGCTCGCATCCACCATGGGGGATCCTCATCCGCACACGGGTCCGAGTGTGCACGATGCAGGAAAATTGACCGAAAGGGGCATCGCCGAACTCATGAACCTGGCCCGTTCAGAGAAGCTCTTGGAGGCATCCATCGGCATGGCGACCATAAACTCACTGATAGAGGTCGATGAGGAGGGATGCTCCGAGATTAATGCCTTTGATGTCCTCGCCGAACAGGGGGCAGGGAAAGATGTGGCCGTCGTCGGCCACTTTCCATTTGTGCCCAAACTGAGGGAGGTCGCACGAAACCTCTGGGTCATCGAACAAAGACCACACCCGGGGGATCTCGAGGCAGATCGAGCAGCAGACATCATTCCCCGCTGTCAGGTCGTGGGTATCACGAGCACCGCCTTTATCAATCATACCTTAGAATTCCTTCTCGAACTATCCCAGGATGCCTTTGTCATGCTCTTGGGCCCTACTACACCGCTTACCCCCCTGCTCTTTGATTACGGGGTAGATGCGATCTCAGGCTCCCAAGTGGTGGATGAGGCCCAGGTAGTGCGATACGTGAGCCAGGGGGCCACCTTTCAGCAACTGCACCACGCCGGGGTACGACTCCTCACGATGACCCGATGAGTCTTGAGCGAAGCGAAAAGGCAGCCTTTCTCTCCATCATCCTTAATACGTCCCTCACGCTGATCAAATATATCCTCGCCTCTTTCTCCGGCAGCGTCGCCCTCATGGCCGACGCAATTCACTCTCTCACCGATGTAATATCTTCCGCCTCGGTCCTCATGGGGATCAAGCTTTCCAAGAGGCGTTCCAAGACCTTCCCCTATGGCCTCTACAAGGTGGAGAACTTGGTTTCCCTAGCTATGTCCCTGCTCATCTTTCTGGCCGGCTATGAGATCTTCCGGGAGACCTTCACGCATCACGTACCCTTGGTGGTGGAACGTATCCCGTGGGCCATAGCAGGAGTAATCCTTGCCATCCTCAGCACGTATCTCTTTTCTCGCTATGAAATGCGAATCGGGCGACAGATCAATTCTCCGAGCATCATTGCCGATGCCGAACATGTCAAGACGGACATGCTCTCCTCGCTCATTATATTGGTAGGATTGGTGGGAGGGCTCTTTCAGGTCCCCCTCCTCGACAAAGGGGCTACCCTGGTGATCCTCATCTTCATCGCCAGGACAGGGTACCGGATCTTGGTGGACTCAATTCGTGTCCTCCTCGATGCGTCCCTTGATTTTGAGACCATGGACCAGGTCAAAACTATTATCCTCATAGATCCCCGGGTAGAGGAAATCAAGGGGCTCTGGGGAAGAAATTCAGGACGATATAAGTTTATCGAAGCCGACCTCATGCTCAACGTGAAGGATCTGCAAAAGGCACATGTGATCACGGACAAGATAGCGGAACGGATTCGGGAGAAGATCCCCCATGTGGACCATGTCCTCATCCATTATGAACCGATCCGCAAAGAAAAAATTACCTTTGCGGTCCCCCTCACGGACGATAAAGAAACCATCTCGGAACACTTCGGTGAAGCCCCCTACTTCTCTCTAATTACCCTACGGGCCAAGGATGGAGCAATCGTGAAGCAAGAACGCCTGAACAACCCCTACTTGCGGGAGGAAGAAGGAAAGGGTATAAGGGTAAGTGAATGGCTGTTACAAAAGGGGGTAGACAAGATCTTCACGAAAAAGAGTTTTGAGGGAAAGGGCCCCTTTTATGTCTTCTCAAATGCGCGCGTTGAGATGATCATCACCGCAAAAAAGAGGCTGCATGATCTCGAGTACGGCGTTGAGCAATAGGGACAAATTCCCATCAGGTTATCGCCTCCTGCGAGAAAGAAAAAGAGCGATTTTGGTGCGGGATGGATATGAAGAACATCTCCGTCACGAGGGACTCCACAATCCCTCAAGTCTCTGGAAACACCTTCCTTCCTCGGACAAACTCATGGGGAGGGGTAAGGTGCTCCTCATCAAGGGGAAACAGGGTGAGGTAGCCGTCAGGAACTACCGACACGGGGGATTATTACGTCTGTTCACCGGCGACCGCTTCTTCTTCGGCGCCCGCCCGTTTCAGGAGGTAGCCGTCACCGAGGAGGTGAACTCAGCCGGTGTCCCTACCCTGGAGATCCTGGCGGCCATTGTGGAGCGGGGATGGGGTGGGTGGTACCGGGGATACCTCATCACCAAATACCTACCCTCAGCAACGGATCTCATCTCCTACCTCGATAAGAAGCCACAGGGGGAAAGGAGAAAAGCGGTCATCGAGAAGGCTGCGGAGGCGGTAAAAAGGATACATCAGGCGGGAATTTATCACGCCGATCTCCATCTCAAGAACTTCTTGGTTGAGGGAAAAGAACCAAAGGTCTATCTCATAGATTTTGACAAATCCGAGGTCTTCCCCCACCTCAGACCATCAAGAAGGATGAAAAACCTCAAGAGGCTGGACCGGTCGGCGGAAAAGCTCACGAGGCACGGCCTATCTTTGACAAAACGGGACAAGAGGACATTCTGCCGCACCTATGCATCCGGGGATAGGGAGATCCGCCCATATCTGAAGACCTATCTGCAAAGATATCGCTGGTATCAGCGCTTGTACCGATGGGGGTGGTGGATCGCCAGTCTCCTCTATCCCCGTCACAGGCCATGGAGAAAATCGATCACGGAGTCCGCCACCCGATCTTCCATCCCCCACCAGAAGTGATCCGCCCCGGGAATAATCTGGAGCACCTTGGGCTGCGGAAGGGAAAGAAATAGTTCCTCTATCTGGTTTACAGGAGAAATGACATCACGCTCCCCAGCGACAATGAGCTTTGGTCTTACCTCTTCTTTCAGTAGGGTGAAATCGTATATGGCCGTGGGGGGGGAAATGCAGAGCAGGGCCCGCACCCGCTCATCCGCCTCAACGCCCCTCACCCCCACATGCGCCCCAAAGGAGTATCCGAGCAGGTAAAGAGGGACATCATCATTCTTCTGTTCTGCCGAGATGAAATCCACGGCACCCCGCACATCCTCCGCCTCGGCCGTGCCCTCGCCATATCCGCCCTCACTCCCCCCTACTCCCCGAAAATTAAAGCGGAGGGTGGAAAACCCCTCCTGGGCCAGGGCTGCCCGCAGGACCCCTGCCACATTGTTAAACATATCTCCGCCGTAAAGAGGATGGGGGTGGCAGAGGATGACCCATCCGCGGCCTTCTTTTCCCCTGGAAAGGAGTCCCTCTAACTGTAGGCCGTCAGGCGTTGGGAAGGATACCCTTACTTCCGTCACTCTTTACCCTTATAGGGAAGGGCCTCGTCGATGAGCATCACCGGGATGTCATCCTTGATGGGGTAAACGAGCCTGCACGCCTTGCAGATAAGCCCATCCCCCTTTTTTGAGAGGACGATGTCCCCTTTGCACTTGGGACACGCCAAGATTGCCAACAATTCCTTATTAATAGCCATCTCTTTCCTCCTTTTAGTACCTTCTTGTAGTAATATCCAATAGCTCGCCTCCAGGAGGTCCTGGGCGACAAAATCAGGTGGATCCACCGCCCAATCCTTCTGCTCTCCACTGCCATATCCCGTCAAGACCAATACCCCCTTTCCCCCCACCCGATGTATCGCCTCGACATCGTCGGCCTTATCCCCGGCCATGTAGGAGGAAGGGAGGTCTATCCTGAACTCCTCTGCGGCCACCCGTAACATACCCGGCTCGGGCTTACGGCAGGCGCACCCTTCATCCGGAAGGTGAGGACAAAAGTATACCCCGTCGAGAGAGGCCCCTGCCTGCTCTAACAACACAATCAACCGCTTGTTGACCTCCTCAACGACAGTGGCAGGAAAATATCCCCGCCCCACCCCGGACTGGTTGCTCACGACCACTGCCTGCAGACCGAGATGATTGATCAGGCGGATAGCCCGAGAGGCTCCGGGGATGAGCGCTACGGCCCCGGGGTCGCTCAAATAGGCCACCTCTTGGATGACGGTACCATCCCGGTCGAGAAATACCCCTCCCCTCAGATCCATCACTTCTGCTCCGCCTTGATACGGGCCAGTTCCTCAGCCAGGGATGCCACGTAATCCCTCCCTTTTTCGCCGTTTTCCAAGGGTTCAAGCCACGCCGACGGGATCGCTGCACGACCGTAGTACGCACCTGCAATGGCCCCTGCCATGGCACCGATGGTATCGGTATCGCCGCCACAGTTGACCGCCGTCTGCACCGTAGCCTGAAAATCGTCGTTAAGGAGGAAGGCGGCGATGGCCGCTGGAACGGAACCAATGGCGCTCACATCTCTCGGGAAGGTAAAGGCGATCCGCTCGATCTTTGCATCGAGGTCACCTCCCCGTTCCATCTCCGCAATCCGCTTCAGCTCTACCGCCACACCCCCGTCCACCCCGTGCACCCCCTGGACGATCTCCTCGAGAAAGGAGAGGTTGTCTATGGGCTCCTCCTCTATCCTTTTTCCCGTGGCTATCCCCACTGCCAGGGCCTGGGCCAGGGCACCGGCCACCCCCTGGGGATGTCTATGGGTGATCTGGGTGCAGAGGAGGGCGGTCTCCCGTAACTGCTCCCGCTCATCATAAAAGAAGAACCCGATCGGGGCGATGCGCATGGCGCCACCGTTTCCCCAGCTATCGGTCCCGGCCCGGTCCCAGGGGGTCCCCTGCCTCAGCCTGGCCATGATCCCGTAGATCCGGGGGCCGTAACCGCGGAAGGGGTGAAAGTTCTCCAGGAAGCGCCGGGCGGTAAGGGCCGGATCAAAGCCGGGTTCTTCCCGGAGGGCCTCCATGATTCCGATCATCATCTCGGTATCGTCGGTGAAGAGCCCCTCCCCTATCCCCTTCAGGATTCCGTGCCGGGCCCTGATCTGCTCCCAAGACCACCCCTCCACCTCCCTCCCCAAGGCATCCCCTACAAAGGTACCCAGGGCAGAGCCTTGAAAACGGTCGATGAGAGTGGGCAAGAGATTCTTTGATATCATTCTGTCCTTACGTGCTCAAAAAATAGGTTTCAACCATCCCTCCTTTCTAAAGAGGGGAGCGTAAAAATGTCAGGTGGAACGATGTGATATCGTATTATTACTTTTTCTTCTTCAAGTCTCCAAGCACAATATCCAAATTGAAAAGCTGGTTCAAGACGATTGCGATAACTGCCGTCGTTGGTAACGGGTCGGTAAAAAAGGTTTGAATGAAGTGAGGAGCACGAGCATAGAGACTGGGCAGAAATGCAGTGCTCAACCCGAAAAAGAGAGATATCCCAACAACAAAGGTCTTGCGTGGATCCCACTTTTCACCGAACATTTCCAGAAGACCGGTGCATATCATGAAACTTCCGGCAAAAATGATAGATGCACCCATAACAGGTTTGGGCATCATCGACAACATGGTTATAAATTTAGGGAAGAAAGCCAGGATTACAAAAATAACTCCTGCACCGACACTGATCCACCTACTGAGGACTTTTGTGGCTCCAGCCAAGCCAATATTGCTGGACGAAGTATCGACCGCCATTCCTCCGAGCAATCCAGCCAGCGCTGTTGAAAAACCATCCGCCAGAAGACCCTTTCGGATCGGAACGAAATTCGGTTCTTGTAATTCGGGTTCCGATATTTTTTGAGCAGCCAACAGATTGCCGAATGATTTCAATGAACCGCTTATGGCAATGACGACAAAGGGGATTATCATCTTAAAACTGAATGTGATTCCCTTGAATTCCGGTCCGAGAGCAGGCAGGGCAAATATTGGAAAATCTTGCACAGCAGCAAGATTATGCCAGTATTCGGGGATCAGTATCAGAGCCAGAATCCATCCTGACAGTATCCCGATGAGCAGACAATACATTTTAACAAATCCTTTGCCCCACACATTTGCCAAAACCATAACCATGAGCGAAAACATTCCTACAAAAATATCGATACTTTGGATTGCGTCATCACGAAATGCGAGTCCGAAAAACGATGTGATTGACTGGTTGATAATACTCACGCCGACCATAGCCACCACCAGCCCAACAATGAAGGTGGGGAAAACTTTTTTTAGTTTTTGAATTATCGGGGCGATAGCCATCTCGACCAATCCGGCAATGATTATCATCCCCCGCATGAGCGGAAGCCCCCCGGCCCATGCAGCGGACAATGAGAGGCTGAAGTATGAAGGACCACAGACATTTGGGCATAGATAACCGGAACCGATAAACGGTAACCCGACAGATTGGATAATGGAACCTAAGCCTGCCGCAAGCATCGAAAAAGCGATTAAGGTAGCTGCAAATTCAGCGCTTCCATTTATCTGACTGGCGAAGAGAATCGGAAGAACGAGAGAGATAACCATCAAGAGGACATGTTGCATAGATGATATCAACAGGTGTCCTGCAGGCGGAACTTGATTCACCGAATACTCGTAAGATTTAGCATTCTTTGCCATGAAACACTCCTGTTCTAATATGGTGGTTCTGGAAGGTCAGTAATCGCTGCCACATAGATTTCTTTCCCCGCCATACTTGTTTTACGTATGTATAAACATTTTTTTATAAGCCTTCTTTGATACCTGTTTTTCGCCATAAACACCTCCCACACCCCATCTGCAGATTCAAGTTCTTTGAGAGCTTTTGGAAAAGGTTTGTGCCTGGCTTCATCGGTGCACTCCAAGAGATTTGTCTGAGAAAAGGTGCTATTGATAGCGGGAGAAATCAACATCTCGCCATTCGGGAGAAATGCAAATACGCTAACATCTCGATAATTGTATTTTGAAACCGGATTCGATATATCAGCAAGCGCTCCCCGCCCTTTATCTTCTATTAATTGGGCGGCATCATCTACAACGATTCTGATAAATTCTTGCTCTTCATGGGGATAATTTATTCCACCGCCGACAAATAATTCTTGTCCGTCAGGTGTCTCGACTTTGAAATGACAGGATGATTTTGGAACCGGATAAAATTTCCCTGGTTCCCACCATGAATAATGTACCCAGGCATGAGGGTTATTTTTATCTTCCAATGCATCTAAAACCAATTGTACGACTTTCTTGCCATTTTTGTCGGTAACATCCCAAAGGTTTTTGCCCTCTAAATGCGGCATCCCGGCATGATAGATATTGGTCCCTTTCATGTCGTAAATATAGAGGTAATAGTCCGGCGTGTGGAATAGTGTGCGGTTATTTCGGAAGTAGGCCAGACTGTTCATGCCTTCTTTTTTCAGTATCAGAGAAGCATCATAGACAAACTTGACTAAATCTTTAGTATCACGGTATTGATACATATGAAGATCCAAATCTCCATATTTGCTCTTACAGCCGGATACAAAGATTACGAGCATTAACAAGAGTGCAGGAAAAATAATAAGAACTCTCCATTGTTTTAATAACCACATAGTTTCTCCTTGATAATGTCACAAGCTCTGTAGACTATGTTCATCCATATTGCGTGCACTTCTGCATAAGACCATTATTCTTTTCTCACCATATTGGCGAGATGAATACAATTGCATGGAGTTGTTTATACACATAACGCCCGGCTTCAGCGACGAGGGAACCGAGTCCGCCTGAAAGCCGATGTTAAGCCTTGGGGCTATTTCGTTTCAACATCAACTGTAATACTATCATATTCTTCAACATTAAAGAAAAACGGTTTCATTTTGAATCTGGAGTTAGCACAAGAAACCATATAGCTATACTGCTCTTTACGAGAACTCCATTTTGATTTTTCATTTTTAAGCAGCGGCCATGCCATTGCCAGTTTTTTGTTCTTCATCATCAAAGTAGAATCAAATAGTGATACTTCTATTTCTGGCTCAGCAATTTCAATTGAACCATCATAATCCATTAATCCTGTTTCAAAATGATCATCAAATTGGCCAATGAAATCATCTTGGGTTAGAGCGGCTTCTCCATTAATATCAGTTTTCGGAAAGAAAATGTAATATGGATTTTTCCGCCCAGCCCTTACTTTCAATTGAACAATCAGGCCATTTAAGTCAGTTTCTTTTTCACATCTGATTTGAAGATATATTTTCTTGGGTAATTTCATATTTATAAGAGGCTTAACAGAGATTATATTGATCCGCATAACATGCGGAGTTGCATTTCCCTGTCCATATAACACACCTTTGGATCGCTTGCTAGATGCGTATTAACTCCTTTATATTCAACTAGTTGCACTCCATTCGACGATTTATCACGGCATGTTATAAAGTTATCACCTTTTCTTCAGGGGGGTCAAGCCTTGGAAATCTTCTCACAGATTGAGATAGTCATGTAATGTTAGGGCTTTATAGAAGTTTGCAAAGGAACCACCCCTTCACACTTGTTCTATAGGGGAGTATGAGGAATTAAAAACCTTTTTTATGTACCCCTGGCCTCAAGGGCCCAAGGAAGCTATAATGGTAACAAGAAGGTACATCATGCAAGGAAGACCCAAAAAACCCCTCTTTTCTTCCGATGAGATCCGAGTGGATACTTTTAAGGCCTCAGGCCCGGGCGGACAGCATAAAAACAAACGGGAGACGGCTGTACGGATCCGCCACCTCTCCTCGGGGATCACCGCCCTTGCGACCGAGCACCGGTCTCAGGCCAGAAACAAAGAATTGGCTTTGCGGCGCCTCGAAATAAAGTTGCGTGCCCTGAAGAAAAAGCGGAGACCGCGTATCCCCACTTCCATCCCCCGCTCATATAAGGAAAATATACTCGCAACCAAGCGGCATCGGGGGGAGATAAAGAGATGGCGGGAAAAGGTCAGCCCTGACGAGCTATAGGTTCCTAATCCTCCCCTTCCAAAGGCTCGAACTCCTCTGAAAGGCGGGGGTCTTCCCGGTCGAAATCTGCAAAGAGGGCCTCCACCGCGGGCCCAAGGTGTGGAGTTGGGGCACTGTAGACTTCCTCTTTCTGAATGCCCAGCAGGGCGATCCCCACCACTATGATAAGGTATTGAGGAAGGGATTGCGCAAGGCCTGTAAAGAGGCCGGAGGGGAGTTTCGTGATCAGCAGACCGCTCACCCCCTCCCTCACGGTGTTGAGGACCAAGAGGACGCACCCGATAATAAAGCCCTGCTTCATCCCCCGGTAGTTTCGCGCGAGGAGTCTTCTCTTCTGTACGTGGTATTCCTTAAAGGTGTACCAACTGCGTGAGATGGACTTGAGGATATTCTCCCGCGTACCCTTGGCAGCTCGTACCTTGCTCAGGGTACCATGTCTCTTCCCCCGGAAGATCATATAGCGCCGTACCAGGGCCTCCGTCTCCATGCGCAACAGTTCGTACCGCCTGTGTCCCCTGATGAGTACGGAGGCGATAAGGCCGAGGATAACGATGGATATCAGGGGGTTCAAGGGCTCCATACCCTTGAGGGTGGGTGCAAGGGGGGAGAAAAAGACCAGCATCCCCTCCCACAAAGAACCGTATCCCATGGTCTCTCCTAGCGCTCCAAACGCACCGTGGAACCCTCAATCGCCTTTTTGAATATCTGAGGGTCTCCCATAACCTTACCCACGATATTAACCGCGCTGGCCGGCCGGATCTCACCTCCCCGACTCACAGGGGTAGGACCAAAAAAGATACAAAAGGCCTGCCCCTGGGGCCAATACCCCAAATCCCCCCGCTCCACGACCTCCCGAGCCGTATGATCAAGTCCTGCCTCCACCGGTATGGCAAAATAGATCTCCTCTCCCCACCGATGTCCCTCCCCCGCTATCGGTAACGCCTCCCAGATGAGTGAGGCCGTGCGGCTCTCGTTCAACTCCCCCGCTACGACGGTCTCACCGAAGCTGATGCGTATCTCTCTGCCCATCTCCTCACTCATGTTAACGGTTTATCAAACTGGCGATATATCCCGCGCCAAATCCGTTATCGATGTTCACCACCGCCACGTTGGAGGCACAGGAGTTGAGCATGGCCAGGAGCGGCGCCAACCCCCCAAACGAGGTCCCATAACCCACACTGGTGGGGACGGCGACAACAGGCCTGGCCACCAGCCCTCCCACCACGCTGGGCAAGGCCCCCTCCATCCCCGCCACGACGACCAAGACATTGGCCTCCATCAACTGCTCCCGATAGTTCAGGAGTCTGTGCACCCCTGAGACCCCGACATCGTAGAGGGTCTCGACCTTGTTTCCCATTATTTGCGCGGTCACCGCCGCCTCTTCGGCGACCGGGATGTCGGAGGTGCCCGCTGAGATAACCAGTATGACCCCCTTCCCCTCCACCTCTCCCGCATTGACCTGCACGGTAATGGTTCTTGACCGCGGGTGATACGTGGCCCGGGGAAACCGCTTCACAATGGACTTCGCCTTCAACTCATCTATCCTCGTCACCAGAACATTCTCGTGCGCCTCCACCATCCTCTCCATGATCTTAATTACCTGCTGCGCATCTTTTCCCTCACCGAAGATCACCTCGGGGAACCCCTTGCGCAGCGGGCGATGATGGTCAATCATGGCCTCCCCGATATCTTCGAAGGGGAGGGTCTTAAGTTTTTGTACGCCCTCCTGGACGGAGAGCGTACCCTCTTGAATGGAACGCAACAATTCTTCCAACTTCTTTGGATCCATATCGCTCCCTAAGTAACCACATTCTATGCTCCCCCTCCTTGGGAAGTCAAGCGGAAGGAACAAATCGATTGCGCATCAAAAATGAACATGCTATAACTATACAAGCAAAAACTCAAAGAGGAAGAGGACTTACGAAACGTACGCGAAAGGAAACTAAAGTCCATGACCTCCCGGTTGAAAATCCTCAATGAGATCTCAGGTTTTTGTCGTCAGAAGAAGATCAATCCTCAAACATATCTGCGTCTCAGGATAGAACGATTACCCTTTAAGCTCGGCGAGGGAAAGGGAAAGATCCCCTTTCTTGTTGATCGAGATGTCGCGACAATCGTTTCCTCCTCTGTGCAACAGTTGGTAGGTTTAATCAAAAAAAGGAACGAACGGGAAACTCGGTCACCACTTCACTCCTCTCTGTCACTATCAGCCCACAGACGCCCCCGCGATGTCATGGAACGTTACCTGTGCACGAAAGATTTGAGCGCACGGCCATTGGAAAAACGAATCGCAGAAGATGCGATCTACCATAATCCCTACCTCGATGCTGGAATTCTCGAGGGGTGGTTTTTGCAGCACAAAGAAGCCAGAAAGCTTATCTGGTCTATCCAGAGGCTCTATCTGAAGGCGATAGAGGAAGAGATAAAACAGGGAGAATGGGCCGACATCGCATACTTGACCCATCTCTGTCTGGTGGCCTATTGTCGCAAGATCAAAGCCGCCCTCAAGAAGGTAACCATCAAGGGATTTTCCTATGAACGCTTGGAACAAGCTGTCGGGCAGGTGCTCTATTCTGTCTTACAGGTAATCCAAGACGAGGTCTTCGGTGAGATTCGCTATAAGGATCTCAGCCTCGACGTCTCACGGTTGGAACACCTTATCAAAGGGAGCACCAACCCGCTCACCTTTGTCGCCATCAGGCCCACCCTCTTCAAAAACGACCTCAACCCCTATCACCTCGATCAAGAGGGATATACCCTTCTCCAGGACCTCGTGCAAAAAAGCGATTTCGACGCTCAAGATATTGAGGGGACCCTGAAGACCCTGGTGAGCCGTGCCAAGAGAAACAAAAGGGGGCGAGAAAAACTTATCGAACTCTGGTCCATCAATAGGATTCGGAGGACGGTCTTTAATTATCTCCGAGACTATGAAGATTACAGCGGGGGTAAAGACCTCTGGCTCTTTCATCTCGTGCAAAGCAACAAAGTAATCCAGAACACACTTACCGATGAAAAGGCCGGCAAAAAATTTGACGACGATCTGGGAAAACTCATTGCCGAAAACTCGCGCTCCCCAGATAAAGAAAAGGCGCAGAGGGTGATCGACATTGAAAACGCCTTTACGTCACAAAAGAAGGGGAGAATGATGAAAAGGCTCTTCTTCAGTTCAAGGGAAGAAGAGCATCTGCAAGAAATCATCAAGGAATTTCTGCTCTACCGTCTCGATGAGCAATGGACCGCATGGGTCGACGAATCCCTCCAGTACCTTGACGACCGTGCAGTCTTAAAGAACAGAGATGAGCTTGCAGACGAGTATGCAAAAGGACGCATCTACCGCCTCGCCACAGACACGCGCCCTATCTTGGAGGATCTTAAGATAAAGAAGGAGGGTCACCTCTTTATCGATCTGCGGGGGTTCACCCAGCGAATGTGCCGAGCCAAGGAAATCACAACGGCCGATTTTATGCTCAAGGGCTTTTTCCTCCCGGTCCTCGATGTTGCCAAGAAATATTTCACCGACGAAGGAGCGAGACTGAACAACCTCGTGGGGGATGCCTTCTCCTTCTCCGGCAAGATCAGATCACTCATCTCTCTCGCCCAATCACTACGGGAGATCTTTGATAGATACACCGAGCACATAAAAGACCAAGAGGGACTCCTGAATGCGGGGGATGAAGTGCGGGCCATGGGGGAACGGTATCGGCGCGAGCGCACAGCCATTCTCCAGGAACGGAAGGGTATTGATGACAGCATCCAGGGGATAGAGCGCGAGCTGAAGCTTAAGGAATTCCTCAATCCCGTTCATCTGATCAAGGTCCAGGAGGAAGACTTCAACGCCCAGTTCACCCACTACCAACAGCAAATTCTCAATCTGCCGCAAGAGATAGAGCACGAGGAGGACCGCGAGACAAAAAATGCCCTTATAGAAATGAAAGAGAAGTTGCTGGTCCTGCGGGAGGGTGCCAAGGATCACAAGCAGGAGTTGATGGAGAGCATCAATTCCATCGGGAAGGAGGAACTCAATAATACATTCCGTTTGGTCTGCTCCGAGGAGCGGGAAGAACTGGAACGATTGAGACGATTGCTCAAGGAATCGTACGACAAGGAATCTGATCTGAACAGGGCCTATGAAATGGAGATGGCTGCCGTGCAAGACGAAGGGATAGAATACGGCCTCTTTATATCGTACGGGGATGCCGCTGAGACCATCGCCTTTGAGGACCCGTTTTGGGGGAGGATGAATGTGGCCATCGCCGAGAAGCTCAATGAGGCAGCCAGGGGAACGGGCAGAAATCCTGATATCAAAAAGAAACTGGATGTGCTCCTCAGAAATGCCCGCCGTGCCAGGGGCATTCCCTCCTTGGCATACGCCTTCAATGTGTTCATCGACAAAAGCTACGCCTTGTCTCTCCGATCGGACCTGAGCACCATGGTGGAACGGGCACTGCAGAGCAGGGACCGGGAGATGGCACGGGAGGTAATGGACACTGCCTCCTCTCTCTTCATGAAGGATGTTGCGAAGGGAGCGAGTGGTCTTGGCGATGCCGGATGGGAGACCGTCACCTATATGAACGATATCTATAACCTCGGAGAGGCGTTGAGCGAAGAAGCCCTCCAGGCCTATCTGAGGGAGATAAGCCCCCATCAGTACCATTTTGAAAAAGAAGTAAAGACCAAAGAACTCCATTCGGAGATCCAAGAGCGCTTCGTTTTCCCCACACCGGAACTGAAATTTTCGATCTGTGTGAGGAACGACGAGGCTCAGCTGCAATTTGACCTCTTTCGTTACGCCGGATCATTAGTATTCAAGGGGTTTGAAATTCATGAGGCAATCGCGGTCTATGAGATAGTCCGCAAGACGTCTCCCGTGTATCTCCTCCTGGAGAGATATCACTTACGGGACTGGTATAGGGAGGCGAGAAGAAAGTCCGGGGAGGTGCAGGTCGCCCAGGGATAAGGCCCTACCCTTCGCTGCCATCAGGAGAGCGCGCAGGAGGGAGGGGATGATCCGCTTCCCGGACTTCGCGGACGAAGAAGAGAAAGGCCATGGATGGCCTCTTGGATGCATCTCTGATAACAAATTGGATGCTGTCGAAATGCCACCCCTGGGGCACCCATTCGTTGAGGATCCGCTCCAGAATATCTTCGGTCACGGTGCTCGTCTCTACGACCTTATAGATCACCATCCGCTTCCTCACCGAAACTGAAAAGGGCCCCTTTCGTGCATGTCTGCCGCGGGAAAAGTAGTCGGGATCGCGTTATGATGCATTGCGCTGCAGAATGGTCTCGATGATCCCGGAGGTGGAGGTCCCTTCGATATAGGGCACGACAATTGTCTGATCCGCCAGCTCCCTCCCCACCACATCCTGCTCGTCCCAATCACCCCCCTTTACCAAGACTTGTGGGCGCAGGAATGAGATGAGTTCAAAGGGATCGGGCTCGGCAAAGGGGCAGACATAATCGACAGCCTCGAGCGCGGCGAGGACCGCCATCCTCCCCTCGAGCGGGATGATGGGCTTCTTATCCCCCTTGATCTCCCTCACCGATGAATCGGTATTCACGCCGACAATGAGGCAATCCCCGTGCCGGCGGGCCTCTTCGAGATAGAGCACGTGTCCCTGGTGCACGATGTCAAAACACCCGTTGGTGAAGACGACGCGCTTCCCCTCCCCTTTCAACCCTTCGACAATACCCTGCAGCTCCTCCCGCTCCTTTATCTTTTCCCGGAAGGACCTCACCTATCCCTCCTCGAGGAAGACCCGATAGGCCCGAAAGGTCTCATATATGTCCCCCTTGCTGGCCACTTCGAAGGGGGAATGCATGCTCAGCATGGGGGTGCCGCAGTCTATAATATCCATGCCGTAGAGGGCGAGGTACTTGGCAACGGTCCCCCCCCCTCCCTCATCGACCTTGCCGAGCTCTCCCATCTGCCAGGTGATCCCCTTCCGGTTGAACAACTCCCTGATCTCCCCCACGTATTCGGCGCTCGCGTCGCTGGAAAAGTATTTCCCCCCCGCACCGGTGAACTTGCTCAAACACACCCCGTAGCCGATCTTGGCGTTGTTCTGGGGCTCATGGACGTCCTTGTAGTTGGGATCGATCCCCGCCGTCCCGTCGGCGGAGATGGCCTTGGACTGGAAGAGGACCTCCTTGACGAGTATGTCGTTCGGCTCCTTACCGGCGGCCCTGAGGATATCCACGGTAAACAGCTCCAGGAAGTGCGACTTCGCCCCGGTGTTCCCCTCGCTGCCGACCTCCTCCTTGTCGAGAAAGAGGGCCATGGTAGTGTAGGGGGGGGTCTTGGCCGCCTCGATCGCCTTGAGGGAGGCGTAGGCACAGACCCGGTCATCCTGGCCGTAGGAGGCCACAAAGGCGCGGTCAAATCCCACGTCCCTCGCCTTGCTGGCGGGCACCAGCTCGAGCTCAGCGCTCAGAAAGTCCTCCTCCACAATCCCATACTCCTGGTGGAGAAACTCCAAGACCCGGAGCTTCACCCGCTCCTTGGCCTCCTGGTCCCCAAAGGGGAGGTGACCGGCGAGTATGGTCAGCTTTTCTCCCTCGATGGCCTCCTTGAGCTTCTTCTCCTCCTGCACCTTCCGGGAGAGGTGGGGCAGCAAGTCGCAGATGGTAAAGACCGGATCCCCCTCTTCCTCCCCAATAGCGATCTTCACCTTCTGGCCGTCGGTCTTGACGATGATCCCGTGCATGGCCAGGGGCTGCGTCACCCATTGGTATTTCTTGATCCCCCCGTAGTAGTGGGTCCTGAGCAGGGCCATATCGAGCTCTTCGTAGAGGGGGTTTTGCTTCAGGTCGAGGCGGGGCGCGTCGATGTGGGAGACGATGATCCGCATCCCCTCCTCAAGGGGTCTCTTCCCCATGGTGGCGAGGCCGATGCTCTTTGCCTTATTGAGGCGGTATATCCTCTTTGCAGTCCCCTGCGGAGAATAGGTGCGGAAACCCGCCCCCTCGGCCGACTGCACGATCGCCTCAACCGCCTCCCGCTCGGTCTTGGCCCCGTTCAAAAAGCCCTTATACCCCTCGGCAAAAGAAAACGCCTCCTTGACCAGGGCCTCATTATATCGATCCCAGACCAATTCCCCTTTCAGTTTGACCCGTTCCTCTATCCTCTTTGTCGCCGCCTTAATCTTCTCCATCAAACCTCCTCCTCTGCCGCGCTCTAGGGTAACCTAAACAATTTCAGGTGGTGCGTCAAGCAATACGCCTGAGTAATGTCTGTCTTCGTTTTCCCTCATTGCCGGCGCTAAAATCCGGGCCGAAGCAACCGGGCATAGTAGCTCCCCGTCGTATAGAGGGCCGCAGCCGGGTTGTGGCCAAGGACACGATCTTTGGCGATCAACACCGTCGTGAATGCCTCACTGTATTTAAAAAAGAGGGAATCGTGTCCCACACAAAGCCCCACCAGGATATTGAAATCGGTCTTCTCTTCGTTGAGGATGGTCGCCTGGATGATGGGATTGCACATCGGCTCGAATTCCCCGATCCTGATCTTTGCCTCATCCTCAACCCCGATGACCTCCTTGGGCACCCCCCCGCACTTGCACATCACGGATACCGGTGTAAATCCCTGGGCCTCGAGTATTGCGGATACGGTTCGCGCCTCTGCATGGAGGCCGCCGCAGAAGGCAAGGCCCAGCTTCTCATAGCCCATCCGATGGGCAAACTCGCACACCTCCTGGACGCGGGGCTTGACCGGGTTAAATACATAGGGCCTGGCGTCGCGATTGGCGTAACACTCCCCTTCCTGGATCGAGGCCATGCGGGCGAATTCCCTGATCTCGGGCTTCTCATATTCCAGCAGGGCCTTCTCGATGGCTGCGCGGTAGTGTATGGTCGCACAAAATTCCGGCCCCTTTCCCCCCTCGGTCACACAAATCCGATCCTTGACCGCACAGATAGCGCATCCAGGTCGCGTCTTTGCTCCCATGAAACAACCTCCCGTAATGAGACACTGGCTTGATAAAATGACTCATTTTTTAGATCATATTATCATTATTTTATACCTCCGTCAAGATCGGTCGATAAAGGCCAACAGCGATACTAATTGGGTAGGGTTTCCGAGTTAGTTGAACACATGATGTTTCTCGGGCTGTTCAAAAATACCCAGCTGCAAGTTGAGCTTTGCGAAATCCCGCTTGCGGGGACCCTTGATTGCCTGAGAAGTGAGGCGTACTTGGTCGTACGCCGCAACGACGAAGGATGAGAGAAATCCCGCGAAACGCGGGACAGATGGGTGTTTTTCAACAGCCCAACCTTTCTTGACCCTCCCCACCAGTTCCGATAGTATCTGGATATGTCGGAAGTCCATATCCCTAACGAATGGGGGCGGGTCTTTGAAGAGATCGCCACTGCCCCCGGCTGCGTCTTCATGCTCGGCGCCCCTGACACCGGCAAGAGCACCCTCGCCCACTACCTCTGCTCGCAATCCATACAACAGGGTCTCAAGACCGCGTATATCGATGGGGACCTGGGGCAATCCGTCTGCTCCCCTCCCACCACCGTGGGGATGGTCCATCTCCATGAGCCCCTCCTGACTATGGAGACCGCGGGCTGGGACTGCCTCTATTTTATCGGTGCCTTCTCTCCCGCCAATCACCTCCTCCCCGCAGCCGTAGGGGTGGCGCGATTAGTGCACAAGGCCGTTGAGGAAGGGGCCCAGATCGTGGTGGTGGACACCACGGGCCTGGTGGCGGGGGAGCTGGGGTTTGCACTTAAGTTCTATAAGATAGAGCTCCTGCACCCCCGGCACATCTGCGCCATCCAGCGGGGGGAGGAGGTGGAACACATCCTGAAGGGAGTTCGCGGGAGAAGGGGCATGCAGGTCCACTCGCTCGCCCCTACTCCAAGCGTACGCACCCGTTCTCCGGAGATCAGACGGGCATATAGGCAGCGGAGGTTCGAAGAGTATTTCTCCGGCTGTTCCCGCCGAGGCATTTCGCTGGCTGAGGCGCAGCTCGTCCGACCGGAGCTCCCTTTCCTGTCGCTGGAAAGGGCGGCAGAGCTTTTTAAAGGAACCGTGCTGGGGCTCAACGATGCGGAGTATTTCACCAGGGGGTTGGGGATCTGGGCGGGATTCGATGGGGAACGCAATGAAGTCTCCATCGCCACCCCGCTACAGAACCTCGAAGGGGTCAGGTACCTGCACTTGGGGCACATAACCCTCACCATCTCTCCCTGAATTATAGTCTTTTTGCGCTGCATCCGATTATTTTGTGAATGATTTATCTTTCTGTTTTCCAAGGGGTTTCCCGTGCCTAATCTCTAGGCAATGTGCAGGACGTTATGCAAGGAGGCCTTCCAGGGGGTTATAGGGGTTGCATAGCCCACAAGTTTTCCACAAATTTTGTGGAGATTTCCCAGTTACAAATAATGTACAAAAACGCCTTTCAAAATGTACAGGGGGCTTCGGTCCCCCTCAGCCTCCTCGGAAGTAGTGCCAGGAACCCGATATCGCAATTGGATTTCGTCGGAAAATCTGCGAGAGGAGGGCCCTTGATCATTTTGGCCCCTTGAATCCTGGGTCGGGAACAGGTATTTTTAGGCAGGAGATTACCGCTGTGCATCCCCCGCCGCCTTTGTAAGGAAGAAGGAGGATAGATGCCGACCAACCTGCCGCCCCAGTACTTCGATGCGGAGAAGCGCTTCCGAGAGGCCAAGACCACCCCTGAAAAGGTCGAAGCCATCGAGGCCATGCTCGCCATCATGCCCCACCACAAGGGGACAGATAAGCTGAGGGCGGGACTGCGCAAGAAGCTCTCCAAGCTGCGGGATGAGCAGGAGCAAAGAAAGGGGGGAAGCAGGGCCGCCCTGTTCAGCGTGAAGCGCGAGGGGGCGGGCCAGGCGTCCCTGGTGGGCTGCCCCAACGCCGGCAAATCGCAGCTCGTGGCCGCCCTCACCAATGCCGAGCCCGAGGTGGGCGATTACCCCTTCACCACCCAGAGGCCCCAGGCCGGAATGGCCGCCTTTGAGAACATCCAGATCCAACTGGTCGATCTCCCCCCCCTGGCCGTGGAGCACACCGAACACTGGGCCTTTAACATCATAAGGGGTGCCGATGTCCTCCTCCTGGTCCTGGACCTCAGCCAGGATCCGGTCTCGGAGCTGGAGACGATCCTGGAAATTCTAAAAGGCCAGCGTATCATCCTCCTGGGCGAAGAAACGAAGGATACCGAGCCCGGCTCCTTCATCAAGAAGTGGCTGCTGGTGGGCAACAAGGGTGACCTGCCGGGATCAGGGCAAAACGCCGCGATCTTCCGTGAGCTCTACGGAGACCGATTCCCCCTTACCCCCATCTCTGCCAAAGAAGGGACGGGGGTGGAGGGACTGCGCAGTCGGCTTTTCGCGCTCCTCAACATCCTCAGGGTCTATTCCAAACGCCCGGGGCAGGAACCGGACCTGAGCGCCCCGGTGATCCTGCAGCAGGGGAGCACGGTCCTCGACCTTGCCAAGGAGATCCACAAGGACTTCGCCGCCAAGCTCGACTATGCGAGGATCTGGGGACAGGGAAAATATGACGGGCAGCGCGTGCACAGGGATTATATTTTACAGGATGGAGATATTATCGAACTGCATATGTGATGAAATTAAGGCATAACCCTTTGGCTTTTACTCCAATCCCGCCCTACTCTGTATAATGATGCTCCTTTAAATCGTTTAAGGACATCATGCCGCAAAGCGGCAAAATCGGAATGGCGGGATGTCGCAAAGCGACAGACGGCGATATCATCGAGCTCCATATGTGATACCCCCGACCCCTCTTCCATTGACATATAGCAAGGGGTTATCTATAATTTTCCAGACATTTCGCTATTAAGGGGGGCTTTCACAAAAAGAGGGCATATGTCCGGAGAGGAGCTGCACGGTTTGCATAATCGCAGAATCCTCTGTATCCACCAGGGGGCATTGGGCGATCTCATCCTCGCCCTGCCCGCCATCAAGACCTTGCGGGCGGCGCTGCACCCCGCGTGGCTGGAGATCATGGGCCACCCCTGGACCCTACCCCTGGTCAAGGGTCTTCCCTATGCCGACGCAATAACCGACGTCAACAGGGCCGAGATGGCCCTCTTATTTCAGAAAGGCGCCGACTGCCCCTCAGCATTGCAGGCCTATCTCCGTGAATTTGATGCGGCCTTCTGCTTCGGCAAATCAGAGATTCTTGCCTGTAACCTCCGCCTCGCAGGAATCAGAAAAACCTTTCTCCTCCCGCCCTTTCCAAGCGGAGGACAGCACGTGATCGACCACCACCTTCGGTCTTTGACAGCGTTGGGAATCGATGCCCCGTACTCCCCCCCGCGGATATTCACGCGGGAGGAAGAACGGGAAGAGGCCGAGCGGTTCTTGTGTGAGAGGGGGTGGAAGCTCGATGAGATCATCGCCCTTCACCCCGGGGCAGGGAGCCGAAAAAAGGCCTGGCCCCCAGCCCGCTTTGCCGCCCTGGGGAGGGAGTTGGCCCGCCTGTCCAAAAGGCTCCTCCTCATCCAGGGCCCTGCCGATGGGGAGTGTGTAAAGGAGGTCTTGATGGGTCTTGACGGGGTGGCCCATCTGGTTGCACGCGATCTCCCCATGAGAAAGTTGTCTGCCCTGCTAAGCTGCGCCCCCCTCTTTATCGGCAACGACTCCGGGATCTCCCACCTGGCAGCTGCCCTCGGGGTGCGCACCGTCGCGCTATTCGGCCCCACCGACCCGCACGTCTGGGCCCCGCGCGGCGAGAAGGCCTTCTGGATTCAAGGTGATTGCGCATGCGCCCCGTGCGAAGAGACAACACAGCGCATCTGCGAGCAGCAGCGATGCCTCGACGCGATCACGGTCGAGGCAGTCCTGACCTGCATTGCCACGGGAATAAAGATGCTTCATGAAGCACCCGACAATTACGGCAGCCCCATGCACCAGCAGGGCGTGGGCCGAGAGGTGCTTGCTTCAGTACATCCATAAAATGAAGCCCAGACTAGAAAGGAGGAAGGAGATGGAGGAAAAAAGGATCGGGACGGTTGTCGACTACTTTGCCAAAATCGGGGTCGTCGCCTTCCGCGTAGAGGAGGGTAGTCTGAAGGTCGGTGATACCATCCATATCAAGGGGCACACCACGGACTTTACCGAGAAGGTGACCTCCATGCAGATAGACCGCGATGCCGTCGAGGAGGTAAAGGTGGGGGATAATGTGGGGGTCAAGATGAAGGAGCGGGCACGGCAGCATGACGCGGTCTACAAGGTGATCGAGTAAGGCACCTCAGTACGGTGCCTCAGTACGGTGCCTGAGTACGGTGCCTGAGTACGATGATTGATAAAGGTGATCGGATAAGGTAATGCGCAGCGGAATCGCCAACCTCCCCCTGCATGGGGGCAAGGCCCCGGCGTGGCTCTTCGAGCGGATGACCCTGCTGGCCCGGGAGATCACGCGGGCCCTGGTAATCGAGTTCGGGCCGGGTGAGGTCGTGCGTCGCCTCTCCGACCCCTTCTGGTTCCAGGCCTTCGGGTGCCTGCTCGGATTTGACTGGCACAGCAGCGGTCTCACCACCACGGTCTGCGGGGCCATGAAGGAGGGGCTGCGCGGCCTCGAGGGGGAGACCGAGGTCTTCGTGGCCGGGGGAAAAGGCCGGGTCTCCAGAAAGACCCCGCAGGAGATAGAGGAACACTGTAATCACATTGCCGCCGAGCCCGCTCCCCTCATCTACGCCAGCCGGATGGCGGCCAAGGTGGACAGCGCTGCTGTGCAGGATGCTTACCAGCTCTATCACCACGCCTTCTTCTTCACTCAAGAGGGTCAGTGGTGCGTGGTCCAGCAGGGGATGAACCCCGCCACCCGCTACGCCCGAAGATACCACTGGCTCAGTGACGGGGTGGCGGATTTTTGCTGCGAGCCCCACGAGGCCATATGCTGCGACGCCCGCGGTCAGGTCCTCAACATGGTGGCCGCCGAGAGCCAAGGGAACCGTGCAGGAGTTGCGTCGCTCTTCAGGGAGGAACCGACCAGGGTCCTGGCCGAGGCCCAACAGATCGCCCAGTTGGAGCTTCCCAATCGCCACCACATCACCCCTGAGGATCTCAACAGCACCCGACTGCATAAGGTCCTGCTCAAGACATACGAACAGGGGCCTCAAGACTTCGAAGGCGTCCTCGGGACACCAGGGGTGGGTGCCAAGACCATCAGGGCCCTGAGCCTGATGGGGGAGCTCATCTACGGTGACGGGCCGAGCTTCCGGGACCCGGCCCGTTTCAGCTTTGCCCACGGGGGAAAGGACGGCCATCCGTACCCCGTCGATTGCTCGACCTACGATCGCTCCATCGACTTCCTCAAAAAGGCTTTATGGACCGCCCAGGTCGGGCGCACGGAAAAGGTCAAGGGAATGAAGCGGTTGAACAGCTTTTGGTCCTCCCAGCAGGAATAAAAGGCAATGCCCAAGAGACACGATCAGGGAGGCAAGGCCAGGGAATAAAAAATGGAACTGTTTGCCGAGAAGGCCAAGGAGTTTCAGGCCACTACTGCCCCTTTGGCCGACCGCATGCGGCCGAGGGAGCTGGACGAGTTTGTGGGCCAGGAGCACATCCTGGGCCCGGGCCGGGTCCTGCGCAAGGCCATCGAGAAGGGGGAACTCTTCTCCCTGATCCTCTGGGGCCCCCCGGGCACGGGCAAGACCACCCTTGCCCAGATCATCGCCCGCAGGACCGGGGCCCGCTTCTTCTCCTTCAGCGCGGTCCTCTCCGGGGTGAAGGACATCAGGGAGGTGATCAAGGAGGCCGAGGGGCAGCAGCAGTACCACCGCAAAAAGACCATCCTCTTCGTGGACGAGATCCACCGCTTCAACAAGGCCCAGCAGGACGCCTTCCTCCCCCATGTCGAAAAGGGGACCATCGCCCTCATCGGCGCCACCACCCAGAACCCGTCCTTCGAGGTGATCTCGCCGCTCCTCTCCCGTGTGCAGGTCTTTACGCTCCAGCCCCTGGGCCCGGAGGAATTGATGATCATCTTGCGCCGCGCCCTCGCTGACAGCGAGCGCGGGCTCGGCAAGCATAAGGTCCGGATAGACGAACAGGTCCTCAAGCTGCTCGCGGCATTGGCCGACGGCGATGCACGGGCGGCGCTCAACGCCCTGGAGCTGGCAACCATGACCACACCCCCTGCCAAGGACGGGTCAAGAACGATCACCCGCGAGGCGGCCCAAGAGGCCGTGCAGAAGCGGATCCTCTACGACAAGGACGGTGAGGAGCACTATAACCTCATCTCGGCCCTGCACAAGAGCATGCGGGGGAGCGATCCCGATGCCGCCCTCTACTGGCTCGGGAGGATGATAGAGGGGGGCGAGGACCCCCTCTATATCGCCCGCAGGCTCGTCCGCTTCGCCTCCGAGGACGTGGGCAATGCCGACCCTCAGGCACTCGTCGTGGCCGTGGCCGCCATGCAGGCCTTTCACTTCATCGGCCAGCCCGAGGGCGAGCTGGCCCTGGCCCAGGCCACGGTCCATCTGGCTATGGCCCCCAAAAGCAACGCCCTCTATACGGCCTATACCGGGGTGCGCAAGGCCATCAAGGAGACAGGCGCCCTGCCCGTGCCCATGCACCTGCGCAACGCCCCCACCCGCCTGATGGAGGAGATGGGGTACAGCGATGGGTACCGCTACCCGCACGACTTCCCCGACGCCTTTGTCGAGGAGGAGTACCTACCCAAGCCCTTAAAAAATCATCGCTTTTATAAGCCTACCGAGCGGGGCGCAGAGCTTGCGATCCGCGACCGGCTCAAAAAATGGTGGAAGGGGCGAAAGGGATGACCTTAGGGAAAAAAGGAAAAACAGTTGTATTAATCATGGCAGTTGTGGCTGCCTTCATCCTGATCAAGTATATCCTCGTCTCCGATGAGGCGCGGATCAGGCGGGTGATATACAAGGGCAAGGCGGCCATTGAGCAAGAGGACTTCGAAGGGGCTCTGCGACATGTCTCCCGCGAGTACCAAGATGACTACGGCCTGAACAAGATGGCCATTGCGGCCATCTTAAAACGGGTCTACGCGGAGTTTGACACAATCACCATCCATGTGGAGCAGATGGATATAGAGATTATCGAAGGCGGGCTGGGGCGGGCCTCTTTCCTCACCTGGGTCACGGCCCAAACCGGGGAGGGGGTCGGATACATCGTGGGGAATGCCGAGATCCCGAGCCGCGTTGTCTTCACCCTGATTAAGGAAAGACGGCACTGGCGGGTCGTCAAGGCCGAAGGGGTGGTGCCGGGGGAGGAGTTCCTGCTGTGACCCCGTTTATGGCAGACCTGCACGTGCACTCCAAGCACAGCAGGGCCACGAGCAAGGAGATGGGCCTGGAGGCCCTGGCCCGCTGGGGCAAGCTCAAGGGTATCCAGCTCGTGGCCACGGGCGACTTCACCCACCCCGTCTATTTCTCGGAGATCAAGGCCAAGCTCGAACCGGCTGCCGAGGGGATCTACCGCCTCAAGGAAGGGGAAAAGGCAACCCGCTTTATCCTGGTCACCGAGGTGTGCAACATGTTCACCCAGCGGGGAAAGACCAACCGCCGCACCCACACCCTGATCTTCGCCCCGAGCATCGAGGTAGTCGAGGGTATCAACAACGCCCTCACCGGGCTCGGCAAGCTCGGGTCGGACGGAAGGCCGATCTTCAGCTTTCCCGTCAAGGATCTCGTGAAGATCGTCCTCGATATATCGGACGAGTGCCTGTTAGTCCCGGCCCATGCCTGGACCCCGTGGTTCTCGGTCTTCGGGGCCAGCTCGGGGTTCGATTCCCTTGAGGAGTGCTTCGAGGAGCAGACCCGGCACATTTATGCCATCGAGACCGGGCTCTCCTCCGATCCCCAGATGAACTGGCGCTGGAGCGCACTCGACAATATCACCCTCATTTCGAATTCCGACGCCCACTCGCCGAGCAAGATCGGCCGCGAGGCCAACTGCCTTGCCTGCGCTATGGAATACCCGGAGATCTGCCGGGTCATCAAGGAGAA
>CAZFIR010000168.1:0-10405 GCA_964519535.1 uncultured Thermodesulfobacteriota bacterium | reverse complement strand
GATCACACCTATTTTAAGGTCCTGGCCGAAGATGCGAATATCTACATCTTGAGGTACCGTGAGGCCAATGACCAGTGGGACGTAGTGTTCTTCGAAGAGGGGGATTATCATGGTGAGTTCTCTCCGGGCGTGGGAAAAGATGCCTCCACCTAGAGAGCGCTTCGGGGGGCGATGAATCTTGTCTCTGACGACTAACGCAAAGACGACCTTCTTCCAGGCATAGATTGGCGCTGGTTTTTTGAGTATACTGAAGCTTGATCATGAGACGCACGGATATCAAGGTCTTAGCCATGGTACTCGCCGGGGGAAAGGGTGAGCGCCTCTATCCCTTGACCGAGCAGCGCGCGAAACCCGCTGTCCCGTTTGGGGGCAACTATCGATTAATAGATTTCGTTCTCAGCAATCTAGTAAATTCCGGCATACACCGGATCTATGTCCTGACCCAGTACAAGGCCCAATCCCTGCTCAGGCATCTGCAACAGGGGTGGGTGGGGACGTATCCCATGAACGGCCTCTTTATCCTCCCGGTGCCGGCGCAGATGCGTGTGGGCGAGACCTGGTATCAGGGGACAGCCGATGCGATCTTTCAAAACATCTATCTCATCCATCAAACGAAACCGGATCTGGTCCTCGTGTTTGGGGCGGATCACGTATATTTTATGGATGTGGGCCAGATGATTAGCCACCATCTGAAAAAGAAGGCAGAGATCACTATTGCCGCAATCCCCTATCCCAGAGCCGAGTGCGAGCAGCTCGGGGTCATTGTGGTGGACGAGCAATGGCGGGTCACAAACTTCCAAGAAAAGGTCCCTGACCCTACCCCTATACCCGGCCAACCGGACAAGTCTCTGGTCTCCATGGGGAACTACATATTTAACACCGACGTGCTGATTGAAGCAGTGGTGCAAGACAGCGTCGATGCAGAGAGCGGCCACGACTTCGGCGGTGACATACTCCCCAAGATCTACGGAAGCAGACGCATCTATGCCTATAACTTTTGCCGTAACGCAGTCCCCGGCATGCCGGCACCCAACGACTATTGGCGGGATGTGGGGACCATCAAGAGCTTCTATGATGCCAATATGGACTTGAAGAACCCCTTACCGCACCTGAACCTGTATAACCCTGCCTGGCCACTACGCTCAGTCAAACATGACGACCCCCCTGCCAAGGTGATAGTTGATACCAGCGGTAAGGCAGGGTATGTACAGAACACGCTCATGGTGGGAGGTTCCATCATCGCCGGCGGCTATGTCCGTGACTCTGTCATCGGAAGACATGTGTTCATAGCCAGCGGGGCTAAGGTGGAAGACTCTGTGATCCTCGGACATGCGGTGATTGAAGAAGGGGCGAAGGTGCGGCGGGCTATCATCGATCATGGAAACATCATTGCCAGAGGAGAGGAGATCGGCTACGATCAGGAGAGGGATATGAGCCGTTACCACGTCGATGAATCAGGGATCGTGGTGACCCACAGACTGGACTATGAACACATGACATGAACCCACACATTCATATTTTTTGGGTAGCAAGTCTTCAAATCGCACTATAGATGTGATAGCCCAGCGAGATGCTCGGTGCCGTAAGACCGAGCACCGCCTACATCAGGATCCGGCGAGAATATTCGAGATAAACTCCCTCAGCTTCTCGGCCATCTCGGGGCGCTTAAGGGCGAAGGCGAGATTGGCCTCCAGATAGCCGACCTTGTCACCTGCATCGTAGCGATCCCCCATAAATTCATATCCGTACAAGGGCATTCTGCGGGCCAACGCCTGAAGGGCATCGGTCAATTGGATCTCCCCACCCTTGCCCGGAGGAGCGCTCTCGATAAGTGGAAATATATCAGGAGGGAGGATGTATCTTCCAATAACAGCCAGGTTCGAGGGGGCCTGCCCGGCGGGGGGTTTCTCCACCAATTCGGTGATCTTATACACCCGTTCCCCTACCGCTTCCCCCCGGATGATCCCGTAGAGGTGGGCCTCGGTCTCCGGGACACGCTGCAGGGCGATCACCCCGCCGCCCCTTTGACGGGCGACCTCTATCATCTGGGCAAGACAGGGAGGGTCAGCATCCACGATATCATCCCCTAACAGGACGGCAAAGGGTTCTTCCCCCACCGCCTCACGGGCGCACAGGACAGCATGACCGAGCCCTTTGGGCTCCTTTTGGCGGATCGCCACCACCCTCACCATCTCGGAGAGGTCCCTGACCATCCGCAACAAATCCTTTTTCTTCTGCTTCTTCAAGGTCTCCTCCAACTCAACGGAGACGTCGAAGTGATCTTCAATGGACCCCTTGCCCCGAGCGGTGATGAGGATCACTTCTTCTATACCCGATGATACTGCCTCTTCCACGATATACTGGATGGTGGGTGTGTCCACGATGGGCAAGAGTTCCTTGGGAACTGACTTGGTCACAGGAAGAAACCTCGTTCCCAGGCCGGCCGCAGGGATTACTCCTTTGCGGATCCTAGTCTGCATAACCTCCGCTCCTTTCCCGTCAAACCCCCATCATGACGCTCATTTCAGGCTTGCCTCTGACTTTTATCAGCCTCTTCACCCTACTGCATCACAGGAGATAATGCAATCAAAGGCTTCCCGCACTGAGGCAGATTCTCATTGACGTCATAAGGGGTTATGGTAACATGCTTTGACTATGGAAGAAAATACCCATTTCTTCACTGTTTTCGCCAAGGTGCCTGAGCGCCTCAAACCCCTCGAGGAGATCGCCTATAACCTCTGGTTCTCTTGGAACACGGAGGCGGTGGAACTCTTCCAACGCCTGGACCCCCGCCTCTGGGATGAGACGCACCACAATCCGGTCCTTTTGCTTTCGCGTTTGAGCCCCGACCGCATGGATGAGTTGGAAGGCGACGGTGCATTTCTGTCCTCCATGGACCGGGTCTACGAGAATTTTAAGGAGTACCTCGAAAGACCTTATTTCAACAAAAATCGTACAACAAGGCCGCAATCTCTCATCGCCTACTTCTCTGCTGAATATGGCTTGACCGATTGTCTCCCCTTTTTCCATGGAGGTCTGGGGGTATTGTCGGCCGATCATCTCAAATCCGCCAGTGACCTTAATCTCCCCATGGTAGGGGTGGGGTTACTCTACCGATTTGGGGCCTTTCGTCAAATGCTCACCTTTGAAGGAGAACAGAAGAAGGTCTCGCGCGAGATAGACTTTTATCACATGCCCATGCGTCTGGAAAAGGATTCCGATGGTGCCCCCCGTACGATTCAGGTCGAGTGCAGCGATGACACGGCTGTTGCCCAAATATGGCGGGTCGATGTAGGGCGAGTCCCTCTCTACCTGCTCGATACCAACATCCCGCAAAACCCACCCCATATCCGGCAAATCACCATCCGCCTCTATGCAGATGAACGGGACATGCGTCTCAAGCAGGAGATGTTGTTAGGTATCGGGGGTGTTCGGGCCCTGCGGGCCCTCGGCCTCACCCCCGTCATGTACCACATGAATGAGGGGCATTCGGCCTTTGCGGGATTGGAGCGCATCAGAGTGCTGCGGGAAGAAGAGGGGGTGCCGTTTGATGTCGCCCACCTGGCGGTTATGGCCAGTAACTGTTTCACCACCCATACCTCGGTACCTGCGGGCATCGAAGTCTTTGATCCTCGGCTCATCAAGACCTGCTTTGCCAACTACCTCCCCACGCTCGGTATATCCATCTCTGCCCTCCTCGGTCTCGGTCGCCACGATCCCGCGAATGCTTCAGAGCCCTTTTGTATGAACATCCTGGCGATGAAGCTCTCCGGACATATCAACGGGGTCAGCAGCCTGCATAAGACAATCTCACAAAAACTATGGCATCAACTGTGGCCTGCCATATCCATAGAAGATGTCCCCATAGAGTCCATAACCAATGGGATCCATGTCCCTTCTTGGATCTCACCTGATACAGTTTCGCTCTATAGCCAGTATCTCGGATCTCATTGGTCAGAAGACCCGGATAACGTAAAGGTGTGGAGCAGGGTGACGGAGATCCCCGACGAAGAGCTGTGGGGCACCAAAGAAAGGAGGCGTGTCAGTCTCATCTCCTTTTGCCGGAGGCGCCTCCATGAACAACTCACGAGACGGGGGGCATCCAGTGCTGAGATAGCACAAGCAAAGGAGGTATTGAACCCAGACGACTTGACCATCATCTGGGCCCGGCGCATGGCGGATTATAAACGACCTACCCTGATATTCAAGGATCCGGCAAGGCTCGTCCAGATTTTGAGCCATCCCACTCGTCCCGTCCAAATCATCTTGGCCGGCAAGGCCCACCACGGCGATGAGGAGGCAAAAGGACGCCTTAAAGAAATCGTCTCCTTTATCACGGAAGAACGGTTTCGTCGGCACATAGTCTTCATCGAAGACTATGACCTCGAGGTGGCTCGCTATCTCGTAGCGGGAGCCGACATTTGGCTTAATACCCCTCGACGGCCCAACGAAGCCTGTGGCACCAGTGGGATGAAGGCCATCGCCAACGGCACCCTCCATATGAGCACCTTGGATGGATGGTGGGCAGAGGCCTATCAGCCTGAAGTAGGATGGCTGATCGGCAGCGGCGAGGATTACGACGATGTCAACTACCAGGACGAGAGCGATAGTAGATCCCTCTACAACCTCTTGGAATATGAAGTCATCCCCCTCTTTTACAATCGTGGATCGGACGGTCTCCCCAGAGATTGGATTAAAAAGATAAAGGCCTCGATGTTATCCCTGTGTCCCCGATTCAATGCCCACCGCATGCTTGAGGAATATACGGAATGGTTTTACCTCCCCGCCCATAACTATATCGAGGGGCTTTTCACAGATCATATGGCCGAGGCTAAGTCTCTAGCCACGTGGTGCCGCAAGATCGAGGAACACTGGCAAAAGGTATCGATCGTGGAGGTGAAACAGGAAGGCCCTGATGAGTTGGCGGTGGGAGAGGAACTAACAATAGCGGCCTTAGTTCATCTCGGCGCATTGGTGCCGGACGATGTAAAGGTGGAGGTCTATTATGGGCAACCCGACCCAGGGGGGCGGCTAGACGATCGAAGGCTCCTCCGCATGGAGCCCGTTCGATCTGAAGACAGCAACTATCTCTTTCAAACAACCCTCATAAGTCAAGAAACGGGTAAGTTCGGCTATCGCATTCGGATTACACCCCATCACGCATACCTTATGCCCTCTCACTATTTCCAGGGCTCATTGGTCACGTGGGGTTAGGCGCAGGTTTTTGAGAAGCCCCGTTAACTCTCAAAGATGATCTTCCCGGTATCCCTGAGATTGTAACCGGGGAGGGTACGAGCAATTCTCTGGATCGGCACCGGATCGATGTAGGAGAGAAAACCCTTCATAACTTGAGTGGGCCATAGTTCCTTTGGAATGACGAGGTCAAACCGCTCCTCTCTAAGGGGGATGAATGCGAGGGGGAGCAGGTGCGTCACATACTCGATCCCCACACCGACATCAGCCTCGCCGAAAAGGACCTTGAGTGCCACCTCCAAATGGGTATCAACCTCGTCGGTGAAACCAACGATCTCCTTTCCCTCCAATCCCTTTTCCCTGAGAAGATATTCGAACAAGACTTGCGTACCAGACCCCTCGTTTCGATTGATAAATCGAACGCCCTTTTTCACCATGTCCCCTAACCCCTTGATCCCCAGGGGATTGCCCTCTTTGACGATGAGCCCCTGGCTTCGATAACACAGATTGACGACTACGTACTTCTGAGATGCAAGGTGCCTGCTCAGGAAGGGGAGATTATACGCACCGGTCTCCACATCCAAAAGATGGGTGCAACACGCCTGCCCCTTCTTTTGAGAAAGGGCCTGAATGCCCTTGAGGCTCCCCACTGGGGAATAAAAGGTAAGGGACCCGGGGAATTGTTCCCGGGAATAGAGGGCCAGGAGCCTCGCCAAGAGGATGTCGTCACTTCCCACCATGAAGATGTCTTTTTCCCGCTGCACACGCTCATCAATCCAACGCATAACATGCCCTTTGGGAAAGAGCCATTTGCCCGCAATCCTCACGTGGGGGACCCCCCCCTCTCTAATAAGCTGATATACCTTCTTCTCATTGAGGCGCAGGAAATCAGCCAGCTCTTTGGTAGTAAGGAGCTCTTCCATGATAAAAATGTGTACCATATAACGACAAGACTGTCAATAATATATCTAATAATAACAAATTATATCTAAATTTAACTATAAATATTTATTATTGACAATAAATAATGGTTATGTTACTAGCTATACCCAAAAACAGGAGTTGGAAGATGAAGTTCAAAATGAATGGAAGAGTATTGCTAATAGGTCTCGCTTTCATCCTCTTCCTTACCCCAGCCCTTTCGGCCGGGGAAAGGCTGAAGCTCTCCACCACGACCAGCACCGAGAATTCAGGACTCCTCTATGAACTGCTTCCTCCTTTTGAAAAACAGTTCAACGTAAAGGTGGATGTCATCTCAGTGGGGACGGGTAAGGCCTTGGAGCTCGGCAAAAATGGAGATGCCGACGTGGTGCTTGTCCACGCCAGAGACCTCGAAGACCAATTCGTCGCTGATGGGTATGGTGTCAATCGTCGCGATGTCATGCATAACGACTTCGTCATCATCGGACCGGGCGCTGACCCAGCTGGGATAAACAAGGCCAAGACGGCAGCCGAGGCCCTCAAGTCGATAGCGAAAAAAAAGGCGTCTTTTGTCTCCCGAGGGGATAAATCCGGGACCCATAACAAAGAGCTCTCCATCTGGCAGGAGGCAAAGGTAAAGCCATCGGGGAGTTGGTACATAGAATCTGGCAGAGGTATGGGCGAGGTACTCATCATGGCCCACGAAAAGGGGGCCTACACCCTCACTGACAGAGGGACCTATCTCGCCTTTCAAAAAGAGGGAAAGATCGATCTTCCCATCCTCTTCGAGGGTGACCCCACCCTTTTCAATCCCTACGGTATAATTGCAGTCAACCCCGACCGTCATCCCTCCGTGAACTACATCATGGCCATGGCCCTGATCGGGTGGGTGACCTCTCCAGAGGGACAGAGAATCATCGCAGTGTATGGCAAGGGAAAGTACGGGGATCCCCTCTTTTATCCCGACGCCATTAAAAGTCCGAAATAGAGAATAAAATTATGGAATACCTCTGGGGGGGAATAAGAGAAGCCGTCATCCTGATCATCAGCTTGGATGCCGAGGTCTTCCGTACAGTCCTGCTCTCTCTCAGGATCTCCCTTATAGCGACCCTCTTCGCTTCTATCGTCGGTATTCCATTGGGTTTTTTGATCAGCACTCATGCATTTCCCCTTAAGAGGTCCGTCATCACCTTCTTCAACACGCTCCTTTCGCTCCCGACGGTGGTGGTGGGTCTCTTCCTTTATTCCCTCCTTTCAAAAAAGGGACCTTTCGGTCCCCTCGGCCTCCTTTTTACGCCCACAGCTATGGTCATCGGCCAGTTCATCCTCGCCACCCCCATAATCGTGGCCCTCACCATATCGGCCATCCAAGCAATGGACCCACGGGCCAAGATGACCGCCATGACGTTGGGGGCCGGTGCGGTACGGACGGCGCTGACCGTGCTCTCGGAGGCAAGATTCGCCCTTACGGCCGCGGTGATCGCTGGCTTCGGCAGAGTCATTGCAGAAGTGGGTACCGCCATGATGGTGGGGGGTAACATCAAGGGCTATACACGGATCATGACCACAGCCATTGCCTTGGAGACAGCCAAGGGGGAATTTGCCTTCGCCTTATCCCTGGGGTTTATACTCCTCGCGGTGGCTTTTGCCATAAATATCTTGTTTCACTACTTTCAGGCGAAGAGGGGATAAGAGATGGACCCCCTCTTTGCACTGCGCGATATCACCAAATCGTACGATGACAGTACGGTCCTCGACATCCCCCATCTCATTATCCAGCAGGGGGGTATTTACGGAATAATGGGGCCTAATGGTGCTGGCAAGAGCACGCTGCTCTCCATCCTGGCCTTCCTCCTCCCCCCAACGTCCGGCACGATATACTGGGAGGGGGTTGACGTCGATACCAGAGATAAACATCAACTCAGAAAGAAGGTGACCCTCATAATCCAAAACCCCTATCTCTTTCATACCACGGTGGAAAAGAATGTCGTATATGGATTGAAAGTAAGAGGAATAACAAAAGCGAAAAGAGCGGCGAAGGCGCAAGCGTGCCTCACTATGGTGGGATTGTCGGGTTTCGAAAAAAGGATGGCATACGAGTTGTCAGGGGGGGAAACCCAACGGGTGGCCATCGCCAGGGCCCTCGCCCTTGATCCTCAGGTCTTGCTCCTCGATGAACCAACCGCCAATGTCGATCGACACGGGGTTGAGCAGCTGGAAGGTATCTTGAGAAAACTAAATGAAGAGTTGCAGATCACCGTCATAGTTGCCACCCACGATATAAACCAGGCCTATCGACTCACTAACGAGGTGATCTATCTCTTTGATGGGAAGATAGCGCGATCCCCCATGGAAAACTTGTTCAAGGGACACATAGTGAAAAAAGACAAAGACCTTTTTCTGTTCGATACCGGAAGGATACAGATCGCCCTCATCCCTGAAAGAGATCATGTCAGCCACATCGCCATCCCGCCTCAAGATATTATCGTCTCAATTGAACCTATTGCAACCAGTGCCCGCAACTCCTTTGTCGGCAAGATCTCCCAGGTAACCGATGAGGGGGAGGCGGTGAGTCTGCTCGTCGATATCGGTGAAAGATTAAAGGTAAGGATTACCAAGAGGTCCCTTCAGGAGATGAGACTCACCCTCGGATCCCCCGTCTATGTGACCTTCAAGAGCTCCAGCGTCGAGGCCTTCTAAATAAAGGGGAAGATCATCCTATCTTCCGCCATGCCTCTCTATCAGCTCCCGCACGGTCCGCACATATTCCTGCCCGGGTAGGCCCTTTCCCTTCGCTCGTTCTACATAGTCATCAACAACCGGTTGAATAGCCTTACACCATCGTGCCCCCTCCTCCTTGGAAAGAACGATAATCTTATTGTCCAGGCTGAGGGTATATTTCCGTCCTTCATCATCCATGATATTCCATGCCTCGGCATGTCTATCGATCCACGCGGCACTGACCTCCTCAAAGGCCTTCTGGATATCCGGGGGGAGGGAACGCTACTTCTTGAGGTTCATCACGACGTAGAAGCCGGAGTATAGCCGATGCAGGGGCACACAGTGGTATAGTCGATCACCTCGGCTTGATTCCACCCCTTCAAGACCTCCATGGGGCTATAGGTGGCATCCACATAGTTGTCGGCAAGGAGGGCGTAGGTATACCCCTGAGGGGCGACCATCGCTTCAGCACCGAGGGCTCGGACTATCTTGGCGCTGAAGGCGGTACAGCGGATCCTCATCCTCCTGAGATCCTCCAGCCTGGAGACGGGCTTCTTGCTGTGGAGCAGGCCAGGGCCGTGGGCGTGGAGATAGAGGACCTTTACATCAGCGAGCTCTGTGGGCCGAAATCTCCGGTAAAAGTCGTTAATGACCGCTGTCGCCACCCTCCCACTGGGATACCCCAGGGGGAGATCGATGGCCTCCATACAGGGGAAACGCTCCCGATTATAGGCAAAGGCCGACATCCCGATGTCTATGGCATTGATGAGGCCCCCTGCATAGACCTCATCTGCTTTTACAAACGTCCCACTCGGGATATAGGCGATCTTTACCCTGCCATGGGTCCGTTGCTCTATCTCCTTTGCCCAGGATTCACCCAACTGGGCCTGCCAATTGTCAGGGAGGAAGAAGGTGGAGTATAGGAGTTTGATGGGCCCCTCCTGAAGGGCATGGGCGTTGAATACAGATAAGGCGGATATCAGCAGAACGAAGGAGATCATAAAAACCCATTTATTGCGCTCCATGGCATCCTCCTTCCCTTATTTTTAATGAACACATTTAAGGTTATTATTATGTGATCGCCGTGAGCATGTTCCGTGCTCACGACTGCGTGATCTGCTCGGCTTTCTTGTTCCACATCTTGAGGAGATAATCCTTGCGTTCTTCAAATCTTTGGGCCTGCTCTTCCACCAGGTCCTCTGCCTCTTGGGTCGACATCTCCCAGCTCTGCCGTACGAAGGAAGCCACCCGAGCATAGTAGAGCGGGGTTACCAAGTCAATCAACTTGTTGCGATTGACACTCCAAGCGTGAAAGGTAGCTGCCAACTCATACAGGATTCGAATCCAGGCATCCGTAGAGAGATGAAATTCTTGGGGTTCGAGTCGGGCGGTCTTTCGTATCTCCCCGAAGCACTGTTTACAGAAGATCTCTTTCCACAACGGTGAGAATTGCTGAAAGCCGATTTTGAAATTCTGGATTAAGCCTTCCAGATCGACCTTCACAGGCTCGGGCTCTACATAATCTTCATGCCCAAAGACCTCTACGGATTCACTCCCCTGAATGTCCTTC